>DJNY01000014.1:0-18846 GCA_002441865.1 Lachnospiraceae bacterium UBA6452 | reverse complement strand
CAGCTTCTGCTGCAGATTCTTCCTGTTCAGGTTCTGCCACATAATCTGTCTGCTCCACAGATGTAACGATCTCTTCTACGGATTCCTCTTCAGGCAGATCGATATCTTCTATGACAGGTTCTTCCGGTTCAACAGGTTCTTCTGTCTCAGTCTTTTCTTCTGCCGACTCTTCTTTCAATGCATCTTCTACTTCCGTAGCAAGATCATCTGTATCGGAAAATACATCAAGAACCGGATTGATCATATCCAGATCTGACTGTACACTGGCTCTTGCCGCTGCATCAAAATCCGATAAGAGAGGACCTGTCTGCTCTAAGACCCGTTGTTTCATTTCCTGTAAATGCTTTTCTTCATTGGCTTTCTTGGTTTCTTCCCATTCTGCCATAATATCCGCAAAGCTGAGCTGACCGGTGATCTGCTTCTCTACCATCGGTTCCGGCTCTTTTACAAGTGTTTCTTCTTCCTTAATGGTTTCTGCTTCTGTTTCTTCTTCAGCAACCTCTTTGGCAGGCGTCATTTCTTTAATGGCTTCTACTGCTTCATGTGCCACTTCCTGTGCTGCCTGCTTTGCAGCCTCTTTGGCTGCTTCCTTCGCTGCTTCCATTGCAACAGTCTGGACTGCCTGGATCAGCGCTTCCGGTAATGGTTTGTCCCCACCGAACAGAAGCGGTTTGATTTCTTCCGATACTTCATTTTCTGAAACTTCTTCTTCTGATTTTTCTTCTGTGGAAATCTCTGTTATTTCTACAGGTTCAGCATCGTCTTCCTCTGCAGCTTCCTGTTCCGCTTCTTGTTCTTCTGCAGATTCCGGTTCTTCTGCCATCTCCTCTACAGGCTCTGTTTCATCTATTTCTTCCAGTTCTTCTGTTTCCGGAATTTCTTCCGATATTTCATTCTCAGAAACTTTCTCTTCCGGTTCCTCTTCTGTTTCTTCGATTTTCTCCGGTTTCTCTTCTGCTGAAATTTCTGACACTTCTGCAGACTCGGTATTCTGCTCAGAATCTTCTGTTTCCTTAGTTTCTTCTTCCACAGATTTCGGCTCCGGCTTTACTTCCTGCTCTGCTTTCTTCTCTTCTTCTCTGAAAGCAGGCATATCATCTATTTTCTGTGTTGTTGCCTGGAAAATGGAATCCACCGGAAGTGCCTTTGTTGCATCGGATGCTTCCATATCCTCTTCTGCAAGCATTTCCGCTATATTCTTTGCAAGTGCTTCCTGCAGATTGATCGTACTGTATTCATCACCGACATCAATTGTTTTTACATGGATATCATCAATATCAGGACTTACGATCTTCATATCAGCGTCTTCGTCCGCTTCTGCCTCATCAGAATCTGCAGATTCCATATTTTCACTTTCAGCAGGAATTTCCGCTTCTTCAGACTCTTCCTCTGCCTGCACCTCTTCCTGCGGGTATAAATTTTCAGCTTCTATTTCCGCTTCAACTTCTTTTGTCGGAATTTCTGCTGTGATCACACCTGCAGCTTCTACAGATTTGATCTCGATCGGCATAGAAGGCTGCTGTTCCTCCTGCACTGCTTCTTCCGGTTCCGGAGCTGCAAATCGTGCATTGTATTTTTCCTGCTGCTCCGGTGTCAGAGGTGCATGCAGCATTTTCAGCTCCAGTGCTTTTATGACATACTTACCTTCTCCGAACCATAAGATCAGTTCATCACATTCTTCCACACATCTTGTGGCAAGTCCGATCCTGTGATACAGATAAGCCAGTTCATATGCCCATTTTTCCCGATAATCTCTTTTTTTATATTCTTCAAGTACAGCAATCCGTTCTTCCAGACTGACATCCTGTGCTTCATATAACCGATACTGTAAAATGAAACGCCCTGTATCTCTCGGCGCGATCTGGATAAACTCTTTATAGTACTCAACGGCCTGTACTGTCTCTTCCAGTTTAATGGAAAGCTCACAAAGCGAATATACGATCTTACGCGATCCCGGCTGCAGATCATAAGCTAATAGTAAAACCTCTTTACTTTCCTCATATCGTCTGTTGATCTTGTAAAGCTCACTTACTTTACAGAGCATCACAACGCTTCTGACCCTTCTCCAGTCGATCGTATCTGCTATTTTTACTGCCTGTATGTAGTCCTTCTGCTCGATCAGTGCATTGATTTCCTCTGCCCTGATCCGATATTCATATTTATCCAATTTCTTTCACCTCAATTTAATGGTAAGAACTGCTTTTTGAAACATTCATATTCCGTTTTAGTTTAACATAGTCATATACCTGTGTCAAAATAATAACCGTGTTTTAACTGTGAATTTTCTATCGTTCTTTTTCCATGGAAAGCAGAAGATTGGAAAGGGTTGCAAACTGGGAAAGTGTCAGTGCTTCTCCCCGGATCGTGGCAGGCAGATCCATTTCGGAAAGTGCACAAAGAACCTGTTCTTTCTGTGCCACACCACCGTTTGTCAGCCCATTTACCAGTGTTTTTCTTCTCTGGTTAAAACTTGCCCGGATCAGAGAAAACATATGATGCTCATCTTCAGCAAAAACCGGTGCTTTTTCATATCTTGTCAGCCTGATCACAGCACTTCCCACATTTGGCCGCGGAATAAAACAGTTTGGTGGCACATTTGCCACAATTTCCGGTTTTGCATAATACTGTACAGCAAGAGACAATGCACCATAGTCTTTTGATCCCGGGCCTGTCTGCATTCTGTCCGCCACTTCCTTCTGTACCATGATCGTAATACTTTTCAGCGGTACATGATTTTCAAACAGCCCCATAATGATCGGTGTTGTAATATAATAAGGCAGATTTGCCACAACCTTGATCGGATTTCCGTTATTTTTTTCATCTGCCAGCTTTCTGATATCTACCTTTAAGATATCCTCATTGATCACAGTAACATTATCGTAGGCAGACAATGTATCTTTCAGAATCGGAATCAGATTTTTATCGATTTCCACCGCAACCACTTCTCTCGCGTGTTCTGCCAGATATTGTGTCATTGTTCCGATACCGGGTCCTATTTCCAGCACCATATCTTCCTCTGTGATCTCTGCAGCATCAATGATCTTATCCAGCACTCTCGGATCGATCAGAAAATTCTGTCCGAATTTCTTCTGAAAATTAAAATTATATTTCTGTAATATTTCTATCGTTCCCGATGGATTTCCTAAGTTAGCCATTTTATTTTTCCTTTTTCATTTTATGAGATAATTCGACATGAAATTTTTCATTTCATGCTTTCATTATAGCAGATGAAATAATTTCTTTGTGTTTTCTGTCGAAATATTTACCACTTCTTCTTCCGATATTCCCTTAAGATGTGCCAGTTCTTTTACCACATAAGGAATATTTAAAGAAGAGTTTCTTTTTCCGCGATTCGGTTCCGGTGCAAGATACGGACTGTCTGTTTCCAGCAGGATCCGTTCCATCGGGATCTCCATCACTGCCTCTTTCAATTTTTTGGCGTTTTTAAAGGTAAGAACACCTCCGATACCAAAATAGTATCCCATTTTCAAAAATTCCTTTGCTGATTCCTTCGTATAAGAATAGCAGTGGATCACACCATTTGCCGGAAACTGCTTTAAAATCTCGATCGTATCCTGCGCTGCATCCCTGGAATGGATAATAACAGGCAGACCTGCCTCCTGTGCCAGCTCCATCTGCCTGATAAACCATTTTTTCTGTATTTCTCTGTCAGGTTCCGGCCAGTAATAATCCAGTCCGATCTCTCCGATCGCCACAACCTTTTCTTTCGCAGACACTTCTTTCAGCCATGCCATCTTTTCTTCATCCAGTTCCTCCGTATCACTCGGATGGACACCAACTGCCGCATAAATAAAAGGATACTGCTCAGACAATGCTATAGAAGCCTGACTTCCCTTTATATTTGCACCGACATTGATGATCTTTTCAATTCCATTATCCTGCATGGACTTTAATAAGCTTTCTCTGTCTTCCTCAAACGCTTCATCATCATAATGCGCATGTGAATCAATGATCATTTCAATTTTCCTCTTGTTTTTCTTTCTTTTTCACTTATTTTGAATTTTTTTTATTTTTTTTCTAAAAAAGGCTTGCAAACTAAGATTTATTATACTATAATCATTCTTGCGTTGTAAATAAGGCATTTACAATAAGCGCGATTAGCTCAGTTGGTAGAGCACCTGACTCTTAATCAGGGTGTCCAGGGTTCGAGCCCCTGATCGCGCATGAGAAGCACTGTTTTTGTGGACTTGAGCCATGGGGACGGTGCTTATTTTTTATTCTTCTTTGTACAATTTGTATATTCTGTACAATACCTCCTTTTATATTTTATCATGTCCTATATTGACGTTATGCGCTACTTTAGGTACATTTAAAGTATCACTATTGTTTTCAAAAATAAGAGTTATTTCTTAATTTTTGAATCATTATCTAAGAGGGAGGATTTCATGAAACAAACAAGTAAAAAATTACACAAATTGTGGCTTATTGCTGCAATGGCTTTTCTGATCACAGTTTTTGCTGATCCTGCAGTCGTAAAAGCAGCATCAGCCCCTGCTGATCTCAAACAGACAAGTGCATCTTTCAGATCGGTAGAACTTGGATGGACTGCCCAGAGCGGCGCATATGGATATATTATCCGATATGCTGCTACACCAAATGCAACGACATTTAATTATGAAAGAACTACCAGAAACGAAGTTTTTATTTCCGGTCTTACACTTGGTACTACATATTACGCACAGATCTGCTCTGTAGATACTTATCAGCAGTATTCAAACTACAAGACTTATAAACCTGCTGCATGGTCAAATGTCATTGAATTTAATACAGCACCTGATAGTATTTCAACTGTCACACAGACAGATGCAACAAATAATTCGGTTACTGTTTCCTGGGCTCCTGTTACAGGTGCTACACATTACCTGATCTATCTCGGTAATTCATCCAGCGCAAGTACTGCACAGGCTTACGGAACAACAACAGCCTGCTCTGTCACTTTACAGACACAGCCAAATGTTTCGTTCTATGTATTCGTACAGCCAATCCGCAAAACTGCCGGTGCAGATTATTATGCAACTACTTCTTCCAACTATAATTCCAAAAAATGTAAAACAGTTCCGACTGCTCCAAACAGTGTTTCCATCAAACAGCGCAGCGGTTATTCAACTTACTTTACATGGAATGCTACTTCCACAGCAGACAATACAGACGGTTACGAAATTGAAATCAGAAATGCAAAGAATAAAAAGATCACACAGGAAAATGTAAGTACTTCTGCAGCTTATAAGAGTATTTATAACAAGAAGCTCTTTACACAGCCATTCCAGTACAGAATGAGATCTTATGTTTTGATCAATAATCAGAAAAAATACAGTGAATGGTCCTCCGCAAAGAAGTATATTCCGGGCGCAGTTCCGAAACAGATCGTCAGAGCAAACAGACATGCCACATCCGGTAAATTAAACTGGAATAAGGTCAGCGGTGCAGCTTCTTATACTGTTTACTGGAAAACTTCTTTAAAAGGTAAATGGAAAGCTGTTGCAAAGAATGTAAAAGGTACAAAGGCTAATGTGAAATTCAATCCAAAGGCTAAGAACAACTTCTACTATATCAAGGCAAATAAAGTAAAATTTGGTAAGAAGAAATACAGCAGCTCTTCAGAAAGCAAGAATCTGGATGTTTACTATGTAAAACCAAGATATTAAGAAAGATCTGATGATCTTTGATATGCAAATAAAATAATAAAAAATTCCTGCAATACTTCAAATAAAAGTCATTGCAGGAATTTTTTATTATCTCAGATCAGGCTAAGCCGCTTCCGGCGCTTTTGAAAATAATACCTTTAACAAAATAGGAGTTGCGATTGAAGATACAATGATCAGCAAAATAACGGATGTAAAATAAACCGGTTCCACCAGTCCGACAGAAAGTCCTTTCTGTGCCACGATCAGCGCTACTTCACCTCTTGTCATCATACCAACACCGATCTTTACAGAATCTCCAAAACTGAATCTGCAGATCTTAGCCATCAGACCACATCCAATGATCTTGGAAATCAATGCTACAATAACAAATCCAATGGAAAACAGAAGGATTGGAAGATTCATATCATCAATATCTGTTTTTAATCCGATGGAAGCAAAGAAAACAGGACCAAATAACATGTAGGAGTTAATATCCATCTTTTCTGCTATATAATCGGAATCATTGATACTGCAAAGGATAATACCGGCAAAATAAGCACCTGTAATATCGGCAATTCCGAAGAAATGCTCTGCTATGTAAGCAAATGCGAAGCAATAAGCAAGTCCGGCGATTGGAATTCTTCTTGTATGCGGATATCTTTTATCCACGATCTTAAATATCTTATAACTGATAAATCCTACAACAATCGCAAATACAAAGAATAATAATGTACTGATCACTACTTTGGATGGCTTCGTCGCCGGATCTTTAAATCCGATAACAAATGTCAGAACCATAATACCTATAACATCATCAATGATAGCTGCACTTAAAATCGTTGTACCAACCTTTGTTTTCAACTTTCCCATTTCCTTCAGGGAAGAAACGGTAATGCTGACACTCGTTGCGGTCATGATCGTACCAATAAAGACTGCCTTGTAAAATCCTTCGCTGCCCCACGGCTGCGTGCCATAATAACAGATATAAAAGACTGCTCCAAGTATAAGTGGAACAAATACACCGCTACAGGCAATTAAAAATGCAACAGGTCCTGTTTTTAAAAGTTCTTTCAGATCTGTACCGAGTCCGGCGCTGAACATCAGAAGTACAACACCGATCTCTGCCATTTGTACGATAAAATCTGTCTGATCCACCAGACCAAGCACGCTCGGTCCGATCAGCAGACCTGCCACAATTTCACCTACAACCTGTGGCGCTTTACATTTTCTTGCTACAATACCAAAAAACTTTGCAAATATAATTATGATCGCAAGATCACGAAATACATCATATGCTTCCATTATTCTTCATCCTCCGGAAAGTTTTCTGTTTCTTCTTCCATAATTTCTTCAGGATCTTCCACATCTTCAATATTTTCTATCTCGTGATCTCCGTCAGAAACCTTTTCACGCACTTTCGCTATTTTAGCAACTTTTACATTTTCATCCAGATTGATCATTTTAACACCGGATGTAATACGGCCAAGCGTTGATACATCTTCCATACGAAGCTGGATAATGATACCTTCTGTTGTGATCATCATGATTTCATGGTCATCATTGACTGCTTTCACACCGACCACATATCCCGTCTTATCCGTGATCTTATAGCATTTTACACCTTTACCGCCACGTTTCTGTACGGTAAATTCATCCAGATATGTTCTCTTGCCCATACCTTTTTCGGATACGATCAGAAGACTGTCTCCCTGATGATCAAGCTGCATACCAATGATTTCATCCTGATCTGCCAGATTCATACCGATAACTCCCATAGAAGTTCTTCCTGTTGCCCTGACATCTGTTTCCTTAAACCGGATACACATACCATTCTTTGTTACCAGGAAGATTTCCGTATCTTTATCAGTCAGTTTTACTTCTATCAGTTCATCATCATCTCTTAAATTGATGGCAGCAAGACCGTTTTTACGGATATTGTTAAATTCATCAATCGGTGTTTTCTTTACGATACCTTTTTTTGTCACCATAAAAAGGTTTTTGCCGGTAAGCTCATGGTCATCCGGAATCGGAATCACTGCATTTACCTTTTCTCCCGGATTTAACTGCAGCAGATTGATGATTGCTGTACCTCTTGCAGTTCTGCCTGCTTCCGGAATTTCGTATCCCTTCATGCGGTAAACACGTCCAAAATTCGTAAAGAACATAATATAGTAATGCGTATGCATCATCAGCAGATCCTCGATATAATCATCTTCGATCGTCTGCATTCCCTTAATTCCCTTGCCGCCTCTGTTCTGTGCACGGAAATTATCAACTGTCATACGCTTGATATAACCAAGGGATGTCATGGCGATGACTGTATTTTCTCTCGGAATCATATCTTCCATGCTGATATCAAATTCATCGAATCCGATCTTGGATCTTCTGTCATCACCATATTTATCGGCGATTGCTTTGATTTCTGTCTTAATAACACCTAACAGAAGCTTCTCATCACCCAAAATGGCCTTGAGCTCTGCAATTCTTTTTACCAGTTCTGCATGCTCTGCTTCTAACTTCTCTCTTTCCAGACCTGTCAGAGCACGAAGTCTCATATCGACGATCGCCTGTGCCTGTGCATCGGAAAGACCGAAGCGGTTGATCAGATTTTCTTTTGCAACCTGTGTATTTGCACTGCCTCTGATGATCTGGATCACTTCATCAATATTATCCAGCGCGATCAGTAAGCCCTGTAAAATATGATCTCTTTCTTCTGCTTTGTTCAGATCATATTTTGTTCTTCTTGTCACAACCTCTTCCTGATGCTTTAAGTAATATTTGAGCATATCCAGAAGATTCAATACCTTTGGCTGATTATCCACAAGAGCCAGCATGATCACACCAAATGTATCCTGAAGCTGTGTATGTTTATAAAGCTGGTTCAGGATAATATTCGGATTGACATCTTTTCTGAGCTCGATGACAACTCTTGTACCTTCTCTGCTCGATTCATCACGAAGATCTGTAATGCCATCTATCTTTTTCAGTTTTACAAGCTCTGCAATCTTTATGATCAGGTTTGCTTTATTTACCATATACGGAAGCTCAGTAACTACGATCCTGTTCTTTCCGTTTGGCATTGTCTCAATATTGCTGACAGCTCTTACTCTGATCTTGCCGCGGCCTGTCCGATATGCTTCCTCGCAGCCCTTTGTACCAAGGATCACTGCGCAGGTCGGAAAATCAGGTGCTTTGATGATAGGCAGGATTTCTTCGATATCGGTATCTCTGTCCTCGTCAATTCTATTATCAATGATCTTCACAACACCATCTACCACTTCTCTTAAGTTGTGTGGCGGAATATTGGTTGCCATACCAACTGCAATACCTGTTGTACCGTTTACCAGAAGATTCGGATAACGGCTTGGCAGCACGGAAGGCTCTTTTTCTGTCTCATCAAAGTTTGGTACAAAATCAACCGTATCTTTATTGATATCCGCAAGAAGCTCCATGGAAATTTTGGAAAGTCTTGCTTCTGTGTAACGCATGGCTGCTGCGCCGTCTCCATCCACAGAACCGAAGTTACCATGACCGTCTACCAGTGGATAACGTGTCGACCATTCCTGCGCCATGTTGACAAGTGCTCCGTAAATAGAGCTGTCACCATGCGGATGATATTTACCCATTGTATCACCGACGATACGCGCACTCTTACGATGTGGCTTATCCGGTCCGTTATTCAGCTCGATCATGGAATAAAGAACACGTCTCTGTACCGGCTTTAAACCATCTCTGACATCCGGAAGCGCTCTCGATGCAATAACACTCATCGCATAATCGATATAGGAGGTTTCCATTGTCTTTTTCAGGTCAACATGCTTGACCTTATCAAATATATTCTGATCCATCATTTCGTCCATGACTTTCCTCCTAAACTAAATATCCAGATTCTTAACAAATTTGGCATTTTCTTCAATAAACTCACGTCTTGGCTCTACTTTATCACCCATCAGTGTTGTAAATGTAAGGTCAAGCTCAGATTCTGCCTCATCATCGATCACAACTTTTAATAAGACACGTCTTTCCGGATCCATGGTTGTTTCCCAGAGCTGTTCCGCATCCATTTCGCCCAGACCTTTGTAACGCTGGATTCTGTTATTCTGGTCACGACCTACTTCATTTAAAATAGTATCCAGTTCTTCATCACTGTAGGCATACCAGATCTTCTTATTCTTTTCCAGCTTGTAAAGTGGTGGCTGTGCCAGATACACATATCCCTGTTTGATCAGCTCAGGCATAAAACGATAAATAAATGTGAGCATCAGTGTTGCAATATGTGCACCATCCACATCGGCATCGGTCATAATGATGATCTTATGATAACGAAGCTTTGAAATATCAAAATCTTCATGAATACCTGTACCAAATGCAGTGATCATCGCTTTGATCTCCGCATTTCCGTAAATACGGTCAAGTCTTGCTTTTTCTACGTTTAAGATCTTACCACGCAGTGGAAGGATAGCCTGTGTTGCACGGTCTCTGGCCGTTTTAGCAGATCCGCCGGCGGAATCTCCCTCTACGATATAAATTTCACAGTTTTTCGGATCCTTATCGGAACAGTCTGCCAGTTTTCCCGGAAGTGCCGTATCTCCCAGAGCTGTTTTTCTTCTTGTCAGATCTCTTGCTTTTCTGGCTGCATCTCTTGCACGCTGTGCCATGATGGATTTTTCACAAATGATCTTTGCAACTGCAGGATTCTGCTCCAGATAATAGGTAAGCTGCTCACTGACTACGGAATCAACCGCTCCTCTTGCTTCTGAATTACCAAGCTTCTGCTTTGTCTGTCCTTCAAACTGCGGATCCTCGATCTTAATGGAAACGATCGCAGTCAGACCTTCTCTGATATCTTCACCGGAAAGATTTGCCTCGCTGTCTTTTAACAGCTTATTATTTCTGGCATAATCATTGAATGTTTTTGTCAGGGCATTTCTGTAGCCGGCAAGATGTGTACCGCCTTCCGGTGTATTGATATTATTTACAAAGCTGAAGGCTGATTCATTGTAGGAATCGTTATGCTGCATTGCTACTTCTACATAAACGCCATCCTTTTTTCCTTCAAAATAAAGAATGTCATCATAAAGCGGTGTTTTGCTGGAATTTAAATATTTGACAAATTCCTTGATACCACCTTCATAATGGAACACCTTTTCGTAATTTTCTTCTCTTTTATCAATAAGAACGATTTTCAGATTCTTTGTCAGGAATGCCATTTCACGCAGTCTCTGTTTTAAAATATCATGATCGTAAACCGTATCTTCAAAAATCGTATCATCCGGTAAAAAAGTAACCTTTGTACCGGTCTTCTCTTTATCACATTCTCCAACTACCTTCAGCGGATAACATACATGTCCTTTTTCATACCGCTGCTGGTAAATCTTACCATCACTGTAGATCTGTACCTCCAGCCAGTTGGAAAGCGCATTTACAACAGAAGCACCAACGCCGTGCAGACCGCCGGATACCTTGTATCCGCCACCGCCGAATTTTCCGCCCGCATGTAAGATTGTAAATACAACCTCAACAGCAGGAATCCCTGCTTTATGATTGATACCGACAGGAATGCCTCGACCGTTATCAATAACGGTAATAGAATTATCTTCATTGATAAAAACCTGGATTTCCGTACAATAACCGGCAAGTGCTTCATCAACGGAATTGTCTACGATCTCATATACAAGATGATGTAAACCTCTCGAAGAAGTACTTCCGATATACATTCCCGGTCTTTTACGGACAGCCTCAAGTCCTTCTAATATCTGAATATTATCTGCTCCGTAATTTTCACTCATGCTCTGCCTCCTATAATGCTAATTCTCTGATTCTATCCTGCCATTTGTTACTTTAAATATCTTATCGATGGAAAATCTGTTATTGATAAACTCATCCAGACCCGTACAGGTAATGATCGTCTGGATATTTCCTATATTATTCAACAGATAATTTTGTCTGTTGCTGTCAAGCTCGGACAGCACATCATCTAACAGAAGCACCGGATTATCACCGGTCACTTTTTTTACCAGCTCTATTTCCGAAAGCTTTAAAGATAAAGCTGCTGTCCTCTGCTGTCCCTGCGAACCATATTTTCTGATATCCACACCGTTTACAACAAAGCTGAAATCGTCTCTGTGCGGTCCAACGGATGTCATTTTATACTTAATATCCTTCTCACGGGAATTTCGCAGATCATTTTCAAAATTTTCTGCTTCCGTATCCGGCTCATAAACGATCACCAGTTCTTCCCGACCGCCGGAAAGATTTTTATGGATTCCATAAATGATCTCATTGAGCTGGTCTACGAACTCTTTTCTTCTTTCTATGATCTGTTTTCCATATGTAACAAGCTGCATATCCCACACATGAAGTGTTTCCGAAATATCTGTATTATGATAAAAATCCTTCAGCAGCTTATTTCTCTGATTCACTATTTTATTATACTGGTTGAGATTATAAAGATAATATTTATCAATCTGACAGAGTTCCATGTCAACGAATCTTCTTCTCTCGGAAGGACCGTTTTTAATGATGGAAAGATCCTCCGGCGAGAAAAATACCACATTTAAAAGTCCAAGCAGCTGTGCTGCTTTTTTTAAATGCTGTCCGTTAACTGCAATCCCTTTTGACTTGCTTTTTTTCAGATGCATATCAACTCTGTATTCCATTCCCTCTTTATCCAGATTCGTGCGGATATGCGCTTCCTCCTGCCCGAATCTGATAATCTCTTTATCCTTGCTTCCCTTGTGGGATTTTGTAGTGGCTGAAAGATAAACAGCCTCTAATACATTTGTTTTTCCCTGTGCATTATCACCATACAGAATATTGGTGCCTTTCTCAAAAGAAAGCTCCAGATTTTCATAATTTCTGAAATTTTCAAGCTTAATAGATTTTATGATCACAGTTTAACCTACTTTACAACTACAAATTGCTTTCCCGCTGCTTCAAAGGTATCTCCCGGATATACCTTCTTCCCTCTCTGCAGCTCTGTCTGTCCATTATATTTTACTTCTCCATCCTGTATCATGATCTTGGCATCAATACCGGATGCAGCAATCCCGGAAAGCTTTAACGCCTGTCCCAGCTTTATAAATTCATCTTTTATTTTTAATTCTTCCATTTATGATCATCTCTCTTTTTATGATTTATCTGCTCTTTTATTTGATGACATTAAAATTAACAGGAAGAATCAGATACAGATAAGTGCCTTTTTCATCCTTGATAAAACATGGTGCCTTTGGATTTACCATAAACATATCAATTTCTTCATCATCAATTACCTTTAAAGCATCGATCATAAATTTAGGATTGAATCCTATCATCAGATCCTTTCCTTCTTTTCTGATATCGATCTTTTCATTCATGCTACCGATCGTAGAATTGATACGAAGCTCCATACTGGTATCATTGATATCCATAATAATTGGCTTCTTATCGCCCTCTTTCACCATAAGTGTTGCCCGGTCGATACAATTTAACAATTCTTTTTTATTGATCTTCACTTTTGTTTCATAATCAGAGGAAATCATCTGATCTACCTTGAAATATTCTCCCTCTATCAATCTGGAAACAACAACCGTCTGATCAAATTCAAAAATAATATGCTTATCGGTAAAGTAGATGCTGACATCTTTATCTGCATCTCCTGATAATATCTTACTGATTTCATTTAAAGTTTTGCCCGGAACAATCACCTTTTTATAATCATAAGCATTTTTCAGGAATGTATTGCGGATGGAAATACGATGTCCGTCCAGAGATACAACCTTGAGTACATCATCTTTGATTTCAAAAAGTTCTCCTGTCATCAGCTTATTGGTATCATTATCTGCAATAGAGAAAATAGTCTGTCTGATGATTTCTTTTAAAGTAAACTGTGAAATGATAACAGGATTTTCTCTTTCAATGACAGGCAGATAAGAAAAATCTTCTCCTGATTTACCTACAATGTTAAAATGTGCTTTTTCACAGGAGATGAATGTATTCAGATTCTGATCTGTTTCGATCATTACATCATTATCAGGAAGTTTACGCACGATCTCCAGGAAGAATTTTGCTTCAATGGCAATAATACCACTTTCTGTAATATCACCCTCAATAATTGTTTCGATACCAAGATCCATATCATTGGCAGTCAGTTTGATGATACCCTGTGATGCATCAATTAAGATACATTCCAGAATAGGCATTGTAGTTTTACTTGATACAGCTTTTGATACAATCTGTACTCCATTTAATAAATTAGATTTTTTACATATAATCTTCATGACCTTAAAACTCCTTCAAAACAAAAAGTGGAAAAAGTAAAAATTTGCATATAATACATAATAAAAGATTATTTCATAATATTATTCGTAATAGATGTGGATTTGTTGATAACCCTTTCTATTATACTATTTTATCGGAAAAAATGGAATGGATAAGTTGGTATATTGTCTTAAATTTTAGGGGGATAAACAGTCATTTTTCAACAATCCTTTTTTAAACAGAAATCGTTTAAGCCGGGAAGAAAAAGGAAAAAAACAGTTATCCCTATTTATCAACTTTATTTCAACTGTATTTACCCACATTATCCACACGAAAATGTGTATTAAGCAGGATTGATCTTCTTTTTGATGATCTCTATTTTATTGCGAAGATCTTCACTGCCTTCCATTTCTTTTTTTATTTTATCGACACCATGCATAACGGTAGTATGATCCTTATTACCGATCGTTTTGCCAATAGATTTATAAGGAATATCAATAAGTTCCCTGCAAAGATACATATAAATCTGTCTTGGCATGACAATTTCTGAGTTTCTCTTGGAAGAAGCGATATCGGAAGCAGAAATATTAAAGTGTTCCGCTACGATATTCATAATCAGTTCCGGTGTAATTTCTTTCGGTGCTTCCGGATAAATAATATCTTTCAATGCATCTTCTGCCAGAGAAAGGGATAATTCTGTATTATTCAGTCGGGAAGAAGCGATTACTTTACGAAGAGCACCTTCCAGTTCACGGATATTTGATTTGATGTTGGTTGCAATATATTTCAATATTTCTTCATCAATATCCTGGTCGTAATTTTCTATATTCTTTTTCAAAATTGCCATTCTGGTCTCGTAATCCGGCGGCTGGATATCAGCGATCAGTCCCCATTCAAAACGGGAACGGAATCTTTCATCTAAAGTTTCCATTTCTTTTGGTGGTTTATCAGAGGAAAGAATGATCTGTTTGCCTGCTGTATGCAGCGCATTGAATGTATGGAAAAATTCTTCCTGTGTACTTTCCTTTCCTATAATAAACTGTACATCGTCCAGAAGAAGGACATCAATTGTTCTGTATTTTTCACGCAGATTTGTCATAGAAGCTGCATTACCGGAACGGATGGATTCAATTACTTCATTTGTAAACTGTTCGGAATTGACATAAAGTACTTTTTTTTCGGAATTGTGTTCCAGAACAAAATGTCCGATTGAATGCATCAGATGGGTCTTTCCAAGACCGGCTCCTCCGTAAAGGAAAAGTGGATTGTAAACTTCACCCGGAGATTCTGCAACAGCAAGTGCTGCGGAATGTGCAAATTTATTATTGCTGCCTACAACGAAGGTATCAAAATTATATTTAGGATTTAAATTAGCTTTCGCACTGTTGATATTGTAAATATAATTTTCTTCCTCATTTTCTTTCTTATTATGAATATCTTTTTCTAATAAGAAGGAAACGTTATATTCATGATTGAACATTTCAGAGATGGATACCTGAAAATAATTTTTATATTTAGCAGAAATGTAGCTGACTGCATGTGCCTGATCAGAAGGAATGACGATCTGTACCGTATCGTGATCTACGTCGTGAAACTTCAGAGGCTGGATCCAGGTATTAAATGATACGGGAGAAAGATCATATTCTGTTTTGATATGCTGCTTGATTTCTTCCCATTTTTCACCGATCTGATTCATGATTGATTCTCCTTACCTAAATGTATTACTATATTAAACTAAACTTGAAAAAAATTCAAATCAGATGGGCATCCAATAAATTTTTAAAAAAATATTTTTATTATGTAAATTCAGCGTAAAAATGTTGAAAACTTTTTTTAAGTTATCAACATCAAAAACCTTATAAAATGGGAAAATATGAAAAATAATTGTGTGGAAAAACAGAGTTATCCACATTTCATGCACATTTTGTGTATAAATTTATGTAAATAAGCGCAAAAATTTTTATTCTTTGAAAAACTAGATATAGTATGTGGAAAGAAAAGTAAAAGACAAGATATAGAGTGAAAAAAATTTTAAAAATTTTTTATGATTTATAAGGGTTGACGATGTTTCTTCTTTCTTATATAATCGTTAATGATGTTTTCTAATCGTTAAAAAGGAGGTGTATATCGATGAAAATGACATTTCAGCCAAAGAAGAGACAGAGATCTAAGGTTCATGGTTTTAGAGCAAGAATGAGTTCTGCAGGTGGAAGAAAAGTTTTAGCTGCAAGAAGAGCTAAAGGAAGAAAGAGATTATCAGCTTAGGTCACATTTATGTGACCTATTTTTCTCTCATGAGGAAAGTTTATGAAATTTTCAGAATCGCTGAAAAAGAACAGAGATTTTCAATATGTCTATCGAAACGGCAGATCTTTTGCCAACAAGTATTTTATTATGTATGTATTAGAAAACAGTCAGGATAGGAATTATATTGGAATATCTGTAAGTAAGAAAGTGGGCAATAGTGTTGTCAGACATCATTTGTGCAGAATTGTCCGCGAAATTTACAGACTACATGAAGATATGCTTAATAGTGGTTTAAGCATAGTAGTCATTGCACGACCAAATGCAAAGGACGTTTCTTATAAGGAAGCGGAATCTGCTTTTTTACATCTTGTAAAACTCCATGGTATTTCACATACGGATGGAGAAGTTAGAAATTGATATGAAAAAATTATTTCTTTTTATTATTAAATTCTATAGAAAATATATTTCGCCGATGAAAAGTACAAAGTGTCCTTATATTCCTTCCTGCTCCGAATATGGAATGGAAGCAATAGAAAAATACGGAGCAATCAAGGGTGGTGCTCTTGCTTTATGGCGGATCATAAGATGTAATCCTTTTTCAAAAGGCGGGTATGATCCTGTACCCTGATCATTTTTTTACCATTAGGTAATTCAGGAGGAGTTAATATTGACAGGTATTTTATTAACCAAAAGTAATGCATTCATTATAGGACCTGTATCTCAGTTACTCGGTTATTTAATGAATGGCATATTTACTGTTTTAGAAAAGATCGGTATTCCGAGTATCGGTCTTGCCATTATTATTTTTACGCTTGTTATTTATTTATGTATGATGCCTCTTACGATCAAACAGCAGAAGTTCTCAAAGCTTTCTGCTAAAATGAATCCGGAGCTTCAGGCAATCCAGAGCAAGTATAAAAATAAAAGAGATAATGATTCCATGATGAAAATGAATGAGGAGACAAAAGCCGTTTACAAGAAATACGGTGTTTCTCCATCCGGAAGCTGTCTGCAGCTTGTAATCCAGCTTCCTATTTTATGGGCTCTTTATCGTGTTATTTATAATTTTCCGGCTTATGTACCAAATGTAAAAGCAGTTTTCTCTACATTGGTAGACAAGCTTGTTACAGCAGATGGTGCTTCTGCATTTTTACAGACTTTTAAAAATGCAAGTCAGTATGCAAAGCAGTTTTCAAGCAGTTCCTTCGTTGCAGGCAGCGATTATATGAAGAACACCTTTATTGATGTTCTGAATAAAGCTTCTTCTGCAGAATGGATGTCACTGAAAACAGAGTTCCCGTCTCTGGCAACAGATGTACAAAACACATATGATACACTGAGCAGATTTAATAATTTCCTTGGTCTGAATATTGCAAATTCACCTTCCTATATTATTAAAGATGCTTTTCAGGCAGGTTCTTATCTGCTTGTAGTTGGTGCTCTGATGGTTCCTCTTTTAGCAGCACTGACACAGTTCTTAAATGTAAAATTAATGCCACAGCCGGCAAATAACGGAAATACAGGAAATGAACAGGCAGATGCAATGGCAGCCAGCATGAAATCCATGAATATGATGATGCCTATCATGTCAGCTATTTTCTGTTTCACACTTCCAACCGGTATGGGTATTTACTGGATCGCAGGTGCGGTGATCCGTAGTATTCAGCAGATCGTGATCAACAGACATATTGACAAGATAGACTTTGATGAAGTGATCCAGAAAAATATGGAAAAGGAAGAAGAAAAGCGCAGAAAGAGCAAAGATACTGTTGCAAAATCTACAGTGAATCAGTCAGCGCGTATGAATACGAAGTATTTGAATTCTACTTCCGGTCTCAGCCAGAAGGAAAAAGATGAGATCGTTGAAAAAGCAAAAGCTGCTCCGAAAAAAGAGGGTAGTATCGCTGCAAAGGCGAATATGGTGCATGATTACATGGAGCAGAACAGTAAATAGGAGGTTTTTCTGATGGAATATACAAAATTTACAGGTAAAACAGTCAACGATGCAATTATTGATGCGTGCCAGAAGTTAGCTGTTACCAGTGATAAACTTGAGTATGAAGTTGTAGAAGAAGGTTCTTCCGGTTTTCTGGGATTTAATGCAAAACCTGCTATTATCAATGCCAGAGTAAAAGAAGAAGAAGTAAAGCCTGATCAGAAAGCAAAAGATTTCTTAAATGATGTATTTGTATCTATGAAATTAACAGTTGTGATCACAGCAGATTATAATGAAGAAGATAATAGTCTTTCCATTGATCTTGCCGGTGATGATATGGGAATTCTGATCGGTAAGAGAGGACAGACACTTGATTCTCTGCAGTATCTGGTATCCCTTGTTGTAAATAAAGACCAGGAAGAATATATCAGAGTTAAAGTTGATACAGAAAATTACAGACAAAGAAGAAAAGAAACTCTTGAAAATCTTGCAAAGAATATTGCATTTAAGGTAAAGAGAACAAAGAGACCTGTATCACTTGAGCCAATGAATCCTTATGAAAGAAGGATCATTCATTCAGCACTGCAGAATGACAAGTATGTGACAACACACAGTGAAGGAGAAGAACCTTTCAGACGTGTTGTTGTTACATTAAAGAAATAATCGAAATAAGATGCTTTATAACAAGGACCACAAGTATTGTGGTCTTTGTTTGTTTTGGATATAATACTAGTATTATATCTAGATTTATATATTCCATGGTAGACGCGCTCTCGCTCG
>DJNY01000101.1 GCA_002441865.1 Lachnospiraceae bacterium UBA6452 | reverse complement strand
CTTTTTATATGCAGACAGGTGACGGACAAAAAACATATTATGCAGCATTGATGGAAAAAGAATAAAGACTTTATCATGGCAGAGTGTGTAGAAAATAAAAAAACACATGGCATTAAATTGACGGAGGATAGCAGGGATGCTATCCTTAGTTTATACAAAAGCATATTTCATATCTAAGTACAGTCAAGTACGGTCTAAATTCAATTCTGATCAGAAATCCATGCTTTTACAACAAAATAAAGAAAGGTGGGAGTTCTGAACGGAAGAAAAAGAAGCTGGGAGCTCCTGCAGGAAAGGAGCTGCTATGCAGAAAAAGAAACAAAGAGTTGAGATTATTTTTATCAACCTGGGAGGAGAAACAAATGAAACAGGGCTGAGAAATGAGGATGTGCCTGAAAGCGCAGAGGAAAAGAAAAATGATGCTGGTTCCTATGCGTCTACGTTAGAAAATACGTGTGGTCTGTCATCTGTAAGAGAGGTCAGCAAATATGAAACAGCAAGAATCGACAATCATCAGGAAATAATCATACATCATGGAACAAACATACAGCAGGAACGTAACAGGTTGCAAGGAAACCGTCTGCATGAGAATGAAGATTATGACAAAGTATCCGTGCGGATCGATCATTTCCTGAGTGAGTATAAGGTAGCAAGAAATCACAAAGATCTACTGCTTCATGCCATCTTCAAAGAAAAAGAAGATTTCCTAAGCCTATATAATGCTCTCAATGGAACAAGTTATACAGATGCAGCGAAGTTAGAGATAACGACCCTGGAAAATGCAGTTTATATGTCAGTGCAAAACGATGTATCCTTTGTATTTTTGTCAGAATTATATATGATCGAACACCAGTCGACGATCAATCCGAATATGCCGCTGCGTAATCTGACCTACATCGCCAAGGTATTATCCAAGATTACGGCAAAGGAAGATATTTACGGCAGTAAGCAGATCAAACTGCCCACACCGCGGTTTGTCGTTTTATATAATGGCACGAAACAGATAGAAGAAAAAATAGTTCTTAAGTTGTCGGATGCTTACGAAAAGAAAACAGAGGAACCGGAGCTGGAGCTCATCACAACAGTATTGAATATCAATGAAGGTTACAATGAAAAGCTGAAGGGTGCCTGCAAATTACTACGGGATTATATGACGCTGCTCACAAAAATCAGGGAAAAGCAGAAAACAGTGGATCTGCAACAGGCAACTTATCAGGCGATAGAGGAATGCATCAGGGAGGATGTATTAAAAGACTTTTTAATGAGACATAGGGCGGAGGTAATAGCGATGATGTTATACGATTTTGATATGGAAAAACACATAGAGAGCGAAAAGGCGTATGAGTATGAGAGGGGGAGAGAAGATATGGAAAAAACGTTAGTGTCCAGATGGTGGGAAAAAGGGAAAAGCATAGAAGAGATAGTGGAGGATTTAGGAAAATCAGAACAATATGTTAAAACACTGTTAGATAATCTGTGATGAGTTAAAGATAATAGCGATGATGTTATACGACTTTACAGGAGAACGGGAAATACATGGGACTAAATGAAAGATATCCCGTTGAAAAA
Organism: Lachnospiraceae bacterium UBA6452; assembly: GCA_002441865.1. Classification (GTDB taxonomy): domain Bacteria; phylum Bacillota; class Clostridia; order Lachnospirales; family Lachnospiraceae; genus CAG-194. Next base: position 1,617 of record DJNY01000101.1, on the reverse strand, counting down.
AATATTTAAAAATTTGAAAAAGGGTGTTAAGTATCAGTGGGAAGACCCGATATATATATTGAGTAAAACAAATACTTAAAAACCATTGAAAAGGGAATGGATGGAGCGTACGGCCGGAAAGGACTTTTTCGATCCAATGACCGTCATGGATGACGGCATTTAAATTCAAGGAGGAATATATTATGGTAGTACAACACAATCTTACAGCGATGAACTCAAGCAGAATGCTTAACATCACAACCGATTCACAGGCAAAATCCACAGAGAAGTTATCTTCAGGTTACAAGATCAACCGTGCAGCAGATGATGCAGCAGGTCTTGCTATTTCTGAAAAGATGAGACGTCAGATCAGAGGTCTGACACAGGCTAGCTCAAATGCACAGGACGGTATCTCATGTGTACAGACAGCAGAAGGTGCTTTAACAGAAGTACACGATATGCTGCAGCGTATGAACGAACTGGCAGTTAAGGCAGCCAACGGTACACAGACATCTGCAGACCGTGGATACATCAATCAGGAAGTTCAGGCTCTTGTATCTGAAATCGACCGTGTAGCTTCTACAACTACATTCAACGAGAAGAATCTGTTAGATGGTAAGTTCAAAGGTGTTGGTCTTCAGGTTGGTGCAGAATCTAACCAGTTAATTACACTGGATATTGCAGCAATGAGCGCAAAGGGTCTGAAACTTACAACAGGTACAGCTAATTCTAAGGATAATATTTCTGTTGGTGGTATCGATGGAACAAATGCTCAGAAAGCAATCACAATGATCAAAGCAGCTCTTGCAACTGTTTCAAAACAGAGAGCAGATCTTGGTGCTGTTCAGAACAGATTAGAGCACACAATCAAAAACCTTGATAACGTTGTTGAAAATACAACAAGTGCTGAATCTTCTATCCGTGATACAGATATGGCTACTGAGATGGTTAAGTACTCTAACAACAACATCCTTGCTCAGGCAGGACAGTCTATGTTAGCACAGGCTAATCAGTCAAATCAGGGTGTATTATCATTACTGGGCTAATCAGCTAAGTAAATCGCAAACAACTACCGAAAGGAACCGGCATAAGCCGGTTCCTTTTTTGCAGCGAGGAAGAAAATCAAGCATTGCCACATATTTGCGTAGCAAATGTGCGGCCGAATAATCTGCGCAGCAGATTATAGTTTACTGTGCGGATAGTTCATGCAGTGAAATCCAGAAGTGCGGAGCACGACTGACGACGAAGCCGGCAGGAATTTCGAGTATGAATGAAGAAGAAAATCAAGAATATGGAATTTGTTTACAAAAAAATAAAATGAGTTATAAAGTATTACTAATATTTTCCGATATATATTACATAACACAACCGGATTAGAAAGGAATCTACCGGAAAACAGAAAAAATTAAGGATAATGAAACAATAGCGGAATGGATTCCGAGATCAGGGAGGAAAAAATATGGTAGTACAACACAATCTTACAGCGATGAACTCAAGCAGAATGCTTAACATCACAACCGATTCACAGGCAAAATCCACAGAGAAGTTATCTTCAGGTTACAAGATCAACCGTGCAGCAGATGATGCAGCAGGTCTTGCTATTTCCGAGAAGATGAGACGTCAGATCAGAGGTCTGAC
>DJNY01000202.1 GCA_002441865.1 Lachnospiraceae bacterium UBA6452 | reverse complement strand
CAGCATTCTCATTTATGCAGAATGCTGTCTCTTCTTTATTTTATCCAATGTGAATTAGAATCAGCACTAAATGCTTTTTTCAATTCTAATAATGAAAAACTTTTGACTTTACGAGTGAGAGAAGGTTTAAAATTTTTTCTGCGGGACAGATTCCAATTTTTGATCTCCTTAGCTTTTATAATATCTGTTCCATCGTCATCTGTAATTTTATATGCTACACCGTTATAGAGAAAACATTGATTAGTATATAAATATGTACGATAGGGTGTTCCTTTTGTTTCTGTTAATCGTATATCGAAAGCGCGCAATACATGTCCGCTAAATAATCTTTGAAGGGGATTAATTTTGGCGGAAACTCCATAAGCACCATCAGATCTACTGACAAGATATTCCTGCTGATCTTTTGAAAGAAAAGTCGGCTTACCCGTACCGATTAACTTTTGGTTAGAATGCAGTGATAATAAATATTCTGTTTGTTGTGATTTCTTTTTATAATTTTCCCGAAGTTGAGAAATATTGTATTGATAAAAGTCATTCTGATTATCTTCTAATGACTCTATTACTTCGTCAAAGGATTTCAGGTCACGCACATATCCAAAGCAAGATGAATAATAGAATGCTATTGATCCATTCAAAGGATCTACCATTATATGATGATAATAGTCTATATCTACAATACAACCATGGATATTACCACTTAACCCAAGTTCTTTTAACTCTTGGGATAAGAGTTCTTGTCTGTTGCGTAGGGGTAATAATAGACGTAAATATTTTAACAGAACAATCTCAAAATTCTCGCAAATCCAATTTATATCTGTAGATTCAGAAATTTTTTTTGTTTTACCTCCATTTAAAATAGATACACCTTTGCTGGATCCATTGTAGCGTACCATAAAAAAGCCATAATAATTAAATCGTTTAACAACATATAGATTGGTTTTGCCATTTAAATAACGCTGATATAATAGATTGCCATCTCCTATGTTTTCACCGATATATCTATAAAAATGGAGATAATCATCAATAGATGTTAGAAACAAACCATCCTCTAAATCTGCATAAGGGTTTGTTTCTAATCCTGTAGTTGCAAACTTGAATGTTATATTATTGCTTTTGTATCCAATTTGATTATCTGCATATAAAATTTGATTGGAATTTTTCGATAATATATTGTGGTGAGTATGTCCTGTAAAATAAATAGTCTCTTTATCGTTTTTATTAAGACAAGAATGTGTAGGGTAGTGAGACACACAAATAAAACAAAGACCATTGGTCTTTGCAAGTTCTAATGCTTGATAGTAGTTTTCTTCAAATAGAGTAGTTTCCTTATTTTCATCATCCCGCGTAAAATTGGGACAGCAAATTAATGAGGTAGCATTCCACTTTGAATCATATTTTGCAAAACCTGTACCTCCGTATATGACATAATTTTCACCAAGAATATAATTATTGTGTAAAAGATGTATGCCTATTGAAGAAAGCGCATTTTCATAATATGAGACACCGGATTTTATATCTGGAAAATCAATAAATTCATGATTGCCTAAGACGACATAAATATTGTCTAAGTAGTGATGCTTATAATCATTTATTGATATCTCTTCTAAAGGTTTGGAATACTTATTCTCAAATCTACTTATCTCTTTTTCAAGATCTGCAATGTAAGAGTCATTATCAAGATTAAGTAGCTTGTTTTTATACCGGGTAACAATATTTTCCAAATGTATGATTTCCGAGAAAACAGCTTCTTTTTCTGATGAGAGTTTAAGTTCTTTATAAGTAGGGGTAAGCGTATAATGCTCAAAAGCATTTTTTAGAGTATCATTAGGATAATATTGTAATCTATAATTTTTAAAATTTATATAATCAAAATCTTTTGCAAATCTTTTAATCAGTTTATTTATGTAGTTAGTTAAATTGTCTAATTTTTTTTGAAAATATATTTTGTGTTCATCTTTAGTATCTGAATTACGATTTTGGTAATAAGAATTCAAATAAATTTTTTTGGATCGCATGCAAATTAAATCTGATCGAAATTCTTTAAAATATATTATATCTTGCAAATGCATAAAATACCTGTAAAACTTTGTAGTTAATCTTGCAGAAGAAGCGGTGTCGCCGACAAAAATAACAAAGTTTATATTTCGCTTTTGGATGCCACTAAATAATTTGTATGCAATGTTCCTGATCATAATGTCTTCATTATTGTTATAATATTCTAAATGATGATCTAAATGAATGTCCGAAATATATGCAAAGTTTAAAGAGGGTGCAGTATTTCGGGATTCACTATAATAAGCAAAGGGAGTAGATAATTCGCTTGCCTTGCTTAATTGTGGATTAATTTCTTGTAAAGCATTTTCATTTGTATTCCATTTATATAAGTTGTTGGAATAATTAATGGAATCAGAATTAACGGAAAATTTTAAACATTCCGAACGTATACAAGATTTCCATTTGACGCGGTGGAAACTATCAGGATCAATAAAAAATTCTCTGCCACATATATTACATTTGATTTTTAAAAGATTTCTATCCATGAAAGCATACATTAAAGAATAAAATGTATCTGGATTTTTCTTGTGCCAAAGAAGTGTGTTACTTTGACGGATATATTTATAAAGGGCTCTGCGATTATTTGCAAACTTTGCAACAAAGGAGTCTGGCATAGTTCCTCCTTGCTCAAAAATGTCAGATTCCTGTTGGGATAAATCATAATAATGTTTAATTATACTACTCCCACAGGATCCAAAATTATTTAAATATGTATTCCATTCGGTTTGAGCATAATTTCTAAGAATCTCTTCTATATCATTTTGAATGTCATCACATTCAGCTATTACTTCTAAACATCCAGATGTATCACCAATCATAACATAATCCCCCTTAAATTATAAGAATGTTAAAACAGCACAAATACTTTATTAAGTTTATAGTATATGGAATACATATAATATGCAAGAGTATAATCTGAAAATGTTCTTGACCAAGTAATCTGAATCTGTTATTATAAACAGAACATATGTTCTATAAAGGAGAGAAGTATGAGCAAAGTAAAAGTAAATGATGTTGAAATACAGATTATTAGGATTGAAGAGGAGGATTATATATCGCTTACAGACATGGTAAGAAATATCGATAATGGAATCGTGTTAATAGAAAAATGGTTAAGAAATAAAAATACAATTGAATTTTTGGGAATATGGGAAGAGTTATATAATGAAGAATTTGATTTTGATGAATACTGCAATATTATGCAGGAAGCTGGATTAAACCGTTTTGCTATGTCAGTCAGACAGTGGGTAGAGCGGACAAATGCAAAAGGTATTATTGCAAAAGCGGGAAGATATGGTGGTACATACGCATACAAAGATATCGCTTTTGAGTTTGCAAGCTGGGTTTCACCTAAATTTAAACTATACTTGATTAAGGAATTTGAACGGTTAAAGAAGGAAGAGCAGAGTAAAATCGGATGGAATGCAAAGAGAGAGCTGGCAAAAATCAATTATAGGATACATACTGATGCAATAAAGGATAATCTGGTTCCCAAACAGGTTACCAAACAACAAACTGCTATCGTATATGCATCGGAAGCTGATGTCTTAAACGTGGCGTTATTTGGTATGACGGCGAAAGAGTGGAGAGTACAGAATATGGACAAAAAGGGAAACATTAGAGATTATGCAACTGTGAATGAACTGATATGTCTTTCAAATTTAGAAAGTTTGAATGCTATTTTAATTGAAGATGGATTACCACAAAAGGAAAGATTGATAAAATTAAATGAAATTGCAATACACCAAATGGGTATATTAGAAGAGCAAGAAAATCATCTATATTTGAAATAAGTTTTAATTCCCCCGAATTCGGGGGAATTAAAATGATCTGTAATAGGGATAAAGTAATTAGTTCTGCTCAAGAGCAAGTGTTCTTGTTGTCAGATCACAAACTTCTGAAGGCCCGTAATACTGGATAGCACCTGGATATGTGAATGCTGTTTCAACAGCCCAAGCATCTCTGTGTGCTTCGAAGTATTTGAATGGCTTGCCATCAAGCTCAACAAGTGCTTTTCTGATAACCGGCTTATCTTCACCATTTCTTCTTTCCATGTTCATCATCTTTGTGATAGGCATACCACCTGCAACCCATTCTTCAGCCGGTTTAGACAGGTTAGAAACCTTTGAAAGGTATCCTGTGTAACCATACTGGATCAGCATGAATGCGTTGTAACCAAGTGAGTAGCAGTAGTCTGCATCGAAGTTAGATGGGAATGCACATCTTCCTTCATATCCGAAGAAGTGATGCAGTGGGCTGAACTTGCCGTTGTATGTGCCTGCTGCTTTTCTCTTTGCCAGCTCGTCTTTTACAAGTGCAGAGAAGAGTTTTTCAGATTCGATCAGGGAAACCTGTACGTTTCCATGAGGATCTCTCTCTAAGAATAACTGCTGCTGGATACCAACAGGAAGCAGATCAAATACTGCAAAGGAAGCAGGTGTCAGACCGTTTTTGATGAACTCATATTTATCATTCCAGCTTGGAAGTGCGTTGAAAGCATCTGTCTTGCTGCCTGCAAGAAGCTCGTTGATCTCAGCAATCAGTACGGAGAATTCAGGAACGAATTCTACGATACCTTCCGGAATGATTGCAACACCGAAGTTATCTCCGTTAGCTGCTCTCTTTTCTACAGAATCAGCGATGTAGTTTGCGATAGAAGAAAGAGACATTTTCTTTTCCTTTACTTCTTCACCGATTAAGCAGATGTTTGGCTGTGTCTCAAGTGCACATTCCAGAGCAACGTGAGAAGCGGAACGTCCCATAACTTTGATGAAATGCCAGTACTTCTTAGCAGAGTTGGCATCTCTTTCAATGTTACCGATCAGCTCTGAATATGTCTTTGTAGCTGTATCGAAACCGAAAGAAGCTTCAATATCTTCGTTCTTCAGGTCACCGTCGATTGTCTTAGGACATCCGATCACCTGAATACCTGTATTGTTTGCTGCCATGTACTCAGCCAGTGTAGCAGCGTTTGTGTTGGAGTCATCACCACCGATGATAACGATAGCTGTCAGACCGTTCTGCTTTGCATTTTCAGCAACAATAGCAAACTGTTCTTTTGTTTCAAGCTTTGTTCTGCCGGAACCAATGATATCAAAACCACCGGTATTTCTGTATGCATCGATGAAAGCATCATCAAATACAACATAGTCATTCTTTAAAAGACCATCCGGACCACCCTTGAAGCCGTACAGTACGTTGTCAGGATTTGTAGCCTTTAAAGCATCATAAAGACCTGTGATAACGTTGTGCCCGCCAGGAGCCTGTCCGCCGGAAAGAATAACACCTACAACCTGCTTTTTAGCAACGGATGTATTCTGCCCTTTTTCAAATGTGATTTCCTTTTTACCATATGTGTTAGGGAAGAGAGCTTTGATCTTATCCTGATCAGCTACGCTCTGTGTATCAGCGCCTTCCTTAACGCAGATTTCTGCGATACCATTTCTGAGCATGCCCGGAAGCTTTGGGCTGTACTCATATCTTGCTTTCTGAAGTGGTGAAAGATTCATGATTGTTCTCCTTTTTCCTTTATTTTAAATATAGGGCTGCCATAAGGCAGCCCCAAAAAATCAGTTCAGATCTTATAACTGAGGACCAGCTGCTACAAGAGCTTTGCCAGCTTCGTTTGTTGTATACTTAACGAAGTTCTTCTGGAATCTTTCAGCAAGGTCTTTTGCTTTTGCTTCCCATTCAGAAGCATCTGCATATGTGTCACGAGGATCAAGAATTCCGGAATCTACTCCAGGAAGTTCTGTAGGAACTTCGAAGTTGAACATAGGAATTGTCTTTGTAGGAGCTGTCTTGATGTCGCCATTTAAGATAGCATCGATAATTCCACGTGTATCTTTGATTGTGATACGTTTTCCTGTTCCGTTCCATCCTGTATTTACAAGATAAGCTTTAGCGCCGTTAGCGTTCATCTTCTTAACAAGCTCTTCGCCGTATTTTGTAGGATGCAGCTCTAAGAATGCCTGTCCGAAGCAAGCTGAGAATGTAGGTGTTGGCTCTGTGATTCCACGCTCTGTACCAGCAAGTTTTGCTGTAAATCCTGATAAGAAGTAGTACTGTGTCTGTTCTGGTGTCAGGATAGATACTGGAGGAAGTACACCGAACGCATCTGCTGATAAGAAGATTACGTTGTCAGCTGCAGGACCTGCAGATACACCATTTACTTCAGCTGCAATGTTCTTGATGTGAGAGATCGGATAAGAAACACGAGTATTCTCTGTTACGCTCTTATCGTTGAAATCGATCTTTCCGTCTGCTGAAACAGTAACGTTCTCAAGAAGTGCATTTCTCTTGATTGCATTGTAGATATCCGGCTCAGACTCTTTGTCAAGACCGATAACCTTAGCGTAGCATCCACCTTCGAAGTTGAATACGCCGTTGTCATCCCAGCCGTGCTCATCATCACCGATCAGACGTCTCTTAGGATCTGTGGAAAGTGTTGTCTTACCTGTTCCTGAAAGACCGAAGAAGATAGCTGTATGCTTTCCTTCCATATCGCAGTTTGCAGAGCAGTGCATAGAAGCGATACCCTTAAGCGGTAAGTAGTAGTTCATCATAGAGAACATACCTTTCTTCATTTCTCCGCCGTACCATGTATTGATGATAACCTGTTCTCTGCTTGTGATGTTGAATGCTACACATGTTTCAGAGTTAAGACCGAGCTCTTTGTAGTTTTCAACTTTAGCCTTAGAAGCGTTGTATACAACGAAATCAGGCTCGAAGTTCTTTAATTCTTCTTCTGTAGGTTTGATGAACATGTTTGTAACAAAGTGAGCCTGCCAAGCAACCTCAACGATGAAACGAACTGCCATTCTTGTATCAGCGTTAGCGCCGCAGAATGCATCAACTACGAATAATCTCTTATTGCAGAGCTCTTTCTTAGCGATGTCTTTTACTGTTGCCCATACGTTTTCTGGCATTGGATGGTTATCGTTCTTGTAAGCATCAGATGTCCACCATACTGTGTCTTTAGAGTTCTCATCCATAACGATGTATTTGTCTTTAGGAGAACGGCCTGTGTAGATACCTGTCATAACATTAACAGTATCAAGCTCTGTGTTCTTTCCTACTTCATAACCCTCGAGACCAGCTTTTGTCTCTTCTTCGAAAAGCACTTCGTAAGAAGGGTTGTAGACAACTTCAGTTGTTCCGGTAATACCGTACTTGGTTAAATCAATGTTTGCCATTTTTTTTACCTCTTTCTTTATAGTATTATTGCATCACCTGCAGAGCAGGTAATCGGCTTTTTTAAGAGAAGCCCGCAGTCACGCGCTCTCCGCTTATTATTATACATTATAAACGCGTAAAATCAATAAAAATATTTGAAATTATAGGAGAATTTGACATAACTAACAATACGAATGGAAGCCTGAGAAAACCTGCAAACGGATTGTAAATATTCTGTAAAGCAGGTTGCAAATGAAAAAATGCAGTGTTATACTGCTTGCGTATTTAAAAAACAGGAGGTGACAGGCATGGACAGCCCTGACGGTAATAGTCGAAGTACGAAATACGGTGTAAGTTCTGAAAAGAAATACAGATGGCTGCATATGTCTGATCTGCGGCTGTTTTTGAATGATGGGAAATTCGGAGAAATTTCCTGTTATTTGTTATGCTGAAATTGAAATAGGGCATACTATTGTATCTTTTCCCTGCACCGTATGAATTGTTCTATGGTGCATTATTTTTTTATAAGGAGGAAGATACGATGACGAAGTATGTAGAAGAACTGATCCGGATCATACGCAGCAACCTTTCCAGGGAAGAACTGGCTGACCGGTTATCCGATTATCATGATAACGATATTGCAGAAAGTCTGGAGTCTCTGACCGAGCAGGAACGCAAAAAACTGTATGCGGCACTGGGCATGGAACGCATGGCGGAGATATTTGCCTATGTGGACGATGCAGAGCCGTATTTAAAGGAATTGTCACTGGAAAGCGTGGCAAGACTTGTTTCAGAAATGGATTCCGACGATGCGGTTGATATGCTCGAGGAGCTGGACGAAGAAGAAAAGAGCAAGATCCTCGCCATGCTGGATGAAGAAGCGGGAGAGGATGTCAAGCTGCTTTTGTCTTATGAGGACGATGAAATCGGTAGTCTGATGACGACAAATTTCATCGTGATCCATAAGGATCTGACGGTCAGACAGGCGATGCGCGAGCTTGTCAAGCAGGCGGGAGAAAACGATAATATTTCCACGATTTATGTAACAGACAGAGACGGCAGATTTTACGGAGCCATTGAACTGCAGGATCTGATCATCGCCAGAGAATATACGGAGCTAGACGATCTGATCAGTAAATCTTATCCGTATGTCATGGATCATGAAAAGATCAGTGACTGTATTGAAAAGATCAAGGATTATGCGGAGGATTCCATTCCTGTTCTTTTGGAGGATCATAGTATTGCAGGTATTATCACGGCGCAGGACGTCATTGAAGTGGTTGATGATGAAATGGGTGATGATTACGCAAAGCTCGCCGGTTTGACGGCAGAAGAGGATCTGCATGAGACGACAAAGGAGAGCATGAAAAAAAGACTGCCCTGGCTGATCATCCTGCTGTTTCTCGGAATGGCGGTATCAACTGTGGTTGGTGCGTTTGAAACGGTTGTTGCGGTCTTACCGATCGCCATGTGTTTCCAGTCCCTGATCCTGGATATGGCGGGAAATGTCGGAACACAGTCACTTGCCGTAACGATCCGTGTGCTCATGGACGAAAATCTGACAACAAAACAGAAGTTCCTTTTAATAGGAAAGGAATGCAAGATCGGATTTTTCAACGGAGCATTCCTCGGTATTCTGGCACTGGTCTTTTTAGGATTGTATATCTTCCTATTTAAACACTACAGCATTGCCTTTTCTTTCCTGATCTCCGGTTGTGTCGGGGTATCCCTGATCGGTGCAATGGTCGTATCCAGCCTTGTCGGTACGATCGTTCCGATGCTGTTTAAAAAGATAGGAGTCGATCCGGCAGTCGCTTCCGGTCCGTTGATCACAACGATCAACGATCTGGTTGCGATCGTCGTATATTACGGTCTGGTGATGCTCATACTCATTGATATGCTGCATCTGGCAGGATGAGAAGAATGTGAAAATCTAGCAACATATTGCTATAAATCTATAAATATAGAAGGAAAGGATGGGGTGGATCATGGGAGAGTACGAAACGCTTACACATACATTTGAGCCGGTTTATAACGCGGATTCAGAAATTCTGATCCTTGGTACTTTCCCATCTGTAAAATCAAGGCAGCAGCATTTTTACTACGGGCATCCACAAAACCGTTTCTGGAAAGTGCTTGCGGCAGTTACAGGAGAGCAGCTCCCTGTTACGATCGAAGAAAAGAAAGAATTCCTGCTCCGGAACCACATTGCGGTCTGGGACGTGATCAAAAGCTGCAGCATTATCGGTTCGAGTGACAGCAGTATCAAAGATGTTGTACCAAATGACATTGCGGGGCTGCTGGAAAAAACGAAGATCCGTATCATAGCCGGGAACGGAAATAAAGCGTGTGAGCTGTATCAGAAGTATTGTCTGGAGCAGACAAAGGTTGAGATCAGATGTCTGCCATCGACGAGTCCTGCCAATGCGGCATGGAATTTTGACAGGTTATGTGCCAGTTACAGGCAGCTATTTGTGCAAAATATTGCTTTACAAGAATTGTGAGGATACGTATAATACATTTTATATGGTAGACATTAACTAAGAAAAAAGGAGAAAAGGCTCACATGAAAAAAGAAACCGTGATCGTGTTAGATTTTGGTGGACAGTATAATCAGCTTGTGGCAAGACGTGTCCGTGAGTGTAATGTGTACTGTGAGATTTATTCTTATCGAACAGACATTGCAAAGATTAAGGAAATGAACCCGAAGGGTATTATCTTAACAGGAGGGCCAAACAGTTGTTACGAGCCGGATTCTCCTACGTATTCCAAAGAACTTTTCGAGCTGGGCATTCCGGTACTCGGACTTTGCTACGGCGCACAGCTTATGATGCATGTGCTGGGCGGAAAGGTCATTACACCGGAAGTCGGTGAGTATGGCAAGACTGAGATCAACTACATGGAAAATGCAGTCCTGTTCAAAGGACTTCCTTCCAAATCCATTTGCTGGATGAGCCATTTTGACCGTATTTCCGAGCTGGCTCCGGGATTTGAGATCACTGCTTATACAGCAGACTGTCCGATCGCTGCAGCGCAGAATGTAGAAAAAAATCTGTATGCGATCCAGTTCCATCCGGAAGTTCTGCATACGGTAAACGGTACAGAGATGATCAAAAACTTTGTACGTGGTGTCTGTGGCTGCGTCGGCGACTGGAAGATGGATACTTTCGTAGAGCATACGATCAAAGATGTGCGTGAAAAGGTCGGAGACGGCAAGGTGCTTTTAGCACTTTCCGGTGGTGTGGATTCTTCCGTACTTGCAGCACTTCTGGCAAA
>DJNY01000093.1 GCA_002441865.1 Lachnospiraceae bacterium UBA6452 | reverse complement strand
GGAGTTTTTTTACAGCCCCTTTATTTCATATTCTTATGAAATCTATTAAGCTTCAAAACTCTCCACATAATCCTGGATCCGTTTAAAATCCCCTGCGTAGATCATGCCCAGCAGCTTGTCCAGGGTGCGCAGGGATTTCAGAAGCTGTTCCTTTGTGATGATGCCTGCTTCCTCCGCATCTGCAAGCTCGTCCAGATCTACGACTTTTACAAAACCATCGGGATAGATCAGTACATCTGCCAGAAGATCGATCACCGTCAGAGAGGATTTATCTGCATTCCAGTTATGTGTGATAATGTCAATATACCAGTAAAGCAGTCTGCCATCTTCATAATAGAACTTGCTGACCTTGATGCCATGCTCCAGAAAATAACAGGAAATGCCATGGTGCAGGTCTTTTTTCGGATGGAGCGCAGACCAGGTTGTGACCAGACGGTTGTCTTCAAAGGAAACAATATGGTCGTTTTTCAATAAAATACATTCATCCGGAATAATCCGTTTACGATAGAGAGAGAATTCTTTCATAGAGGTTCTCCTTGTGTGGGATTGAGGGATATTTGAGTCACTATTCAGCACCCCATTCGCAAAATCGCATCTTCGATGCATGACATTAATTACACAAATCGTACTCTGCGTGGTACGAAAAGTCAATGAGGAGAAGGAAAATAAAATGAGAAAAAATAGCTATAAATTAAAATGGGTATTTTGGTAGACAGCCCGCGAAAAAATAGGTATAATGTAAGGAAGTTCGATTAGGATGAGGTGTGATTTGAAAAAATCGAAAAAGCAGAAAAAAAACGGGTATGACAGAAGTGTATACCGGTCACTTGCGATGATTACACAGTTTGGCATCAATATGCTCGTACCGATCGTGCTTTGTGGCGGTGCAGGAATGTATCTGGACAGGCTTTTAGGCACTTCATTTTTATCGATCATCCTGTTCTTTATCGGTGCCTTGGCAGGTTTCCGGAATATTTATATTTTTGCAATGCGTACAGCTGGAGATGACTCCGGACGGAAAAAGCGCAGAGCCGATGTGAAGGCACACAGAATCGACAGGACGCCGCAGGACGACGACTCTTCCGGGAATCGCTGAATGACAGTGCCATGAGGACGGATGGTTCCTGTGCGGCAGAGAGAACAGTTTGAGGGAGAAACGGAGCAAACATGCAGAAATTAAAAAACTGGTTAACTGGTTTAAGTGATGTACTGCCGGATCTTCTGATCGGTATTTTCATGTATGGTATCGTCTGCGAGATCATCGGTTGTATTTTTGTAAAGAACCGGCTTTTTTACAGCATCGGTCTGCTTACCGGTATTTTGTGTGCAATGGGCATGGCGGTTCATATGGCATGGTCGCTGGACAGGGCGCTTGATCTTGGCGAAAGCGGTGCTGTCAAAAAGATGCAGCTTCATAATCTGCTCAGATATGGGATCGTCGTTGTTGTTATATTTGCTTTATGGCTTTCCGGTATCGGAAATCCGGTCGTAGCCTTTTTGGGCATCATGGGTTTGAAAGTAGCGGCGTATTTACAGCCGTTTACTCATAAATTATTCAGGAGGTGAATGTATGGGTCAGGGTATTTTGTTATCCGCAGATCAGGAAGTAGATTTCATGATACATGGCGTCTTTTCCTATAAGTGGTTTGGTCATACCGTGTGGATAACAACAACACATGTATGTGTCGTCATTGTATTTTTGATTCTTGGCATTTTTGCATTATGTGCCAATCGTGCAATGAAGCATGCAAGTGATGTGCCGACAGGCTTCCAGAATGTTGTGGAGATCATTGTGGAAATGCTGGACAATATGGTAAAAGGTACCATGGGCAAAAACGCAGCAAAGTTTGCCAATTATATCGGAACCATTTTTATCTTTATTTTCATCAGTAATATTTCCGGACTATTGGGGCTTCGGCCACCGACAGCGGATTATGGAGTGACGCTTCCGCTTGGTGTTATGACTTTTGCAATCATTCATTTTAACAAATTCAAGTATCAGAAGGTCAGTGGAGTCATTAAAGGATTATGTGAGCCGTGGCCGTTCTGGGCACCAATCAATATCATTGGTGATGTGGCTGTTCCGATTTCCTTGTCACTTCGTTTGTTCGCAAACGTACTTTCCGGAACCGTCATGATGGCGCTGGTATATGGACTGCTGAAGTGGTTCGCCGTTTTCTGGCCGGCAGCGCTGCATGTTTATTTTGATTTATTCTCAGGAGCAATCCAGACATATGTATTCTGTATGTTGACAATGACATATGTAGCGGATGCGATTGGGGACAATTAAAGAAAGTTATTCATTTCAATTAAGGAGGAAACAAAACATGGAATTTAACACAAACTTTATCTTAGGCTGCTCAGCAATCGGTGCCGGTCTGGCTGTTATCGCCGGTATCGGACCTGGTGTAGGTCAGGGTATTGCAGCAGGTCACGCAGCAGCAGCTGTAGGTAGAAATCCGGGTGCAAAATCTGATATTACAGGTACCATGCTTCTTGGACAGGCAGTTGCAGAGACAACAGGTCTTTACGGCTTACTTATTGCTATGCTGTTATTATTCGTAAAACCGTTAGCAAAATAAAGACCTTCGGGACAAATCATGAAAGGAGGCTAATGGCTTGAATACGATACTAAGTACGACCTTCGTACTGGCAGAAAGCGAAGCAGGTATGACAAGATTATTTGATCTTGACTGGCAGCTTTTGCATGATGCGTTTCTTATGATCATTGCGATCTTTGCATTGTTTCTGTTTCTGTCCCATTTCCTGTTCAATCCGGTCAGAAAGTTCTTAACGGACAGACAAAACCGTATTGCGGACGACATTGAGACAGCGCAGACAGAAAAAGCAGATGCCATCGCACTGAAGGAAGATTATGAAAACCGCATCCGCGAGATTGACAAGCAGGCGGAAGAGATTTTGAGTGCAGCAAGACAGAAGGCACTGGCAAATGAAGCGGATATCGTTGCAAAAGCAAAAGAAGAGGCAGCCCGTATCATTGCAAGAGCAAATGCGGAAGCTGAACTTGAAAAGAAGAAAGCAGCGGATGATGTGAAGAAGGAAATGATTCAGATCGCGTCTGCAATGGCAGGTAAGGTTGTGGCAGCTAACATTGATACAACAGTAAGCGACGGCCTGATTGACGAGACATTAAAGGAAATAGGTGAAAGCACATGGCTAAGCTAGTATCCCAGACATACGGAGAAGCGTTGTTTGAGCTGGCAGATGAGCAGGATAAGATCGATACCTTCACGCAGGAGATCGATGTTATATCCGAGGTGCTTGCCGAGAATCCGGACTTCTCCAAACTAATGAATCATCCAAAGATCGATAAAGAAAACAAGCTGGAAATTGTTGATAATGTCTTTTTGGGACGGATCGACAAGGAACTGGTTGGTTTTTTGCGGCTGCTCGTAACGAAAGGGCGTTATGCAGATCTTGACAGTATTCTGAAGTACTTCCGGAATGCGGTCAAGGAAGAAAAGGGCACTGGCGTAGCCTATGTCAAAAGTGCTTCCACGCTTTCCGGGCAGCAGAAAAAACAGATCGAAGAAAAGCTTCTTGAAACGACAAAATACACCAGTATGGAGATGCACTACAGCACAGATGCATCTATCATCGGCGGTCTTGTGATCCGTATCGGGGATCGCGTCGTGGACAGCAGTATTGCAACGAAGCTTAATGAGCTGAAGAAACAGCTTATGAAAATTCAGCTGGCATAGCCGGCTAGTATTTAGAAAGGAACAGAAAGATCCATGAATTTAAGACCAGAAGAAATAAGTTCAGTGATTAAGGATCAGATCAAGAGATATGCGTCAGAGCTTGAAGTATCAGAAGTCGGTACTGTTATTCAGGTGGCAGACGGTATTGCACGTGTGCATGGCCTTGAAAAGGCAATGCAGGGCGAGCTTCTTGAATTCCCGGGTGAAGTGTACGGAATGGTCATGAACCTCGAGGAAGACAACGTCGGTGTAGTACTTCTCGGCAGCCAGAGGAATATCAGCGAAGGTGATACCGTAAAGACAACAGGACGAGTTGTGGAAGTACCTGTAGGCGATGCTCTTTTAGGACGTGTCGTAAACGCACTTGGTCAGCCGATCGATGACAAGGGCCCGATCCAGACAGATAAATACCGTCAGATCGAACGTGTAGCATCCGGCGTAATCACAAGAAAGAGTGTAGACACACCTCTTCAGACAGGTATCAAGGCTATCGATTCCATGGTTCCGATCGGAAGAGGACAGCGTGAGCTGATCATCGGTGACAGACAGACCGGTAAGACGGCGATCGCGATCGATACGATCATCAATCAGAAAGGACAGGGCGTAAAATGTATTTACGTTGCGATCGGTCAGAAGGCATCTACCGTAGCAAGCCTTGTCAAAACATTAGAGGAATTTGGTGCCATGAGCTATACAACGGTTGTAGCAGCTACAGCCAGTGAGCTTGCACCATTACAGTATATTGCACCGTACGCAGGATGTGCGATCGGTGAGGAATGGATGGAGAACGGAGAAGATGTTCTCGTTATCTACGACGACTTAAGTAAGCATGCAACTGCTTACCGTACACTCTCCCTGCTCCTTCGTCGTCCACCGGGCCGTGAAGCTTATCCGGGTGATGTATTCTATCTGCATTCCAGACTGCTGGAGCGTGCAGCCCGCATGAGTGATGAATACGGCGGAGGAAGTTTAACAGCACTTCCGATCATCGAAACACAGGCAGGTGACGTATCCGCTTACATTCCGACCAATGTTATTTCCATCACAGACGGTCAGATTTATCTGGAAACAGAAATGTTTAACTCAGGATTCCGTCCGGCCGTTAATGCAGGCCTTTCCGTATCCCGTGTAGGTGGTTCTGCGCAGATCAAGGCAATGAAGAAGATCGCTGCTCCTATCCGTGTGGAGCTTGCACAGTACCGTGAGCTTGCTGCATTTGCACAGTTTGGTTCCGAACTGGATGCAGACACCAAGGAAAAGCTTGCACAGGGTGAAAGAATCAGAGAGATCTTAAAGCAGCCTCAGTATAAGCCGATGCCTGTACAGTACCAGGTTATCATTATTTATGTAGCAACCAATAAATATCTTCTGGATGTCCCGGTTGAGGATATCACAAGATTTGAAGCAGAGCTCTTTGAATTTTTGGATACCAAGTATCCGGAAGTACCAAAGAACATTGCGGAAGAAAAGGTGATCTCCGAAGAGACAGAACAGATTTTTGTAAAGGCAATCAAAGAATTCAAGGCACAGTTTAAGTAAATTGCAGAAAGAATAGGTGAACACGCATGGCTTCAATGAGAAGTATCAAAAGGCGCAAGGAATCTGTTCAGAGTACACAGCAGATCACGAAAGCAATGAAGCTCGTATCCACTGTTAAACTGCAGAGAGCAAAAACGCGTGCAGAACAATCAAAGGCATATTTTGAATGCATGTATGAGACTGTAAAATCCATGCTTGCCAAAGCCGGAACGATCAATCATCCTTATTTAAAGGCCGGTGAAAGCAGCAAAAAAGCAGTCATTGTCATAACAAGTAACAGAGGTCTTGCCGGCGGTTACAACTCCAATGTCGTAAAGCTGATCACAAAGAATGAGGATCTGAAAAAAGAGGATCTGAAGATCTATGCGATCGGTAAAAAAGGAAAAGATGCACTGGAGAGAGCCGGTTATGAGATCGCTGCCGATTATTCCGATATGATCGACGAACCGGTTTATATCGACGCCATGAATATCGCAAACACCGTTCTGAAAGCCTTTTCAGACGATGAGGTCGGTGAGATTTATCTGGCATACACCGCATTCAAAAATACCGTTGTCCATATCCCGCAGTTTTTAAAACTTCTCCCGGTCAGCGGACAGGAGACGGAAACAGCGGAGACAAAGACAGATGCAGACGATAAGCTTCTGATGAACTTCGAGCCGGAAGAAACGGAAGCGCTTGATCTGATCATTCCAAAATATATCACAAGCCTGATCTTTGGCGGGATGGTAGATGCTGTCGCAAGTGAGAACGGTGCACGTATGCAGGCAATGGATTCAGCAACGAGCAACGCTGAAGAAATGATTGATTCATTGGCTTTACAATATAATAGAGCCCGTCAGGGATCTATTACGCAGGAATTAACCGAAATTATAGCAGGTGCGGAGGCCATCAGCTAGAAAAGGAGTGAATAGAAAACAATGGCAGAACAGACAATCGGAAAGATCACGCAGGTTATCGGTGCTGTACTTGATATCAAGTTTGCGGAAGGCAATCTCCCGGAGATCAACGAAGCGATCCGCATCGAGCGTGGCGAAAACGAAAAGCTCATTGTAGAAGTGGCACAGCATCTGGGCGATGACACTGTCAGATGTATTGCCATGGGACCGACTGACGGACTGGTAAGAGGAATGGATGCGATTGCAACAGGCGCTCCGATTACCGTACCTGTCGGTGAAAAGACATTGGGTAGAATCTTCAATGTCTTAGGTGAGGCAATTGATAATAAAGAACAGCCTACAGACGTGGGCTATGAACCAATTCACAGACCGGCACCAAAGTTTGCGGAGCAGTCTACAGAGACAGAGCTTCTCGAAACCGGTATCAAGGTAGTCGATCTTCTCTGCCCGTATCAGAAGGGCGGTAAGATCGGATTATTCGGTGGTGCAGGTGTAGGTAAGACCGTACTGATCCAGGAGCTGATCCGTAATATCGCAACCGAGCATGGTGGATATTCCGTATTTACAGGCGTTGGAGAACGTACAAGAGAAGGAAACGACTTATATCATGAAATGACGGAATCCGGCGTTATCGATAAGACAACCATGGTATTCGGTCAGATGAATGAGCCACCGGGGTCCAGAATGCGTGTTGGTCTGACAGGACTGACAATGGCAGAGTACTTCCGTGATAAAGGTGGTAAGGACGTACTTTTATTCATTGATAATATTTTCCGTTTTACACAGGCAGGTTCCGAGGTATCAGCGCTTTTAGGCCGTATGCCTTCCGCTGTAGGTTACCAGCCGACACTGCAGACGGAAATGGGTGCCCTGCAGGAGCGGATCACTTCCACAAAGAATGGTTCCATTACTTCTGTACAGGCAGTTTATGTACCGGCGGACGACTTAACTGACCCGGCTCCGGCTACAACATTCGCCCATCTGGATGCAACAACCGTACTTTCCCGTTCTATTTCAGAGCTTGGTATTTATCCGGCAGTTGATCCGCTGGAGTCTACCTCCCGTATCCTCGATCCACGTATCGTAGGAGAGGAGCACTATGAAGTAGCGCGCGGTGTACAGGAGATCTTACAGAAATACAAAGAATTACAGGATATCATCGCAATCCTTGGTATGGATGAACTTGGCGAGGATGATAAGCTGGTCGTAAACCGTGCCAGAAAGATCCAGAGATTCTTATCTCAGCCATTCTTCGTTGCTACACAGTTTACAGGCTACGAAGGAAAATACGTACCGATTGCAGAAACGATCAGAGGCTTCAAGGAAATTCTGGAAGGTAAGCATGATGATATTCCGGAAAGCTACTTCTTAAATGCCGGAAGCATCGATGATGTGGTAGCCCGCGTAAAGTAAGGAGTGAGACCGGATGGCAGATGAAAGAAACTTTGAACTGAAGATTATCACACCGGATCGCGTTTTCTACGAAGGTGAGGCTGTTATGGTCGAGTTTAATACGACCGAGGGAGAAATCGGTATTTATAAACATCACATCCCGATGACAGTGATCATCAAGCCGGGTATTCTTACCATTACGGAAGAAAATGGCGAAACGCGTGAAGCTGCTCTGCACGCCGGTTTTGTAGAAATACTGCCGGAGAAGGTGACGATCATGGCGGAGATCATTGAATGGCCGCAGGAGATCGATCTGGACAGAGCGGAGGCGGCAAAGGAAAGAGCGGAAGAACGTCTTTTGCATAAGACGAGCGAGACTGATGTCGCAAGAGCGGAGACTGCGCTGCAGCGTGCACTGGCACGTATTGAAACAGTCAAATAGAAGAGCA
>DJNY01000053.1 GCA_002441865.1 Lachnospiraceae bacterium UBA6452 | reverse complement strand
GGCAAACGTGATTGCGTTTCTATGCGGTAACCCCGTTATTTATACTTTGTTACTTGATACTTATGATTTATTCTTTCTCCGACTTCCAATGCAATCTGTGCAGATTTCCGGAAAGCTCCATGCTCTCAAAATTGTTCTGGCGGAGTGCTTCGTAAAGCACGATCGCTACGGAATTGGAAAGATTCAGAGAACGGATCTGTGGCAGCATCGGAATACGGATACAGGTCGGCTCATACTCGACCAGTATTTCTTCCGGAATCCCGGCGCTTTCCTTTCCGAACATGATAAAATCATCCGGTCCGAAGGATACATCTGTGTAACTGTGCTTCGCCTTTGTCGTTGCCATCCAGATCTTAGCGTCCGGATGCTTTTCCTTGAATTCCTCAAAGTTCACATATCTTGTCACATCCAGATGCTCCCAGTAATCCATACCGGCGCGTTTGATCTCTTTTTCATTCAGGCGGAAGCCCAGTGGTTCGATCAGATGCAGGCTTGTTCCTGTCGCAACGCAGGTTCTTCCGATATTTCCCGTATTTGCCGGTATTTCCGGCTGATGTAATATAATGTGCATAACTGTTCCTTTTCCACCTACGATTATTTCTGACGGAGTCTTGTAATGAAATCCCGGATTCTTCCGATCGCAAGCTTCAGGTCTTCCAGCGAATAGGCATAGGAAATACGCAGAAAGCCTTCGCCGCAGTCACCAAATGCCGTGCCCGGAACAACCGCAACCTTTTCCTCCTGCAGAAGACGTGTTGCAAATTCCTCACTTGTCATACCAAACTCTTTGATACAAGGGAATACATAGAAAGCTCCAAACGGTTCAAAACATTCCAGACCCATTTCTTTAAACGCATGCATCAGATATCTTCTTCTCTGGTTGTATGCCTCACGCATCGTAAGCACATCTTCTTCTCCGTTTTTCAGCGCTTCTATGGCCGCATACTGGCTTGTGGTCGGTGCACACATGATCGCAAACTGATGGATCTTTGTCATCTGCTGGATAATTGCTGCAGGACCTGTTGCATAACCGAGTCTCCAGCCTGTCATGGCAAATGCTTTGGAAAAACCGTTGATCAGGATCGTTCTTTCCTTCATGCCCGGCAGACAGACAATAGATACATGTTCACCGTTATAATTCAGCTCTGAATAAATCTCATCGGAAATCACAAACAGATCATGCTTCTCAATGACTTCAGCGATCGCTTCGAGATCTTTCCGTTCCATGATCGCACCTGTCGGATTGTTCGGGAATGGCAGGATCAGGATCTTGCTGTTTTCTGTAATGGCTGCTTCCAGCTCCTCTGCGGTCAGACGGAACTCGTTTTCATGCTTCAGCTCTATGATGACCGGTTTCGCTCCGGCTAAGATTGCACATGGCTCGTAAGAAACATAGCTCGGCTGCGGGATCAGTACTTCTTCGCCCTTTCCCGGATTGATCATGGCACGCAGTCCGATATCAATCGCTTCGGAACCACCGACTGTGATCAGTACCTCATGATCTGCGTCATAAGTTACGCCCAGCTTACGATTTAAGTAATTGCAGATCTCCTGTCTGAGTTCTTTCAGACCTGCATTGGATGTATAAAATGTTCTTCCCTTTTCCAGAGAATAAATACCCTCATCACGGATATGCCACGGTGTATCAAAATCAGGCTCACCTACACCAAGTGAAATAGCATCCGGCATTTCTGCCACCAGATCGAAAAACTTCCGGATACCGGATGGTTTCAAAGAAACAACCTGCTCAGCTAACGGATTTCTCATGGTGTCACCTTAATCCTTTCATCTTCATACTTCTTTGTCAGAATCGTACCATGATCCTTGTATTTTTTCAGGATGAAGTGTGTTGCTGTACTCAGTACGGAATCCAGTGTGGAAAGCTTATCGGATACAAACTTGGAGACTTCCTTTAACGTACGGCCTTCCAGTGTCACAAGCAGATCATAACCGCCGGAGATCAGATATACGGAATTTACTTCCGGGTATTTGTAAATACGCTCTGCAATATTGTCAAAGCCCTGTCCTCTCTGTGGTGTGACACGTACCTCGATCAGCGCGGATACCTTTTCGATATTTGTCTTTTCCCAGTCGATCAGGGTGTGATAGCCACAGATAATGCCTTCTTCTTCCATTCTTTTCAGTTCGTTAGCGACCTCGATCTCAGGCTCGCCCATGATGACTGCCAGCTCATGCAGATCAATACGGCTGTTTTTTTCAATTATTGATAAAATTCTTTCTCTCATTTTTATTCTCCTAATTTCTGTTTTTTTCAGCTACATTCAATATTTTCCTGATCTGATCCGGCTTTGGCAGATCCAGATAGCGGATCTCCTCTCCGTTTTGAATGATCCTGTCATTTCCGTCCGTTGTCTGTCCGATCACTGCTGCAGGAATGCCAAGTGCTTCCAGCTCATCACAAAGCTGCTGTCCCTGCTCCGCAAACAGAAGTGCCGATCCGGATGATAAGATCTCGTATGGATTCAGGTCATAATAGTTGCAGATTTCCACAACTGTCTGATCCATCGGAATTTTCATCAGATCTATATGAAGTCCAACGCCTGCTCTTTCTGCCAGTTCCCAGAGGGAAGCGAAAATACCGCCTTCTCTGACCGCCTGCATAAAGGAAACGCCGGACTTACCGGCGGTTGCAGCCTCCGGAAGGATAGAAAGATACTTCTCGAAGCCTTTCGCCTTTTCTACCATGACCTTCGGAAAACGCGCAAGCAACTGTGCTTCCTTCTCCTGCGCCAGAAGCGCCGCCGCTTCCATTCCGATATATTTGGTTACAACAATATCCAGTCCCGCTACTTTTTTCTCCGCCAGCCCAGCACCTGTTCCGACCGCTGTAACGCTTAAAACAGGAGTGGATACTGCCTCCGAAACTTCTGTATGTCCACCCAAGATCTGGATATTCTCCTGCGTGCAGACATCCTGCGCCGCTTCCATCATTGTTTTCAACTTGATCTCCCGCATACGTTCCGGGATAGAAATACCAAACAGAAGGGTCTGCGGTGTATAGCCCTCCGCCGCCAGTGCATTGACCGCCGCATAAATACCGTGGCGCATCAGCACATTTCCAGCTACAGGCAGGGAGATCGTCTGCATTTTATATGCCAAAAAGGCGCAGTCTGATCCTGTCACTGCGCCGTTTGCTTTTTTCTCAGTATGCGATTGGATTGGTTTTAAAACAGAACGCTTTAAGACATTCTCTGCGATCTTTCCCTGTTTCAATACTGTCCACCTGCCACGTTTTCAACAATTTACTGTGCCTGCTGTTGTGCCTGCTCGATTGCAGCCTGCTGTGCTGCGATTGCTTCCTGCTGCTGACGGATCGCTTCCTGCTGTGCCTGCTGTGCTGCAAGAGCCGCTGCCTGTGCAGGATCATTATAAGTACCTGCATTGATCGCTGCTGCTGTTGCTCTGCACTGATCGATGCTTCCTGTTGCGATCGCCGCATTGATCGCCGCCGCTGCTGCAGGATTTGCTGTTGCGGTTCCGACTGTTGCGGTACGTGGTGTTGCTGCGTATGTACTCTTGTTGACCTGTGTACGGCTTTCTACCTCACCATCCACGGTAACAACCTTCCAAAGTTCTGCTACATAGCCTGTATGTGCAGACTGTACGCTGACGGAGCCTGCTGCCATAGAACCGTCTGCTATGACCTTTTCTCCTGTCGGCTCTGTCTTGCTGATGACTTCACTTTCATATCTGATCTTACGATTGGACGGTCTTGTCTCCTGTCCGTAGATCGTAAATGTAATATGCTTGTCGGATGTGGTATAGCCTTCAATATATACCGGACAATCCAGATTGTTTGTAAATTTCAGATCCTTTGCAGTCCCTGAGATCGCTGCATCTGCGGACGGATCCACATAGTTGACGATCATGGAATGATTGAAACGCTCTGTCACATCAAGCTCTGCCAAAAGGACAGCATTGTATAATGTCGTGGATACCTGACAGATACCACCGCCTAAAGACTCTACGACCATACCATTGCTGTAAGAACCGGCCATATAATAACCGTTTGCCTCTGTAAACGGGCTGACTGCCTCATAAGCAGAGAAGCTGTCTCCCGGATATAATAAAGTACCATTGATCTTGCTGCAGCCGTTCTTTACATTACCGCTTCTGTTTGCACCGGAGGTAGAATAGCTTGTCGTAAAGGTACCAAGCACATCCTTGACCTTGGAAAGCTCTTCCTCTGTACCACGCGGCTGTGTTGTCTCTGCCACCAGATCAATGGAAGCTGCTTCCTTATTCCAGTCATTTGTCAGATAAGACTCGATCGCACCCACGGATTCATCTACATTGATCTCAACACCGGTCTGACCAGGTTCATATACGAATGTACCATTTTCTCTTTTTAATGTACCATCCACCGCTTCTACATTATACTGCAGACATTTCTCCTCAATGACAGATTTGACTGCTGCTTCGTCAAAAGAAATGGAAAGCGGAAAGATCTCATTCTGATGCTGCAGATCCTTCAGTGCCTTGTAACGCTGCACGATATTTCCTGCTTTTCCGAGCTCTCCTGCCTCATCGACTACTTCTTTGTTATCCCATTCGATCCCGAGATCTTCAGCCGTTACGGTAACTGTATTTCCGTTTAAGGCATTTAAAGTGATCTCTTTTTCTTTCAGTCCGTCCACATAGGAATTGACTGCATCCTCAGCTTCCAGCGTTGTCATACCGGAAACATCGATATCACCGATGAATACACCGTTTTCAATCGTATTAAAGGTTCCTGCTGCCTCTGCATCCATACCTGTCATAACAAGTGCGGCCAGGATGACTGCAGGCAGTATGCTGATAAATTTTTTCATAATTCTTCTCCTAGAAAATGCCCACTGCCGATATAGCGAGCGGTACGACCATTGCAAGCACCAGAATGATTACAATAACTGTTGCTACAACGCGTCTTTTTTTGCTATTATTAAACATAGAATTTCACCTCGTCTTTACGAAAGGATATTATAAATGAACTTAATTGTTTTTGCAAGTTTTATCATTTTTGTACTCTGGCTTACCGTAAACCTGAAAAAAACGGAAAAATCCAATAAACAGATCGAAGAAGACTTCTGGGAACGGGAAACAAAGGCAAATTCTGTCAGGAAGAAAAGTCTGGATCATCTTCCTTATATTACCTTTGATTTTGATACACTTCCCACTGCCGCCTCTTTTACGGAAAGCGGAGCTGAAGTGCCGGAAAGTCTGGAAATCCTGAACGGTCTACGTGATAAAAAAATGCTGAACCTGAATGGGATCTCCAATACCGATCTGAAGCTGAAATACGGAGCACCCAATATCACGCGCCTGTCCGAATATGAGGAAAACTTTACTGTCTTTTCCATTCATATCATCAGACTTGCGCAGGCACTTTACGATGCGGATCGAAAAGCTGAAGCCAGAACGCTTCTGGAAAAAACGATCGTGACTGGAACAGATATCAGTGAACACTATCTGCTGCTTGCCCGGCTCTATCTGGAAGAAGGAAAACCCGGCAAGATCAATGATCTTATCTTACTTGCAGAAAAACTGCCTACGATGATGAAGGATACGATCCTCACACGTCTGAAGGAGCTTTTATAACGCCGCTTCTGATCTGATCCGCCAGACGGCTTGCTTCGTTTTTGGTAAGCTGCGAAAGATCTCTGTCACAGGGGATCCCCCGTTCTTCTAAAAGACGACGGATCTGCTCGATCTGCTTTGGCATAACAGGCACTTCTCTTTTGATCTGATAATGCAGCGGAAAAGGTGCAAAAGCTGACGGCTCCTTTGCTTCATACAGATCCCACAGCTTTTCATACAAAAGGAAGGTCGCCTGTGCATCCGCAAATGCCCGGTGCGGCTCATGCGGAATCTGAAAATAGGCAGTCAGCGCAGGAAGTGCTTTTTTCTGCTCCGCAGGCAGGAACCGCCTTGCGATCTTCAGCGTATCCAGTCCATTTCGTTCAAAGGTAAAGCCCTTGGGCTGCTCATTGACAAGTGCCTTTTTCAAGAAGGCATAATCCGATATAATACTGTGTCCCAGAAGCACATATTCTCCCAGAAACGCCAGCAGCTTCTCCGCAATTTCCGAAAATACCGGCGCATTTTCCAGCATTTCATCCGTAATGCCCGTGATCTCCGTCGTCTGCGGCAAAAGCCTCCTGCCCGGACTGACCAGTGTCGAAAAGGTATCCTTTATTTCTCCGTCTTCGACCAGAAGTGCTCCTATCTCTATGATCTTATCTGTTCTTGGATTCAGACCTGTCGTTTCCAGGTCCAGAACCACCGCTTTTCCTCTACTCATGCTTTTCCCTGCAAAATTCCTGTAAAAAACATTCCTCACACTTCGG
>DJNY01000102.1 GCA_002441865.1 Lachnospiraceae bacterium UBA6452 | reverse complement strand
GTTAAGGAACACTGTCCCAGGCAGGAAATATCCTGCATTGTAAGTACGCGTTTTGTCATGTTTTCTTGTTTTCCTTTGTTTCTAAGACTCGCAGATCTGCATTCATGCTCTGCAGCCGCTTCTTTCAAGCAGCTACTATATCATACGAAAAAACCGCAGGGATTTCAATATTTCCCTGCGGTTTTCTCTCTGTTTTATATTTGAGTCCGTTCTGCTTTTCCGTTTTGCTCCCTGCCATTATTCACGATTCTTCAGCACCTCAGCCGGTACCATCTTCTTCAGCCTGCCAACCAGCAGCTGATTGATGAGCAGATAAAGAAGGATTACCGCTGCATAGATACCTGCGTACAACTGCCAGCCAAACGTCAGGTTCATGCTGCTGCCGACATTGGCAACCAGCATCGGATAGATTGCATCCATACATGCTTTGGCAAGCGGGATACAGAGCAGTGCACCTGCTGCCACCAGATAAAAGTTACCGCGCAGATACAGCTTGCCGATCTCTTTCGTGCGGTATCCGAAGATCTTGATCAATGAGATATTGAACGAAGACCGGTCGATCATTACCTTCATCATCAGATACATGACAACACAGAAGATGATCACGGAGCAGGCAAGCAGCATAGAGATCATAGGCCGCATCATCTTAATGAAAATACCGGATGCTTCTTCCACATCCTCTTTTGTTGTTGTCGCATACAATCTGCCGGACGGAATGGAAAGTGCTTTATCAGAAAATACAATATTGTAATAATCACTGCCCTCATGAAACAGTTCCCGCATGCTGTCAATGTCCATAAAGATATAAAGAGAACTTGAGTACTGGGCAATGCCGACAATATCAAATGCATATTTGGTATCGGTTTCTTCATCGTTTAAGACAAAAACATCACCCTCACCGACATTGTATTTCTGTGCAACCGCTGTGGAAATGATGATCTTATTTTTACCATCCTCCACCCTGACATCAAAATACGGATTGTCGTCATGGATACCAAGAAGTGTGACATCCAGATTGTAACCGAGCCGTTCCTTCTTCAGTGTCTTGCCAAATGCTTCTTCGCCACCTTCCGGTACTTCCTCTGTCGGATATTTGTAAGTATACATATAGGCAAATTTCGTGTCTGCTTTATTTTCAACATTGACATTCTGACACATCACATAAATATCAAGACCCATCATAACGATCAGCATGGAAACAAACATACCGAAAACAACTGCAAATGCTGACCGCAGTTCACGAAGCATCTGACGGATACGGAATCTTGCTATAAATCCCATATTGCCAAGATTCAGATCCCGGATCCTGCCTGCCTTCTGCTCCCTGCGCAGCATGGAAAGTACAGGTCTGGAAAGTTTCTTTCGGATCACCAGACAGTTGACGATCGCTGCGGTAAGTGCCGGCATAACAAAAGTATAAATGATCAGGTACGGCGTGTATTCATATGCAGGCACAGGCAATGAGAAGTAATTGAAGCTATCCTGCATCTGCACACCGATGCCCCATTTGCTGAATCCGATCAGTCCGCCGATCACAGAAGATACTGCGGAAACAATGACCGGCAGTGTGATATAATGCAGCATCAAATCCCCAGCTGTCACGCCAAGGGCATACAATGCACCGATGACGCTGCTTTCCTGTTCAATACCATGTACCACGAAAACGGAAATAACATAGGTGAATAATACCATTAAGATCACACCCGCGATCAGTCCACCGATCTTATTGATCTCCTGATCGCCTGCTGCACCGAGCACTCTCGGGTTGTCCTCAGCTACCAGAAAATAGGTCATATTACTGACATCCACATCAAAAACAGAATCAATGATATCATCTGTATTGTCCTTCAGTTCTCGGACACCGTCTGCAAGCTCCTCACTTCCGTCTGCCGCTTTCCCTACACCATCCGTGTATTCCTTTGTGCCATCTACATAGCTTTCCAGCTCCTGGAGCTGCATTCTGGCTCCTCTTGCCACCATTCTTGCGCCCGGATCGTCTGACTGGTTTACATAATTATTCAATACTGTTTCAAAGTTGTCTGCTGTTACCTCCTGAATGCCATATGCCTTCAATGCTTTATTTGCCTCGTCCAGATAGGCATCAAAAATTTCATCTGCCCCGTCATTCAAATCGTCATTGTAATCCTGCAGTTCATCAAGTCCGTCACGAAGCTCGTTTGCGCCGTCCATCAGGTCATTTATGCCATCCTCCAGATCATCCTTTTTCCCCATTGTCTGATCCCAGTATTCCTGAAAATATGTATCCTTGACATCCTCTGCCGAAAATTCCAGTTTTTTCAGTTCTTCCTTTAGCTGTGCATTGGTCAGATTCCCGGTCAGCCGGTAAGCATAGACATACGCTTCCGCTTTTTCACTCTTTCCGCTCTTCCGGAGCGTGTCATAGGTATCTGCCGTTACAAAAGCAGTTCCGAAAATACTGCTGTCAGCATTGGTATCACTTGTCTGCTTCAGCGGTGTATCATAGTCAGGCGTAGAACCGATTCCGACAATTCTATAAGTATCTTCTGCCAGGGTAATGCTGTCTCCGACATGCAGATCTTTTTCCTCACAGTAACGCTTCTCCAATACGATCTCATCTTCCGCCTGTGCCAGATTTCCCTCTTCCAGTGCGATCAGATCGATCTCTTCCCGATTCCGGAATACACGAAGTGTACTGTGATCTTCCGTTCCAAAGTCCAGATAGAACTGCTTCTCCAGCTTGACACCTTTTTTCTCCAGCTTTTCTGTCTCTGTATCTGTCAGAGGCACAAATACACCGAACTGTCCATCCTCCAGTTTGTTTTGCCTTGCCAGTTTTTCAGAACCGATGATGATCGTATCCGCCGCCCCCACAATACTGACAACCAGATACATGACCAGAATGATCAGTGCAGAAAGCGCCAGATAACGGAACCGATTTTCTTTCAGATCCCGTAAGATTCTTTTTCGTAATACTTTCTGCATTTTATAAGTCCTCCAATTCTCTTGCCGGTACTCTTACTTCGTTTTCATAACTCTTATGGATCAGACCATCTTTGATGATCAGTACCTTGTGTACCATATTTTTAATGGAATTATTATGGGTGACGATCAGCATTGTCGTTCCGTATTTGGCATTGATCTCTTCCAGCAGGACCAGAATATCACGGCTTGTTTTGGAATCCAGGGCACCGGTCGGCTCATCACAGAGTAACAGCTTTGGATTTTTGATCAATGCTCTGGCAATGGCACAACGCTGCTGTTGTCCACCGGAAAGCTGTGACGGGAACTTATTCTGGTGTTCCGTAAGTCCCAGTGTCTGCATCAGATCATTGATATCCAGCGGATGCTCTGTCAGATATTCACAGACCTGAATGTTTTCCTTTACAGTCAGATTCGGGACCAGATTGTAAAACTGGAAGATAAAACCCAGCTGATCTCTTCTGTATTCAGACAGCATATCCTGTTTCATTCCCACGATTTCCGTTCCGTCTACCACGATAGAGCCTGATTCTGCAGTATCCAGTCCGCCGATACAGTTCAAAAGTGTGGATTTACCGGAACCACTTGTTCCCTGAATGACACACATCTGCCCTTTCTCAACCTCTGTGTTGATTCCCTTTAACACCTGCACATAGCTTCCGTTTTCCCCATAGCTCTTTTTTAAATCCCTGACCTCTAAATACATTTTTCTCCTCCTGCCTGAAAATTGGTTATTTGCTTTTTGAGAATTTTTCTCATTACATAACAGTGTTATGTCGTGTTTTAAAAGAAATGCATGCAGTGCATGCACTTATTTTTTTATTTTCATCCCTACTTCTTAAAAAGTGACATCCAGCCTGAAACCAGATAGCTTACGATCTTTTCAATATGCTGCTGCGCCTTTTCTTCAGAAGGCTCGTGCTGGAGCATATGCACAAAAACATCGATCTGCATATGCGCGATCCAGTGGATCGTATAATCATCGATCCGCTCCATCCCAGCGCGTGCTGCCATTCCGTCTGCCAGAACGCGGTAATGCTGCTCTGCGATCGCTACAAATTCATCCACACAATGCTCATATTTAGATCCCTGCGATTTTGTGATGGCAAGCAGCAATATATCATAATTCTGATACATTGCATGCAGGATCTGGCGGGTTGCTTTGATATCATCCTCATCCTCCGTATCGTCCTTAACGCCGCTTCTGATTTCTTCCTGCTCTGCCTGGAAATGCTGGCGGATATAATCACGCAGCTTCTGCAGGGTCGGTTCTACCAGCTGGGAAAACAGATCTTCTTTGTCCTGAAAGAAGAAATAAAGCGCTCCGGTTGTCACTCCCGCATTTTTACAAATGCTGCGGAGGCTCGCCTGCATATATCCTTTTTCTAAGAACTCCTGTCTGGCACTGGCAAGGAGCTTTTCCCTGGTTTCTTTTTCGTCTTTCATATGTAAGCTCCTTCGCGGATCCCTTCTTATTGCAGAAAAAATGGACGTGCAGCCATCTCAGCTCGCTCCGCTCGGGGGCTGCACGGTGCAATAAGACATCTTCCCACTTCGTGGGTCCCTTCTTATTGCATAAGATAACACTGTTATGTTAGTGGAGTTTACAAGAATTGTCAAGTAGGATTTATTATTTTCTATGTCATGGGATCGGGATATTTGATCAGTTCATATAGTTTACTGCCATTTTTACAGGTTCGGATGCCTGCCAGTTCCATGCCAAGATGTCTGTATTTATCACTTTTCAGTTCTGCATCCGTGTCCAGTACGACCGGAATTCCCAATCTGTTTCCTTCGGCAAACGCAAGCTCCAGTGCTTTCCGCATATAGCCCTGTCCCTGATATTTTTCGCGCACGCATACCAGTCCGACAAACAAATATTTTTGTTTTTTCTTTTTCAATGTCTTTTCAACGGAAGACGATCCCCCGCTTCCGAGAATGCTGAGCATCCGTACCACTTCACCAAAGGACGAACCGGCAAATGTTCCTTTTATCAGTTTTTTGGCTGCCTTCATGCTTATTTTTTCATCACTGCGTTTATAGGCAATAAATGCTTCCTGCTCCGGACCCGTTGTATAAAGCATACCTGCCTGCAGCACCATTTCCACATAGCCATCAATGTAACTGACAACCGCATCCCTGCTGCTGTAAGCGGAAACAAGCCCCTTCTCGCCCTGTGCATATTCATAATAACCGAACGCATGCCCGATCTCGTTTATATATTTTTCTGATAATGTTTCAACTTTCATAATTTTCCCCGCACCTCTTTTCATGTATCGTTACTCTCTGCCTGCTATTCAGTCCAGTATCATGCATGCATCGCACACTTCCTTTACCCACCGGTCTGCATCCAGCAGGAGTTCTTCATGCTGCAGATCAAATTCACGGATATCCGGATCTGCAAAATGCAGCTGATACCTGTCTAAATATTTTTCTCCCATCCTTTTGGCATAAAAAACATGGATTACTGTGCCCGGAACGCTTATATGCTCTCCAACTTTCGTATACAGATCGGTACAGAACTGATTTTTCATAGACTCTTTGGATATAAAGGACATATCCAGACTGCCATCGCCCTTCATGATCTCCATAAAACGTTTCATGTATTCGGAGCTGTCATTTCCATCATTCATCTTCTTATCAAATATCTTTTGTAACAGCGGGCTTCCTTTTCCTGTAATAAACGGATAAAACATTGGCATCATGATCGCGGTTTCTAATTTTGCCAGCCATTTCGGTGCCTGATCCATATCACTGGAGCCAATGATCGCATGCTCAATATGGATCTTGCGGCGACTGACCAGGAGTGATACAAAGGATCCCCCAAGGGAACAGCCATAAGCCGCATAGAGCCTGCCATCCAGTTTTTCCCTGATATACGCCTCGATCTTCTCTGTTTCATCCAGCTCCGAAATAAAAGTGGTCTGTTCTGTCTCATCAAAACCGCTGTAGCTGACAACCAGCGTGTGAAAATGTTCTGATAATCCCGGGATCACATGCCCGAAATTTGATCTCCAATAACAACAGGTTCCGGGAAACAGCATGATAGCAGGCTTATCTGCAGCTCCAAATTCATATACTTTCATATGGATACACCTCGTTTTTGGTTAGTCTTTTCTAATCATAGTTATTCTAGCATACCCATACATTTTTTTCTACCATCTGTATTTGTTTATTGTAGTATTTTTACATTCTGTCTTGTACAAAAGATTATGTAAACTAATTTGCCGGTTCTTTGCACACATCGACCCAGGATGCTCCTGTGATCTGTTCCAGTTCCGGAACAGAAAGTCTGACTGCACTATGGTCATCTCCCGCTGCCGGATATACTGTTTCAAACTGCTTCAGGCTTTCGTCCAGATAAACCGCGATCCCTTCATTTATTCCAAATGGGCAGACACCGCCCGGCGCATGTCCGACTGCTGCCTCCACTTCTTCAAACGGAATCATTTTTGCCTTTATATGAAAGGTATCCTTGTATTTCCGGTTATCAATCCTTGCCGTCCCTTCTGTCAGGATCAGGATTACCTGCTCTCCCTGATAAAAGGACATGGTCTTTGCGATCATTCCCGGCTCTACCCCAAGTGCCGCTGCCGCCAGATCAACCGTCGCCGTTGACTGCTCCAGCTTTATGATCCTGTCTGCAAATCCCGCCTGTTCCAAATATGCTTCTGCTTTTTCAAGTGCCATCTGTCTTCTCCTTCCTGTCCGCCATTTATCTGACGGGTAGATTATAGCATGTTTCCGCCCAATTTGATATAATACTGTGAAAGAACCCGTCAACGATGTTACACAGAAAAGCTATCTATTCCGGGAGTCATTATGTATCCATATCCGCTTGAAAACGAAACAAATGATGTTACGCTGCAATATAAAAATCCACTGCGGGAAGAGTCCCATCCGGAGCTTGCTCCGGATTTTCCCTACAAATATATTGACCGTGCTTTTTCCGAAAAACAGATGGGCGCTCCGTGGCACTGGCACACTCAGCTTGAAATTTTTTATATGGAAAAAGGCGATCTGCTCTACCGTACCCCCGGTGAAAGCATGCTCTTTTTGGAAGGCACCGGTGGTCTGATCAACGCAAACGTCCTGCACCGCACGAGGATCCATTCTGGCTGCTCTGCAGTCTCGCAGAAGATCCATATTTTCAGTCCTTCCTTTCTCGGTGAAAAAGGAAGCCGGATCTATCAACGTTATGTTTTACCCGTACTGCAATCTCCGCAGACTATTTTCCCGTTTTCCGATACCGGAAATGCACTTGTCCGCAGTTCCTTTCTGCTGACAAGTGATAGCCCCGGCTATGAGCTGAAACTCCGGGAAGTTTTAAGTCAGCTTGTGCTTACCTGCTATGAAGATATCGTTTCCCAGCCAACCATCGCTTCCAAACAAACCGACCATAAACTGCTTGGCATGATCGCATTTATAGAGGAGCATCTGAGTGAAAAACTGTCCGTTTCGGATATTGCAGGCTCTGTATATATCAGTGAACGAGACTGTTATCGCAGATTCCGCAGTATGCTGGATGAAACGCCGCAGCACTTTTTACAGAGTATGCGGCTGGAAAAAGCCTGTCAGCTTTTAAAAGAAACAGATCTGCCTGTCCATGAGGTCGCTGCGCGCTGTGGCATGGACAGCAGTTATTTCAGCGTGGTATTTTCCCGTTCATATGGGCAAAGTCCCAGTGCCTATCGTTTGGCAGGATTTTCATAGTATTTTGGCATTTTTCCTTCTGTAAAGCCTATCGTTTTGGCAGTATTATGATAAATAAGAATAGAACTACTTGTTGAATCGATACGGGAGGCAGTTTATGAAGCGAAAACAGAAACAATTCTTATTTATGATACTCGGCAATGTCCTTTGCGGTTTCAGCGTTGGAATGTTCCAGTTTGCTGATTTTGGAATTGACCCTTTTAATCTGGGCATGATGGGGCTCTGGCATATGCTCCGCCTGTTTGATTATGGCACCTTTTATCTGCTCGTATGCCTGCTTCTCCTTGTGATCGACTTTTTCTTTCTCGACCGGAAGAAGCTCGGACTTGGCACTGTTGCGAATATGTTCCTGGTCGGCTACGTGATCGAATTTTCTTACTGGATGTGGCAGAAGATTTTTCCGTCTCCGGCTCTCCTACTCCGTTTTGTCTTTTTAGTGCTTGCCCTTGTGCTATTGTGCTTCAGTTCCGCACTGTATTATGTTTCCGCACTTGGGGTATCCCCTTATGATGCGATCCCGCTGACGATCTCAGAGCGTGGCAGGCTTCCTTTTAAATTTGTCAGAGTTACCGCTGACTTCCTTTGGGTCATCATCGGTCTTTTAGGCAGACAAAAGCCGGGCATTGCAACACTGCTCATCGCTTTCTGCCTCGGACCTTTTATCGAAGCCTTCCATCCGCTTTGTCATTTTCTGTTAGAGGGAAGTAACAAACATGCCGGCGATACACTTTAAACAGAGACAAGATTCGCATAAGCAAAAAAAGAAAGACCGGCTCATCCGGTCTTTCCTTTGGGAACTCTTCGTCTTAGTTTCCGTATTTCTCCATCTGTTCTTTGATCAGTGCTTTGTCTTCAAAGTAATTGATCTTCATAGAACGTCTTACCTCAGCAAGTGTCTCAGCAGCAACCTTTTCTGCCTTTTCACTGCCTTCTTTTAAGATATCAAATACAGTCGGGATATCCTTTTCCCACTGTGCACGTCTCTCACGGATCGGTGCCAGCTCAGCCTGCATTACATTGTTCAGGAATTTCTTTACCTTCACATCGCCGAGTCCGCCTCTTGTATAATGTGCCTTCAGTTCATCCAGATTTGCATAATCCGGTAAAAATTCAGCAAAGTACTCGTCCTTACAGAAAGCATCCAGATAAATAAATACCGGATTACCCTCTACCTTACCCGGATCCTCTACACGCAGATGATTCGGATCGGTAAACATGGACATAACCTTTTTCTTGACATCTGCCTCTGTATCGGAAAGATAAATGCAGTTGCCAAGTGATTTACTCATCTTTGCCTTACCGTCGATACCCGGCAATCTCATACATGCCTGATTATCCGGCAGCATGATCTTCGGCTCTACCAGTGTTTCTCCATAGACTGTATTAAACTTATGTACGATCTCTTTTGTCTGCTCCAGCATCGGCATCTGATCTTCTCCAACTGGAACAACCGTTGCCTTAAATGCGGTAATATCTGCTGCCTGGCTGATCGGATAAGTAAAAAATCCGACCGGAATGCTTGCTTCAAAATTACGCATCTGGATCTCTGCCTTAACCGTAGGATTTCTCTGCAGTCTGGAAACGGTAACCAGATTCATATAATAGAAGGATAACTCTGTCAGCTCCGGAACCATAGACTGGATAAATAATGTGGAAACCTTCGGATCCAGTCCGCATGCAAGGTAGTCAAGCGCAACTTCTACGATATTCTGTCTGACCTTCTCCGGGTTGTCCGCATTATCGGTCAGCGCCTGTGCATCTGCGATCATAATATAGATATCATCATAATTTCCTGTATTCTGCAGCTCAACACGTCTGCGCAGCGAGCCGACATAATGTCCGACATGCAGCTTTCCTGTTGGCCTGTCACCTGTTAAAATTACATTTCTCATTGTTTTTTACTGTCCCTTTCAAGCTTTTCTTCAATACCTTTATTATAACAGAGCACACCTATAAATCAACAACTATCTCTCCGTATAATAAAGCCGGTCAAAATCCAGGATCCTGCTCTTCCCGTTTATTACTTCCACAGTTGTCACTGCACAATTTTTCGGAACACCACCACGCCAGATATCTGTCTTATCTTCAAAGAAATTGCATAAAAAGCAGCGTCCCGCAGCCCCGTGTGTAGAGATCAGGATGTGCTTGTCCTGATATGCCGGATCAGCCAGAAGCGACTGATAAAAGTCTGCTGTTCTTTGGATCACCTGCGGTACCGACTCTCCATGCGGCGGTACTTCGCAGTATAACGGATTTTCATAAAACTGCTTCTTATAATCTGCCGGAAGAACGGGACTGTCGATCAGAGACTCTCCTTCCCAGTCGCCAAACGAGATCTCCTGGATCCGTTCATCTGTCAGAACCGGAATATTTCTGCCTTCCGTAATACATTCAGCCGTCTGCACCGCTCTTTTCAGAGGACTTGAGATCACCAGATCGATCGGGATATCCTTCATTCCGATCCCTGTTTCCTTTGCAAGCCGGATGCCTTCTTCCGCCAGCGGAATGTCGGTCTGCCCCTGCAGCCGTCTTACTTTATTCCATGCGGTTTCTCCATGCCTTATCACATATAAGATCATTTTTCTGCTTCCTCGTATGCTTTATATTTTTTCAGCTCTGCAATATATTTTTCGCCGAGCACGGTCAGTGGCATATTTTTCTTCTTAATATATCCGATTTCCATTTTTTCATCGGTATCAAACGGAACTGCCACATATTCGTCTCCGTTTAATTCATTACAGATAATACCGGAGCATAATGTATAGCCATTCAGTCCGATCATCAGATTCAGCATCGTCGCACGGTCATCCGCTTTAATGCTCTGTCTGTATTCGTGCGTGGAAAATACTTCTTCTGCCAGATAAAAGGAATTGTTGTCTCCCTGTCCAAACGCCAGATTCGGATAAGGACGCAGATCCTCAAAAGTGATCTTTTCCTTGCCTGCCAGCGGATGTGAGCTCGCCATAAACACATAAATATCACAGGAAAAAAGCGGTTTAAACTCCAGTGCATTTTCCCGGAAGATCTTGGAAAGTGCTTCCCGGTTAAACTCGTTCCGGTACAAGACGCCGATCTCACTGTGCTGCTTTTTGACATTTTCAATTACCTCATAGGTCTTTGTCTCATGCACGGAAAATTCATAATCATCCATTTCCAGTTCCTTTGCCACCTTGATAAAAGCCTGCACGGCAAAAGTATAGTGCTGCATGGAAACACTGAATTTCTGTTTCTGCATTTTCTTTTCAATGAATTTTTCTTCCATCAGACGATACTGCTCGATCATCTGTCTGGCATATCCGAGGAAGTCTTCTCCCTCTGCGGTGATCACGATACCGCGGCTGGAACGCTGAAACAGCGGAAAACCGATCTCTTCTTCCAGGTCACGGATCGTTACGGATAAACTCGGTTGCGAGATAAAAAGTTCTGCTGCCGCCTTATTCATAGATTTATTTTTTGCAATACATACTGCATAACGAAGCTGTTGAAGTGTCATATGTTTGATTCCTTTGTATGATATAAACTATTATAAATTACCCAAGTGCAACATCCAGTGCCATCATCAGTGTAAAACCAACCGCGAATACAATGGTTCCGATATTAGAATGCGTGCCTTCGGACATTTCCGGGATCAGTTCCTCTACTACCACATACATCATAGCTCCTGCCGCAAAGCTTAAAAGATACGGAAGCACCGGTAAAATAAAGGATGCAGCCAGAATCGTAAGCAGTGCACCGATCGGTTCTACCAGACCGGATAATGAGCCGTAAATAAACGCTTTTGTTTTACTCATACCCTGCCCGCGCAGCGGCATGGAAATGATCGCTCCTTCCGGGAAATTCTGGATTGCAATACCGATTGCAAGTGCCAGCGCACCAGCTGCCGTGATCGTGCTGTTGCCTGCCATATAGCCGGCAAATACAACACCGACCGCCATACCTTCCGGAATGTTGTGCAGTGTCACCGCCAGGAGCAGCATGGTTGATTTCTGCCATGCCTTTTTGGGCCCTTCTGCCTCTTCACTTTTCATATGCAGATGCGGGATCACATGATCGAGCAAAAGCAGGAATAAAATGCCGATCCAGAAACCGACGACCGCCGGGACAAACGACCATTTTCCCATCGCCGCGGACTGTTCCATTGCCGGGATCAGCAGACTCCAGATGCTTGCTGCCACCATAACTCCTGCTGCAAATCCTGTCAATGCTCTCTGTACAAGATCTCCGATATTTTTTCTTAAAAAGAAGACACAGGCAGAACCAAGTACCGTTCCGAGGAATGGTATCAGAATGCCTCTTATGATCTCAATATTCATCTTTCCTCCTGCTAACTGTTGATCTCCATTGCGATCTCACCGCCAATGGAAACCGCACCATCTATGGAAGCTGCCGTGATCTTTCCCTGCGATACGGTAACAGATGCTGTAATACAGCCTCCGGGTTGTTGTATATCATAGGTATAAGTTCCCTGCTCTGCTTCTGACTGTCTGCATTCCTGCAGAGCCAGATAAGAAGCTGCTGCCACACTGCCGGAACCACAGCTGTTTTCATAAACAAGGCTGTCTGTTGCACGTACATGGACGGCCGGTGTCAATCTGTATTCTTCCGCATCTTTTTTCAGGTACATGACACCAGCTGCTTCTGCATCATATTTCTGATACAAGAGAGAAAGCAGCTTCTTCAGATCCTCAGGATCCGGCATTTTCTTTTCGGTGATCAGATGTACAATTCCTTCAAATACAACAACCGGATAACTGCCAAGTCCGACGGAAAGCTCATCAAGTTTCACCGGACATGGCATCTGGGCTTTTGCGCTGCCTCTCGCCGGATCCGTTTCGATCAGCATCGGTGCACTGTTTCCGCTGATCTCAATCACAGCTTCCTGCTTCCGCATTTTTTTTGCTATATACTTTCCAAAACTGCGGGCCGCGTTTCCGCAGAACTCCCCGCCCATCATCTGAAGGCGTGCCTCGCCTCCCAGCTTCGGTTCCGTTATAAATCCTACCTGTTCTACCTTCCACTGCTGATCCTGCATGATCGCTGCAGCCACCGATCGATAGTCGTCATCCGCCACACCGTCTTTTACGATTGCTGTGATATTTCCCGCCGGATCTGCAATCACAAAATGAATTTCCATTTTTTCTCCTAACATGACAAAAAAGAGAGAGCAGACCTCTGCTCTCTCCGGGTTTTATTACTTATTTACCAAGGCAAACCATTGCCGGCAGATTGTAGTCTTCATAATTTGCTACGATCTTGTCAAATGTACCGTCAGAAACCATCTCATTGAGTGTATTCTGTACCTGATCGCGAAGCTCTGTATTACCCTTCTTAAAGCCGATCGCATACTGCTCTGTAGAAATTGGTGTATCAAGCTGGCGGAACATATCGCCTCTTGAGCTGATCTGATACTGTGCTACACCGATATCAACAGCAATGGCATCGATAGAACCTGCTTCCAGATTCATGAATGCGCTGTTGTAGTCAGCTACCTGCTGCAGATCTGCAAAGGTTGCTGCCAGTGCAATATTGTCTTTGTTATCTTCACTGTCATCTGTCAGTGCTGTCAGTGCGGAAGAATCAGCCTGTGTTGCCACTACCTTACCTGCCAGATCTTCCAAAGACTGGATATCAGAATCTGCTGCAACAACTACAACGATACTGTTATCTACATATGGCTCACTGAATGTATAATCATCCTCTCTGCCTGTCATGGTAAAACCATTCCAGATACAGTCGATGGAACCTGAATTCAGTTCCATATCCTTTGCATCCCAGTCGATCGGCTGCTTTACAAGCTCCCAACCATTACGGTTGCAGACTTCCTGTGCCAGATCAAGGTCAAATCCGACATATTCACCGTTTTCATCCATATAACCATATGGTGGGTATTCTGCATCAAATCCGACAATAAGCTGTGTTCTGTCGCCTGCTGCTGTTTCATCTGCTGCGTCTGTTGCTTCATCGCCTGCTGCTGCATCTGTTGCCTCATCTGTAACGGCATCTGTTGCTGCTGCATCACTTGCTGTGTCTTCTGCGCTGCTGCCACATCCGATCATGCTCATTGCAAGAACGGCTGACAGGATCACTGCTGTCACCTTACTGCTTTTTTTCATCTTTTCTCCTCCTCCGGTATATCCATACCTGTTAGCTATCTACAGATTTTACTCTGTAACATCGTATAACAAGCCACATTATACCATTGAGGCATCGTTTTTTCAACTCTTATGGAACAGAGAAAAACCCTTTTTCTCTTCTGCTTCCCCGGTTGTAATGCCAAGCACCTTGTATCCGGTTGCTTCAATGGCTGCTTTTACCTTTTCCTCATCAACCGGCTGCTCTGTCAGAATTTCGGTTGTTCCCTTCTTGTGGGAGGAAGATACTTTCTTTACCTCGATCGCATTTCTGACTGCGTCGTTGACATGGCTTTCACACATGCCACACATCATACCGTCTACTTTTACTGTTGTTTTGATCATATTCTCTTCTCCTTCCAATTTCTCATTCCGCACAGATTCCATATCCTCTGGCTGTGCTTTTTTTGTCTGGTCTCCATTGTCATGCATGGAGTCTGATTTATGAGTTACTTTTTTATCTTTAGACGCATCATACATCCGGAACAGATTCAGACGAAGTGCGTTAGATACAACACAAAAACTTGACAGGCTCATCGCAAGCGCGCCAAACATCGGATTTAATTTCCAGCCAAACAACGGGATCCAGACACCTGCTGCCAGCGGAATACCGATCACATTATAGAAAAATGCCCAGAACAGATTTTCATGGATATTTTTCAGCGTTGCACGGCTCAGACGGATCGCCGCCGGGATATCGGAAAGGCGGCTCTTCATCAGCACGATATCCGCTGCATCCATGGCGATATCCGCACCTGCCCCAATGGCAATACCGATGTCTGCACTTGTCAGCGCCGGTGCATCATTGATGCCGTCACCGACCATGATCGTCTTACCCTGCTGCTTCAATGAACTGATCACCTGCTCCTTGCCATCCGGCAGAACACCTGCGATCACTTCATCCACACCAGCCTGTTTACCGATCGCACGGGCTGTCTGCTCGTTGTC
>DJNY01000167.1:3065-5651 GCA_002441865.1 Lachnospiraceae bacterium UBA6452 | reverse complement strand
TTGTCGTTTGTCAACACCTTTTTTATTTTCTTTTGTCGTTTTTTGTGATTCACTGTCGTGTCTCACAAGCGACTTGCTTATAATAGCACCATGCTTCTGGCATGTCAACCTATTTTCCGGATTTTTTTAAAGTTTTTTCCAGAATTATTATTTCAAGTTTTTCATGCATATTTTCAAGGTGTAAGCGTCACTTCGTCACTGTCTGAACGGAGAACCAGATCAACGCTTGTGATCTGTTGTGCAGTCTCATCCGAAACTTCTGCCACGAGAACCGTCTGCACCGTTTCTCCCGGATCGATCATACTATCCATAGCAGAAAAATCATTATCCAGCATAGTAAGCATAACCTGATGTCTGTCCGTTCCGTTCAGCATAACCCGATACTTAATATCCTGCTTATGCAGTGTATCAAATTCCACCTGCTCCTGCCCCGGATTTGTAACAGAAATCTGCAGAACCAGTAATTTTTTCCCTGCTCCTGCCTCCATGGAAAAATACAGATCCTCTCCGCCATCTTCCGGATAACTGTCGCAAATCTCATAACCGGTATATGCGATCGTAAGCGGCTCTATCTGTAACAACTGCGTTGCAGAGATCTGTGCGTTTTCTTTATTTTCCATAGTTTGTTCCGGTGCTTCATCCGCTGCCACAGAATTCTCCGATACGCCGGATCCCTCCTCAGACGTTACAGTCACAGCATCTGCCAGTGTAGGTTCTTCCTTCGGCCTGGAAGTATCCACCAACCTGGTTCCCGATTCATTTAAATGTTCCAGCAAAGTACCCGCCGCATACTGTACGACAAGGTCTTCCTGTTCCTGCGTCATATCCGGAATGCTGTTACCGCATGCCGTCATACATATTGTACTTGCCAGGAGGCAAAGTACGATCTTATTTCTCTTATTCATGTTCCTACCCCGGCATATTTTTTCCTGAACTTACCGTTCCATGCCATTTATTGTAGCATCATTTACATTCTAATTCAAACCAAAATTCCACGCCGTCTTCGTGGTTACGGACGCCATATCCCTGGTGCATTGATTCCATGATCGCCTTTACAATAGACAGCCCAACGCCACTTCCGCCGTATTCTCTGGTTCTGGCCTTATCCACCTTATAAAATTTCTCCCAGATATGCGGCAATGAATCTTCCGGAATCGGAATTCCGGTATTAAATACAGATATCCTTACAATTCCGTTTGTATTTGTAAGCGTGATCCGGATCTGTTTTTTATCATCCAGATGATTCAGAGCATTCGTAAAATAGTTCATAAATACTTCTTCTATTTTAAATTCATCCCCCCAGACAAAAACCGGTTCTTCCTGTTCAAAGGTGATCTGTGCCTCATTTTGCTGGATCAGGATCGAAGCAGACTGGATATAATTCCGGATCAGTTCCACAATATCAAACCGCTCCATCGTCACAACATCATTTCCAAATTCAAGCTGATTAAGTGTCAGAAGCTTCTTCACCATCACATTCATCTTTTCCGCTTCGTCCATAATGACATCGCAATAAAAATCACGGCTTTCCGGATCTTCATTGATGTCCTCTTTCAGCCCCTCCGCGTATCCGAGGATCAGTGCAATCGGTGTTTTCAGTTCATGAGAAACATTGGACAGGAATTCCTTTCGCATTTCATCGATCTGCTCTTTTTTCGCAATATCCTTCTGCAATTCATTATTTGCCGTCTTCAGCTCAGAGATAGTCTCTTCCAGCCTGTCGGACATCTGATTCATATTATTGCCCAACAGCCCGATCTCATTTTTGTCTTTTCCGGTATATTTTGCATTAAAATCAAGATCCGACATCCGTTTGGAAATAGAGGCAAGCTGCAGGATCGGATCTGTGATCTTTCTGCTGACCCACCAGATAATGAATCCGCTGAGTATGATCGAAAGCAATCCTACATATGCCATAAACCGGTTGGAGATCTTAACACTGTCATGAATGCCTTCCAATGCAGAGCGGATGATAAACGGATTGCCGTTGTCAAGAACCCCCCACATTTCAATATAATTGATGCCAGTCCGATAGTCCTGGCTGTTCTGTATCGTATAAGAATCTGTCTGCTGCAGAATTTCATCCTGTCTGTCATCATCCTGATCCGTAACGCCGAAAATATGTCCCATCAGTTCATGTGTCAGTGCTGTTGTTTCATGCACGGAGGAAGTTACAATATCAGAATCCGCATTTACGATCAGAATACTGATATTGTAAATACCACAAAGCTTCTGTACATTGATCTTAAATGTATCCGAGTTGGTATTTCCCTTACTGGTTGCCTCATTGATATTATGGTAAGCCGTCAGCAGCACATGCTGTTTATTGCTTGTGTAATATTTTTCCAGTAATGTGCTGTTCAAAAACCAGCACAGCACGATCGTTCCTGTCATAAGTGCAATGAAGATCATTGCAAATTGATTCTTAATCGAATGTTTCATACAAACCCGTTCTCTTTCTGCCTGTTATGCCTGTGTATCCACATCAAATTTATATCCCATGCCCCAGATCGTTTTAATATAATTACCCTGTTCTCCCATTTTACTGCGCAGTTTCTTGACATGAGTATCGATCGTACGGGCATC
>DJNY01000167.1:0-3012 GCA_002441865.1 Lachnospiraceae bacterium UBA6452 | reverse complement strand
CCAAAATAATCATAATTCCATACATGGTTTAAGATCACTTCCCTGGACAGGGCAATCCCTCTGTTTTCCATAAAATATGCCAGAAGCTCAAACTCTTTATAACTCAGTTCCACCGGATTACCACCGATCGTCACAATATGTGCTGCCTTATCAAGTACAATATCTCCCGCTGTCAGAATATCATCCTTGGCAGTTCCTTTTGTACGCCTTAATACTGCCTCCACACGGGCAACAAGGATTTTGGGGCTGAACGGTTTTGCGATATATTCATCTACACCAAGCTGGAAGCCCTGCAGCTCATCCCTTTCATCCGTTCTCGCCGTCAGCATGATGATCGGCAC
Organism: Lachnospiraceae bacterium UBA6452; assembly: GCA_002441865.1. Lineage (GTDB taxonomy): Bacteria > Bacillota > Clostridia > Lachnospirales > Lachnospiraceae > CAG-194. The sequence continues at coordinate 2,671 of DJNY01000167.1, read as the reverse complement.
TTTGGAATACGCCCTGATTTCTTTACATACCTGCCATCCATCCATCTTTGGCATCATAACATCCAGAATGATCAATGCAATGGAATTATCGGCAAAGAATATGTCCAATGCTTTTTCTCCATCCTCCGCTTCCAATACTTCATAGTTACTTCTGACCAGAAAATCTTTTACAAGCTTTCGCATTCTGCTTTCATCGTCTACAACTAAAATCTTTATTTTTTCCATAGTTCCGTCCTCTTTTTTATGTTCTTCTTTGTAGCCTACAATAACTTTATGATAAAAGTGTGAATCCACGTCTGATTTATTCCGTGATACCAAGCTGCGCTTCTTTTTCCCTGACCACAGCCTCTCTTTCCTTCAGATCCTGCTCCCAGGAAGCATACTGATTCACGATCTTTGATCTGTAATTGATGATCGTCGGATTTTTCCCCGTCAGGCTGATCGCAAAAAGTGCGATCACCAGAACAACAAGCATAATAATGATCTTTTTCAGATTCTTGCAGCGCTGTCGAAGCCCCGCTTCTTTTTCCTGCTGCATATCCAGTCTGCTCTTCCAGATTGCATCTCTTTTCTGCAGTTTTTCTTCTAACGGATCATCCTGCTTCTCCTGTATTTTCTGTAGTGGACAGTCGATCTGTTTATCTGCTGTCAGTTCATCATAACCGTTCTTCTGCAGCAGTTCACGCAGTCTTAGCAGATATGCCATGCCAACAGGGGTCTGAAAAATATTCCCCTCTACTGCCTTCTGATACATCACCGCAACATTTGCTATATTCTTTTCATCCAGTTTTTCCTGCAGCAGCTTAACTTTCTTCCATTCTTTTTCTGCCTGCATCGCAAGATCCCGGTCATAAAATACAATATTATCTACAATAAAGGTTTCCATCTGTTTTCTTCCTTTTGTATCTGTATCCGTTTTCATTCATTATATCATAAAAACAACGACACCGTATATCACTTTAGTAACATACGGTGTCGTTTTGATGGAGACGACGGGAGTCGAACCCGTGTCCAAAAGCCTATTCCCTGTCCTTCTACTATCATAGTCAGTTATTTGGGATTCCCTCCGTCTGCCGGGAACTGACACCTGACAGATTTCGGTAGCTTCATGATACGCCCATATACGCAAAGCTTAGCATATGTCGTTTCCTACATAGTCGATGCCTGGGTCTTAATGTGTAGGTGCACTAAGTCAGACAGCTGCCATTAGGCAGCGAATGCTAAATTATCTTCAGCGTTTAATTTTAGTTTTGCGATTTGACGCCATCGCCTTCGGATAGCTTCTCCAGCTGCAAGACCCCTGTCGAAACCATTACGTCCCCTTAGAGATTTTTGATCTTGAACTGCCGCTCGGTTTCACGGCGCAGATCCTTTTTGGCAATATCCTGCCTCTTATCATAGAGCTTCTTACCTCTGGCAACGCCAACTTCAACCTTGACCTTGCCATTTTTAAAGTAGACCTGAAGCGGTACAAGTGTATAGCCTTTTTCTGCCATTTTACCTGCCAGCTTTCCAATCTCGGCTTTATGAAGCAGCAGCTTTTTCACACGGAGCGGATCCTTGTTAAAAATATTGCCCTTTTCATACGGACTGACATTCATACCGTAAATAAACGCTTCGCCGTTTTCAATCCGGACAAATGCCTCCTTGATACTGCACTTACCCATGCGGAGCGACTTTACCTCTGTTCCGTGAAGAGCAATGCCCGCCTCATACTTCTCATCGATAAAAAAATCATGATATGCTTTTTTATTATTGGCAACTAATTTCATTGCCTCCTTTGACATGCTCTCACTTCCTCTCTGTCCGTCTCTCAAGTATAGCTCATTTTTTATTCTTTGTGAAGCCCAAAATCAATCGTCTTTTTCTGCAGATCCACATCCTTGACATAAACATGGATCCTGTCTCCCAGACGATAGGTGTTGCCTGTATGGCTGCCAACCATTTCACAGGCAGCCTCATCATACACATAATAATCGCCCGGTATATCTGCTGCTCTGATGAGTCCTTCTACCGTATTCTCCAGCTCCACATAAATACCATATGCCATAATACCGGAAATAACACCATCATATTCTTCATCTATATGTGCTGTCATATATTCCGCCTTCTTGAGCTTATCGGTCTCCCGTTCCGCTTCATCTGCTCTTCTTTCCATTTCCGAAGCGTGCTTGCATACCTGTGGCAGAATATCCTTGTAATGCTGGATCCTCTCCTCCTTCAGTCTTCCCCGGAGGTATTCTTTGATGATACGGTGGATCTGCAGATCCGGATAACGGCGGATCGGCGAGGTAAAATGGCAATAATATTTACATGCCAGTCCAAAGTGTCCTGTGCAGACATCCTGATACTGGGCACGCTTCATGCTGCGCAGGATCAGTCTGCTCAGCATATCCTCTTCCCTGGTTCCTTCAATCTTTGTCAGCAGCTTCTGCAGCTCTTTCGGATGGATCTCATCCCTTGTGCCTTTCAGGGAATAACCGAAATTATTCAGAAATGTCGTCAGCTTCTGTATTTTTTCCGGATCCGGCTTATCATGCGTCCGGTAAACAAACGGTACTTCCAGCCAGAAAAAGTGCTGTGCCACCGTTTCATTTGCCAGCAGCATAAAGTCCTCGATCAGTTTTGTTGCCACATTTCGTTCGTGCGGCAGGATATCTACAGGATGCCC
>DJNY01000106.1 GCA_002441865.1 Lachnospiraceae bacterium UBA6452 | reverse complement strand
TCCTGACCGCCCGCCGGAACCGCCTGTGTAATCGTGAACTGATACTTTTTGCCAGCTACGCAATTATTTCCCCATGTTGTACCAATCTCGATGTGATACGTGCCTGCTGCCAGTCCATTTTCTGCATAATAAAACGCTTGATAATTGTTAAACTGTACACCGTACAGCGTCGCATAATGGCACTGTAATCTCATAGATGGCACCTCTTCTCCATCCTGCAGTGTCGCATTTTGGAAAGAGACGACATCCATCGGGCAATCATACTCTGCTCCTGTTGTAATATCCTTCCATTTCAGAATAATCTGATCACCGATCTGGAATACCGTGCTTGCCTTACCACTTCTGATAATATTGATCACGTCTTTCAGAGACGATGGCTTGTACGCCACCCCGGAACCGATAGCAGACAGAATCTCATTTTGCAGTCGCATCTGTTCCGCAATCGCAAGCCCAGTTTCATCTGTCATCAAAAACTTACTTACCTCACTCATTTTTTACCTCCTGTTTTTTATTTGTTAATTGTTTGTACTACTTTTCCATCCGTGACAGACAGACCAAGCGCTTCGAATTCACTTCGTGGCAGAGCCTGTCCTGCTACATTCACAATGACTGCCGACGAATTTGAAACAGTAACGATAAAGTCCTGCGTGATCTGCGCCGGATTGTGCCCGTTGTATGGCGGCATAAAGTCTCCATTTGCTCCACTTACGACCGCGATCGAATAAATAACTGCTGTCGAATCCGCTGCACCTGATTCTTTTGCGTATAACGCGATCTCATTGATGTAATACCCCGCTGTGACAAGTGTTTCAAGCGTCAATGGATCCTGGTTGCTGATCATTGCTGTTAGCTGCACAGAGTTTTCTGTCTTGAGTTTTTTCGATATCAACTTATAGCTGTTTTTTTCAGCTTTCAGGGCTGTACGCGCCTGCAATGCTGATACCGTTTTTTCGCTCGTTGCGTATGATCCGCTTCCGACCGCCATTTTGACAAATTCGATCTTGCACTGACCTGCCTGTGCCTTGTTGAGCAGTGCAATTCCCTGATTGGTCAGTACTGCCGGATTAAATACCTGTGGCATGATTCCTTTCCTTCCTTTCTTTATTTTTATAGAAATTCAACCGGCTGTGAACACAACCGGTTGAATTTTGAAACTATTGAATTGGCGGCGCTTTATATGAGACAAACTGCCCTGCAGCTGCTCCTGCCTGTTCGGCTGCTGCCGATTCTATCTCTTTGTATCCGTCCTTGATTGGCTCCGGATGCACTGCGCTGAACTGCTCTGTTCCCATCTTCTGTGTCTCTGATAGAATTGTCTCTGTCTCTTTGTATCCGTCTTTAATCGGCTCTGGATGCACTGTGCTGAACTGCTCTGTTCCTGCAAATATAGCTTGCGCTGTTTTCCTGTTGACAGCTATCGACTCAAGACCGGCTCTCATGTTCTTAACATGGTCAATCACTCGCGTAAATATTTCATTCATATTTGGTGTCAGCAGCGACTGCGTATGGATTTTAAACCCATATTGCGAACCTCCGTATTCATACCACTCCTCCACCTCAGATTCTCCGAAAATGTTAGTCGTCACGCCTTCGACTGCAGCTTTTGTTCCGATTATCATTGCGAATTTTTCGTAATCGTGTATGATACCGATCTTGACTTGTCTATCGTATGAGGTATCATACCATGGTATCTCTTCCGCCTCTGCAATCGCATCCAAATCCTTTTCTGCAAAAAGTTCTAGATTTTCAAACAGATTTGCTTTTGGCATTTCCGTTTCCAGTCTATGCATTATCACATCTGCTGCAGCACAAAGTCCCTTAATCGTCGCATCGTGACTTATGCTGTTCGGTACAATATCGATCATTTTTACTTCATTTATTCTCATGGCTCACCTCACAGGACACCCTCATACGCTACATTTGTGGTTGTGCATTTTGCCACTTCATTTTTTCCTACACTAGCGTAGTTTGGACTTGAAATCGATACCGATGAAGCGCCCGCGTTGTATATATATTTTCTCAAGATTTCAGGATTGATATCTATATTCATTTTAGCCTGCATATCTGAAATGAACTGTTGTACTGCTTCCTGTACTTTTCCCTGTATCTCTGTTGCTCTGCTAAAATCACTCTGGGCAATCTTATATGTGAGATTGATCGTATAATTTTTGGGCGTAGCAGCTGCTATATGTAATCTATCTACCAGAGCCTTCTTATTGCTTGCAGTCAGGCGCTTTTCTACCTCATCAAGTATGTCCTGATTTGGTATGATTCCATTTTTGCACAGGACATACACATATACATCCGGTCCATTATTGGCAGCCTGAACGTCTGTTATCAGTGAATCAGCCGCTTTTGCATTTTCGACATATGCATCCTGTGCGCCGGTCGTATTGTATTGTTTCGGTGCTCTGAGTACCCTCAACCGGAACTGTTCCAGATCTTCAATGTCTTTTCCACCAGTAGGCGCTTCTGTGTTTTCGATATGTGTTACATATGGTATTGTATCTACAAGTATCGTTATCTTTCCAACCTCAACATCATTGTATGATACTCCAGCTTCCACAGCTTGCATGGTTGCTAGTGCAGTTGTTTGTCCTGCGGCTACGACCAAATCTTCCGGCAGTTCGAAAAAAAGTGTTCCCTCCGCCGTCGCTCTTGTGCCTTTCGGAATTGTTATCTTCTCTCCTGCTCCGGTAATTGTGAACTGCATTTTTACGCTTGCTTTCTCTGCCGGTTCTCTTTCAATGAACCTTTCTTCCGCCTTCAGCATGAGAGTCTCTTCATCGCAATACATGATCAGGTTATTATTGGCAATATGATTGATTTCTCCAGCGACAACGTCAGCCATGTACATGAATGAATTGATCAGCCACAGTCTTTCATCCCCCGCAAAAAGCTGTTCTCCTGCTTCCTTTTCGAATGCTTCAATAGCCGCATCCAATATTTCATCATTTTCCCAGTTAACTAAGCTCAGCAATTTCTACGTTCACCTCCAATTCATCATCATCACCAATTTCCAGCGTTGTTGTTCCACGCGGTTCTTTTTCATTCACAAGATCTGTCATTTCTGATAACATCATAGCATCATACATTCCGTCCGGTTGATCCTTCCATTCCGGATCCACGCCAAGATCCCTGTCATATGCCACTGCTCCTTTGTCCGCTTCGAGCAGATTTGTGATATTCTGCGATATTCTTTCTTCCTCTGACAGATCCTTTCTATACTTATACATGGCATTTCCTCTACTTTTTCTTTTTCTTAACTTTGATTTTCCTCACTCTTGTCTTTTTTCCTTTCATAAGGCCGCCTGCTGCTTTTTTCAGTTTTTTGCCGTCTTTCTTTGAGATACCTCCGGCGTATTCTTTAAAAGATATGGTAACCTTGCATTTTCTCCAACTGCCGTTTGCATTTACCACCAGATCCGATATCGAGCAGCCTACCACTTTCCATCTATTACCGCCAAACTGCTTTTTGCCGATGTAAAAATAAGATGTAAGTCCTTTTTGGCAGGCGTTGCGCCACCATTCATATTCAGATCGAACACTTGTCTTCATTTTTTTTGATACATTTTTATTTGCTGTGTTGTCTGAATACACTTCGTTTAACGGAATTGTGATACTCATATCTCCAACACCTATATGTTTATTGGTTGCCACCGGCATATTCTGCCCGTTCTCTTTGTCTTCCGTTTCCAGACTGGATGAAGAAGAGAACGAAGAAAATGTATTGAGGTCATTCTGCCCGATGTAGAACTGTTTTGTATGAAACTGTGCAAATACGTTCGATTTCAGTTTCACATTCTTCCATTTACCCATTATTCAACACCTACTATCATTCCACCATGCATCTGCGTTTCGAAGCATACCGCAACCGCATCGCCCTTTTTAAGATCTGTAATATGGCGCGGTATCTTCACATATTTCTGTATGTTCTGCCCTTCAAATAACACAAGGGCTTCTTTTTCTTCCACTAAGATCACTGTTCCCCTGATCATTTAATAGCCTCCTGCTATCACATTTCTCATATATAACATCTGGTTTTCGGTTACAAGGTCATGTGCAACTTTGTATATGTACTTCTTGCCTGAAAACCCAGCTTTATTCGTTTCAAATTCTATGATTTGCCCTGTAGATTTATTTAATCCTTCCAGCCTTCCGCTGGTCAGGTATTCGTATTTATTTGCTTCTCTCATGATCGCTTTGCAGAATCTCTCGGACTCAGCAATGGAACTACATAGGATATTTTTTTCGAGTGCCTTTCCGGGCAGTCCCGACTGTGTATATGTATCTATAGTATATCCTTCTGCTTTGCACCTGTTTCTGATACTTGCGATCAGTCCTGCATCTGACGTACTCATAGCCAGTTGCTGCAGCTTGTCTTCGCTCAGATCATCCACTGCATCTTTCTGCTCCTGGATCCGCTCGTCGAAAATAATAATTGTATCGTCGTATATGCGCATCTGGAACCCTTCCAGTGCAAGCCGTCTTGCAAGATACGTAACCGGGGTTTCATTCTGTCTCTGTACCTCCTGATAGTATAGATTCAGGGTATGAACCATATTAAGTCCATACCCTGTTTCATTTGCTACTTCTTTTGTGATCTCTTCAAAACTGATTGCCTTTTTATACTGTGTTTTTTCTGTAAACCGTTTTGCGTCGGTCGACAGCGCTCTGATCGCAACTGTACTTCCTGTATAAAATACGTGTGAGATATACATCTTCCCACTCTTCTGTGCTTCATTCGATGCAGATATGATATCTCCTTTTTTTAGTCTCAAAGCCTCAATGTTCCTGCTCGAATCATCTATCGTTATATCCAATACATCAGCTCTTCCTGTTGCATTTTCTGTATAAATACACTTGCTGATCGGTTCTGATATGTTCTCACCTTTGATCGTTAATTCCATGCACTGTCAACCTCTTCTTCCAGTTCCGGTACTTCAATTTCTTCTCCGCCTTCAAATACACAAATTCCACAAAGGCTAGAATTTTCCAGCATCAGTTCCTGCGTGTAAAATTCGTTCCCATATGCCTGTTTCGATATCATGTCCCATGTCTGCCCCTGTTTTGCAACTACCTTCATGCGAATACCTCTCTGTCGTCTTCTTCCTTGTATCTCTGCATCCACTCTTTGAAGCGTTCGTAATCCTCCAGCAGCTCCGCTTTGATCGAATCGCCCGCTCCATTGATCACCGGTGCATACACAAAGCTCATTTCTTTTTTTCCACCGCTAGAGCCATAAACACCACGTTCTGCTTCCGCAAGCAGTGCTCTGGACCTTGGAGAGTTATTGTGCGGGATAATTGTTTCTTTATCTCTGCCTTCGCCTACCCATGCAAGTGTAGGCTCTGATACGGTCGCTCCCTGTGCAAATGCCGGTATCTCAATCTTCGGTATTTTCTTGCCCTTGAATACGCCGATTGCTTTATTTGCTCCTTCGATCAGTGCGTTGATCGGCGATACAATTGCAACAAGACCTGCGTGTACTACTGCTTTGATGCCGTCCCACGCTGCTTTCACTATATTTGCCAAGTTTCCAAAAGCGGCCGCAAAATTTCCCGTAAGGACATTGACAACAAACAATCCCAGATTAGTAAGGATGTCAAACAGATCTCCTACTACGCGGATCACGTCCTGTACAATCTTCATTGCAGATTTCAGAACTGATATGATGCTGCCCGCAACCTGTGTCGCAATAAGTCCCAGTACTCCAACGATGACTGTTAAAACCGGAGATACCTGCTCGACCAGGTGTACGATCTGTCCTACCACATCCCACAAGATAGAGAGTATAGGGATAATTTCCTGAATCACCGGTGCAAGAGTTGCTGCCAAGACCGCAACGACCGGCGCTATCGCCTGTCCGATTCTCATAATCCAGCTAATTGCTTCGCTCACACATCCTATGATTACCGGTGCAATTTCCTGTACCTTTTGGATGATCATTGATACGACCGGGGAAAGTATCGTCCAAACTTCCTGCGCCTTTCCGGATACCGTATCGAATATTCCCGGTATCTCGGATATAAGATCTTTTACAGTTCCTATATACGGTTTAACCTTTGCATAGATATTTCCTGCTACGGTTCCAACCTTTTGCAATATATTTGGTATTTCCTGTATTCCTTCCAACAATACAGGTCCTACTTTTGCTATAATTTTTTCGAAAACCGGTCCTGCTTTGCTTGCTATCGCATCGATCGCAGGCATGATATCATCCAGTGCCTGCGTGATCATTGGCAACGCTTTCGAAGCCAGTTCTGCTACATATGGCAGTATTTTCTGACCAACCTGTGTCATAAAGTTCTGACCAAGGTTTTTAATCTTCTGTATTGTGTATTCCAGTGTGTCCGTCTGCGTCGAGAATGCATTGTTTGTAGCATTTGCCGAGTTTCTCATCGCATCCGTCTTGCTCGTTAGGTTGTCTGCCTGTGCACCACATAAAGAAAGGATCGCCGTCTGCGCTTCTACCGAGCTAAACAGCTTGGCCATTGACTGCGTATCGCCATCTACAGTCCCCATCAGTGCCTGCAATGTTCCCTGGAATCCCAGGGCTTCGATTGCAGCAGAACCCGTAGCATATCCCATTGACTCAAGTGCTGTTGCCATGCCTTCTGATGGAGTCATGAGGCCTGCCAGTATTGATTTGTACTGCGTTGCTACTTCCGCTGCTGATCCTGTAACACCTGTCAGTGTTGCGAATACACCAAATAATTCTTCCTGCTGTACACCTAATGCACTTGCAAGCGGTGTTACCTTGCCTATTGATGCCGCCAGTTCCGGGAACGTTGTCTGCCCCAGTTTAACCGTCTGGAATGCAAGATCTGACGCCTTCTGAAATGCTTCACCGGATGTATCACCATATCCCTTTGTAACAGCCGTCAGAAGGGATACTGCCTCTGCTGTTTCTGCATTTCCTGCAGCCGCCGCTTTTGCGGCGATTTCCATGATTTTTATGGAGTCTTCTGTGTCTCCAACCGCTGATATAACATCATACAGACCAGATGATAACTCATCTGTCGATATGCCGGTTGCATTTGAAACCTTAATTACATCAGCGGATAATTCTTGTGTTCTTGCTTTTACCTGTTCCGCCGTTCCATCCAGCAACGTCCCTACGTTTGCCATGGAGCTCTCCAGCGCCGCAGCATTTTGTGCAGCTGCTGTAGTAAATGCACCTATAGCAAGAGTGGCCGCTGTAGCTCCTGCTGCGACTGCCACCCCTGCCTTTTTAGCAATCTGACCTGTTTTTTTTAAAGTAGAACCAATCCTATTGCTTGCAGTCTTTACGGCTTTTTCTGCCTTGCTCAATGTTTTCTCGACTGAAGCAGTTATTCCTTGCTCGATTGTTTTCGGCAAATTATTGATTCCCTCTTTTGCCGTTTTTGGAATCTTTTTGATTGTTGATTCTATTTTACCACCAGACACCTTTGCAGCTTTTTCCGCTGCACTAAACGCTTTATTAAAAGATGCATCCAACTTTCCTGCAAGAAGAAGCGTGGTTTTAAGTGTTTTAGCCATCTTCGTTCCTCATAGCTTTCTTCCTTGCTTTATTTTCCTCTTCTATGATTCTGCATATTCCAAGAAAAAGCGCATCAGCCTCTCCAAAAGAGAGGCTCATAACTTCATTATATGATGTGCTTGAATATCTTGTGATGAAGTATGCTTTTTCGGAAATTACAGGACATCCTCTTCCTCGTCCTGCTTTGACAATAAAAAATTCCGGGCAATTGCACACATTGCTGTGAAGTCCTGAATCTTACTTACTGATTTCAGAACAGCAACCGGCATCTGAGCTGCACGGCAGAATAAAGTGAACTGCACATTTGTATTCAGTTCCGGTACTGTCACGTTTTCTTTTTTGCTGACTGCTTTGATCACATGCTGGTACTGTACCGGTGTCACATTGTTGAAATCATAAGGGATTTTTCTGATCTGTTCTCCTTCATAAAAAACAGGTTCTGTCAAGGTAAATACGCCTGATTCTTTCACTTTTTCCTCTTCTTCATCCACCACATCTGTATCCGGCTCTTCTTCACCAAGCCCTTCTTCATAGATATCTTCATCCTCGAATTTTGTTTTTGTTTCAGTTGCTTCCATCATTTTCTTTCCTCCTAATATTTAATCAGTGCTGATTTCATGTTTGTTGCCATATCCGTACCGAAAATTTTGACCTTTCCGGTCAAAAGATCGATATCGCAGATTTCTGTTCCGTTTTTAATAAGCTTGTATGCTTTGACCTGTGACTTGAATTCGTTTTCAGATCGTTCACCCTTCTTTTTATCGCCGCCCGGAAGATTTGCCGGGAATACTGATAATGTTGCCGCATACGAATCATATGCCAGCGCTCCGGACTTATTAACATATGATTCTGCCCAGTTCAGCTTGACAGTGACAGATCCTGTCGTCAGATATTCTTTCAGTGAATCCGGATAATTGGAAAACTTCAGTGACAGCTCCATAGTCTCAAGTTCGCTCCAGTTCGGGAACGAAATTTCTCCAACCATGCCCGAATAGCCGCTGATTGATTCTGTCTTTGCAGTCACATCCGGAAGTGTAAATGAAAGCAGGTTATCAAGTTCTTTGTTGCCGTCTGCCTTAATTACCTGTGCAAGCAGATCCTCAATTTTATCTACAAATTTTTCAGCCATTAACCTTCCACCTCACTTTCCGAAAAACTATCAGCCAGTGCAGCTGCATCGTATCTGATCTTTGCCGTAATTGACTTCTTTGGCGGCGTATTTGTCTCAGCTACATTGAACGTGAAATCACCGGACGCGAGATCTGCTGTTGAATTTTCATCTTCCTTGAATTCTACCTTTGCATAGATCAACTGTCCGTTTGATACCATGACATCCAGCGTGTTCTGGAATCCTGTGACGATATCATTGGCATCTCTGACGCTCATAGGCTTATCGATTGCCTGTGCATAATCATGCTGGAACAGATTTGATACATAATCTCTCATCTGTACTGCCACATCGTTCAGCTCATCCGGCGAGATAGTGTCTCTGCCCTCTTCCGTATAATTCGCCATGCACACGCCCCAGGTTACCCATGCCATATCCGAGAAGTTAAAAGTTGCAATTCCTTTATCATTTAGATCATTTGCATTCTTCTGATTCAGTCTGATCGTTGCGCCGGATGCTGTGCACAGCCTGTCAATGCTTACCTGTGTATTGGACGCTGATACATACGGCACTCCGTTATTCTGCGCATCCACAGCTTCTTTTGCTGCCATATACACAACTGCTGCAGGATAGATCAGCTTCGACACCTCTACACACGGCCACAGCTTCTTAACCTTTGCTGACTTCACTGTCTTGGCTGCTTCCTCCGCTGCTGCCATGTCTTCTCCCGCAAGCTGGATATATCCCTGTGTGTACCA
>DJNY01000029.1:9991-26293 GCA_002441865.1 Lachnospiraceae bacterium UBA6452 | reverse complement strand
ATACTTTTCCCCCTCTATTAAATAATAATAGACAAAATTATAATTGCGACTATATAGTAATCATACATTTTTTGTCATAACTTGTCTAATTCTTTTCATCGACAATTTCCCTCCAATTTAATACACATCTTTACTACACAGATTTTTTGCATTCCGCACATTTCTGTAATTGTAGTTTGCCAAAGAATAGGGTATACTGGAAAAGGTATTGGAATTTTGAACAAATGAGGTAAAACATGAACTATTTAGAAGAACTGCTCCATAACACGATTTTGATCAATGCCGTGATCGGCTGGTTTTGTGCACAGATCCTCAAGACCATCACACATCTGATCATCAACAAAAAATTTGTCTGGGAAAGACTCATCGGCGACGGCGGTATGCCAAGTGCCCACTCTGCAACCGTCTGTGCCCTTGCAGGCACGACTTTCCTGCACTGCGGGCCGGCAAGTCCGGAATTTGCTATCGCTGCCATATTTGCGATCATTGTCATGCATGATGCCACAGGCGTCCGTTTTGAAACAGGCAAACAGGCAAAGATCCTGAATGAAATGATGGAAATTTTCAGAAGCATGGGAAACAGCACGCTGACTGCCGAAGAAAAATTAAAGGAATTTGTCGGTCATACCAAGCTGCAGGTCGCCATGGGTGCTCTGCTCGGTATTGTCGTCGCTGTCATCCTCGGCTAAACGACAGCCTTATATTTGATATTTAAGCAGCCTCTATGAGGCTGCTCTTGTTTATCCATCTATGAATCAGATTTTGTTTTATCCGACTGATCGGATTTCTCCACATGGTCGATCAGATAAGGCGGTCTGTTTCTGGAAGCATCCAGTGCACGCCATACATATTCGCCAAGCACGCCCATCATCAGCATCATGATACCAAAAGAAAACAGTACCACACACATAATGGAAGCCCAGCCGAGGATCGGTGTTCCGACCGTAAACTTCTCCACGATCACCTCGATCATCATAAGGAGTGCAATAATAAAGAAAACAACGCCAACGCCGGACATAAACCGGATCGGTGCATAAGAAAAGCTCATCATGGAATCCATGGCAAGTTTTACCTTCTTGCCGAGTGTCCAGCGTGATTTTCCGATCTCACGGTCTCTGCGGTGGAAATAGATCTGGTCGGTCTGGAAGCCTGCCCACAGCACCTGCAGCGTCAGGGAGGAATTTTTTTCATCCAGTCTTTCCAGTACTTCAATGACCTGTCTGTCGATCAGATAACAGTCACAGCCTCCTACAGGCATTCTTTCCTGTACAAATTTGTGTATGATCACATAATACATATGCGCAAATAACTTTTTAACCGGATTTTCATCGCGTTCCTTCCGCACCGCCAGAACGACTTTATTGCCCTTTTTCCAGCTTTCATACATTTCCAGAATGATTTCCGAGTCTTCCTGCAGGTCAGCCTGCTTTGTCACAGCGCAATCGCCTGTACAGACAGAAAGCCCCGCCAGAAGCGCCGCATGTTCTCCGAAATTACGGGATAGCTTGACACACTGCACATTCTGATCCATTCTCCGGATCTCATTCATCACTTCCCATGAGTTGTCACCGGAACCGTCATCCACAAATACAAGCTCATACTCTCCGAGCTTTCCGAGGATCTTCTGTTTCATATCCTCATATAAAAGCATCAGCGTATCTGCGTTATAATAAACCGGTACTACAATTGATATTTTGCTCATTTATTTATCCTGTTCCTTCTCATCCGAAGCAGCACCGGAGCGCACTTCTTTCAGATATTCATTATAGTCTCGAATATATTCACTGCCGTCATAATGTTCGCTTGCCAGACAGAGCAGCACACTGTCAGCAGAAAAATCATACATATCTTTCCAAAGCATTGTCGGCAGATACAATCCCATACGCGGCTTATTCAGTTCGATCACATCTGTTTCATAACCGTTATCGACCTTTACCTTGCTTGTCCCGCTGACATTGATCAGCACAAATTCCGTTTTGCGGTTTGCATGCTGTCCGCGGATCACCGTTGCATCGGATCCATACATATAAAAGACACGTTTGATCGCAAAAGGAATATCCTTTCCGTTTCCTTCCGCTACAACAAGATTTCCTCTCTCGTCCCCATATTCTCCAAATTCCAGGATCTTATACTGCTCTTTTATGTTCATTCATTTCTCCTTCATTCTCTGCGGTCTTTTAAGGTCTGAATGCATTCAATGCCCCGATCACATAAGTCTGTTCCTCTTCTGTCATTCCATTATACATCGGAATGGAAAGCACTTCATCCGCAAAGGTTTCCGCGATCGGCAGATCGCCTCTGTGATAGCCCAGGCTCTGATATGCTTCCGAAAGATGCGGTGGGATCGGATAATGGATGATCGTTCCGATCTCCTTTTCATTCAGATGATCGATCAGTGCTTTTCTGTGCGCTGTGCGGATCACATACTGGTGATAAACATGATTGGCATGCGGTCTTTTCTGGGGCAGCGTAAAGGCTGCATTGGAAAGTTCTTTGTCGTAACGGGCCGCAATTTTTATCTTTTCCTGTGTCAGCTCTTCTATATGGGAAAGTCTGACTCTCAGAAGCCCCGCCTGGATCTCATCCAGTCTGGAATTGGCTCCTACTACTTTATTATAATACCGTTTTTCACTACCGTAATTACGGTACATCTTCATATCCGCTGCAATTTTCGGATCATTGCAGGTAATCGCTCCGCCGTCTCCGAAAGCACCCAGATTTTTGGATGGATAAAAGGAAAAACAGCCGATATCGCCAAAGCTGCCCGTCATTTTGCCGTCATACATGGCTCCGTGCGACTGTGCACAGTCCTCCACCAGATACAATCCGTGTTTTTTGGTAATCTCACAGATCTTGTCCATCTGACATGCCTGTCCGTACAGATGGACTACAAGCACCGCCTTTGTCTTTGGTGTGATTTTCTCTTCTATCTTTGCTGCATCGATTCCGTAATATTCGTCCGGCTCCACAAAAACCGGCGTTGCACCATTGATCGTAATGCCCATCACACTGGCGATATACGTATTGGACTGTACGATCACTTCATCCCCGGCTCCGATGCCGAGCACGCGGAACGCCAGCCAGAGCGCATCCAGTCCGCTTGCCAGCCCCACGCAATACTTCGTACCGACATAGGCGGCAAACTCTTCCTCAAAGCTGCTGACCTCTTTTCCCAGCACGTACCAGCCGCTGCGCAGCACTTCGATCGCCTTTTTTTCAAATTCATCCTGATATTGATAAAACCCCCGGTCAAGCCGGTTTGGCATAATCTTCATATCCGTACCTCACTTCTGCCCGCTTCCCGCATAAAATCATGCAGGGTACAAAGCATATAGATATATCTTATCATTTTGATGCCTATATTGCAATCGGAAATAGACCCATGTATTGAAAGAAGAATCCCGGTCGTGCTATACTATGTCATGCATTATTTTTCGAAAAGGAACATTTTATGAAAGAAACCAGTAAAAATAAACAGCTTATCATCAATATGGCAGCCTCCCTGTTGTCCTGCCTTGTCAGCTTGGGGATCAGCTTTCTGATCACACCGACCGTCATTTACAAGCTCGGTTCCGAGGCGCAGGGTTTTGTTACGATGGCAAATAATTTCGTCAGTTACGCGGCGATCGCCGCCATGGCACTCAATTCCATGGCAGGCCGCTTTATCACGGTCAAGATCCACCAGAATGATGCGGAAGGTGCCAATCGTTATTTCAACTCCGTCATGTACGCCAATCTGGTGATCGTGGCAGTTCTGCTTCTGCCCTGCACACTGGTCGTACTCTATCTGGAAAAGCTGGTCAATATTTCCCCGGCGCTTGTAACGGACGTCAAGCTGTTATTTGCGACCATGTTTTTAAACTTTATGGTCACGATCATCGCAACGACATTTTCCACAGCGACTTTTGCAGCTAACAGACTGGATCTGTCCGCGCTCCGCACGATCGAGTCCCAGATCTTAAAAGCTGCACTGCTGATCGTTACCTTTACGTTTTTACCGATCCATGTCAGCTACATCGGCTATGCAACACTGCTTGCCAATGTGTATCTGTTCATAACTTATATTCATTATACGAAAAAACTGCTGCCGCAGATCGTTGTTTCCCGGAAATATTTTGATATCCATACGGTCATTGAAATCCTGTCCGCCGGTGTCTGGAATACGATCATGCGTGCGGGACAGGCTCTGACAAACGGAATCGATACACTGATCACCAATCTGTGGATCGGCAAAGCGGAAAGCGGCTATATCGGTACTTCCACAACGATCGTCACAGCAGTCAACACTCTGTATGAAACGATCTCCGCTGTCTTTACCCCCTCCCTGACGATCAGTTTTGCCAAGGGGAATAAGAAGGAACTGACAGAGGATCTGAAATCAGCCATGAAGCTGACAGGCTTTTTTGCCAATATCCCGCTCTGCTACATCATCGGATTCGGAATGTCCTTTTACTATATGTGGCTGCCAAGTGAGCGTGAGATCCTGCCTGTCTACTACAGGCTGACCGTTCTGATCATGCTCGGTACGCTGGTCGGCGGTGCGATCAGTCCGCTTTTCAATGTTTATACGGTTGTGAATAAGCTAAAATGGAATTCGATCGTCACACTTTTAATGGGCGTCCTGAATGTCATTGTGGTGTTCATTTTTCTGGAGATCCCGGCATTTCATCCATATGGGATCTACTTTATCGCGGGAACTTCTTCCTTCCTTGGCATCATCAAAAATATGACATTTACACCGATGTATGCGGCGCATTGTCTGGAGCTCCCCAAACACGCCTTTTATCCGACGATCTTCCGTTATATTTTTGTAACGCTTCTCATGTCAGCAGTATTTGCAGGCATGAACCACTTTATTACGACGACAAGCTGGGGCATGGTCATTGTGGATATTCTGCTTTGCGGTATTGTCGGTTCTCTTCTGAATTTCTTCTTACTGTTTGAAGCAAGAGAACGCGCCATTTTCCTGGATAACATCCGCAGAATACTGCACAGGGCATGACCGGAAAGGAACAATATATGCCAACGCCAAAAAGAAAGGTACTTGCCGTTGCCAGTACCAGTTATCATCTGATGGTCTTTCTGTTTATCAAAGATGCCTTTTTAAAGGATGCACAGGTCGATCTTGTCCTGACGGACAAATCCGCCTATTTGTATGAGCTGTATACATCCGGCAGAACAGACCGCTATTTTCATCGCACTTTCTTTGCCGATGCAAAAAAGATCAAAAATCCCTATAAATCCGCACCTGTGAATTTATGGGAAAGCTTTGTATACAATCCGACCGTAAAAGCCATGCTGGCAGAAAAGGATTACCCGGCATTTACCGCCTATGATGATCTGTACTTTGCCTCTCCGGGTGTGCCCGATGAGATCGTCAAAGAACTGATCAAAACCTATATCCGAAAAAACAAAAAGCTCAAGCTCCACCGGTTTGAAGATGGGTTTGCCAGCTATACGAAGCCGCCTGTCAGTTCTGTTTCCACCGCTATGGGGCGTCGTCTGTACCAAACAATCTGGGGCTACGATATCCGCCAGCAGGAACAGGAGCTCTATTTATTTGAGCCATCTCTTGCCGAAAAAAATGTGGCAGACACTGCTGCAACCGGTTTTATTTTAAAGCAGATCCCCAAAACACCGGAGCGGATCGCGCTTGTCACGGAGCAGATCCGTGATATCCTGCAGTTTCAGAGTCAGAGTTTTCCGCAGAAATACCTGTTTCTCGGGCAGGGCACTGCCAATGGCATGCAGAATCCCGATACTTATCAGAGCCTTGTCTATGAGATTGCTGCCCATGTTGGCACAGAGCATTTTCTTGTCAAGCCGCATCCGCGCGGACAATATGATGCCTTTGGCGATACAATTTCCGTTTACAGCGATACCTGTCCGTTTGAGCTTGCTGTCGCAGACGGGACAATGGAGGATAAGACACTTCTTTCTTATTATTCCACTGCCTGTGTATCCGGAAAGCTCCTCTTTAACAGCCGATGCCGGATCATCTTCCTGTATCCGCTGGCAGGAGATTCTTTTAATGAAAAATGTGACTACGAAGATTATTTCCATACCCTGTGCAGCCTGTACGACAATATTTATATTGCACACACAAAAGAAGAGCTATGGAAGCTGCTGTCCTGATCGCAGCCTCCAAGGCTCTTCTTTATCGGTTTACTAGATACCCAGTACAACGGCAAGCAATGTCTGATCCAGTGCCAGCCTTCTGTTCCACGGATTCAGGATCACGCCTGCAACATCCGCTTCACGGGTCGTTTCAAACAACGCCCGGATATCGGCAAGAAACGTTGACTTCACCGCTCCGCCGCCTTTCATTTCTTCCTCAAAAGAAGTAAATGCCGCGAACCATCTTCTGCCATCCTCTGTCCTGACTGTAGCAAGCTGCAGATTTTCTTCCTGTGCCGCTGCCTCTACCGCCACGACCATCTGTCCGCTCTCCCGCATTCTTCTGCGCAGCAGCGTCAGTGTATATGCCAGTTGTTCGTCTGACGGCATTTCCTGCAGTTCTCTGATCGCTTCTTCCAGTTTGTCGTTTCCCTGTAATCCCTGATCCATTTTGGTTCCTTTCCGTTTTCACTCAGTGTATTTTTAATAACATGTGTATTCATTGCGTTTATTCTGTCCCTGCGCTGATCGTACTTCCTGTTTCTGCGCGGTATGGAATCAGCACACTGTCCGGTGCTTTTTCGGAATCTGCCGTGAATATGCAGATATAAGTCTGTCCGTAAAAATCAAGCGTATCACCAGCCTCCAGACGTCCTCTCTCGATCCAGAGAATACAATCCGGCAGTGTCTGCGGCTGCTCGCCCTGCGCTTCCATACGGCTGTCATCCACAAGAATATGGCGTAGTCTTGCCGCCGGGTATTCTTCCCGGTACAGCTTCCAGAGCGGATAGTCATAACCGTCTCCGGAGATCACAACACCGATATCTGTGGCGCCCAGCTTCTCCGTGACATCTTTCAGCTGTTCATAAGTATCATAACGCTTGTTATTTGTAAAATACAGCTCCATCCGGTTCGTCAGCCCACTTGCCAGATAGGACTCTGCCACCTGCATATTGTATCGGATCGGCGCAATGCAAAGTACAAAGCTGAGTGCTGACAGCAGCAATAAAATAACGCCATTCTTTTTATTTTTCCGAAGGACATAATCCAAAATATGTGCTCCTGCAGGTATCATCATGGCAAGTGCCGGGTACAGCAGACGTGATCCCCATGGCTGCCAGCGCAACAGTGCCATCATAAAGCCAAAGCTGAGCCATGCTGATACGATAAAGCCGTAGGACAGCTTCTGTTCATCCGCTGCCTGCATTGCCTGCTGTTTCTGTTTCCGAAGCCGGAGCAGGAAGCCAATCACACAAAGCACCAGAAGAATGCCTGCCAGCAGTGCAAAATATGCTGCAAAGGCACTGCTCGTCCTGTCATGGCTGTACATATCGTCGCCGGTATTTAAATACGTAATAAAATCAAATCCGTGAAACGCGATCGCTATATTGTTGACCTCTACATGCAGAAGGGCACCCACATGAATGGCGATCCGGTATACAAAGCCGTTCAAGGCGGTCCAGAAATGCTGGGTGATCAGCAGGGAATAATTTTTCAGGATATTGACAATGATATAGCTGACATTTTTTGTTGCTACCATAATATCGCCGCTTGTCGTATTGGCAATGAAACTGCCGCAAGCCTGATATGTACGGATGAGTGTCTCCGCAATAACAGAAAGCATGGCAAGACCGGCAAGCAGCCCCGCCTTCAAGAGCTCTGTCAGCTTATCTTTTCTTCTGATACAACAGATCAGTACCCATGGCATGAACATAAGCATGCTGGCACAGACGCTGACCTTCATCAGGAAACCAAAGCCCACACTCAGTCCGATACAGACAAGCAGGTTCCTCTGTGCACTGTTTTTCAGCAGATTTCCGATCTGCAGCTCTTTCAGCTGTATGAACTGCAGGATCAGATAGACAAATACGGCAAACCAGAGCGTTGCGGAAAGATCATTCTGTGTTGTGATACTCTGCGTGATCGTCAATGGCATCGTTAAAAAAGCAAACACACCGAAGATCGCAAACGGCCGTCTGGTTCCCAGGAGCCGCATACTGCGGTAAAAGAAAACCGCTGTCAGCAGCATTGCCAGATACTGAAACAGATTCAAAAGCACATCACATTCTGTCAGCAGCATCGCAAACAGCATATTATATTCACTTAAAACAGGCGAATACAACTGCCTGTCAATATTCGTCACATAATAATTCACGCTGCCGTTTTCGATCCAATGCCCAATCCTTGCCAGATGATATGTCATGGAATCGTAATTGTACGGTACGGTAAACAGCGCCAGAAACAGCAGAAACAGACAAAGGGCTGCCCCTGCGGCGACCAGAATCTTCTCACAGACGCTAAGCCGCTTTAACGCTGCGATCCCTTTCTGAAAAAATGCTTTCAGATCTCTGCCAAGCTGCTTCCAATAACCGCGCACGCCATCCTGGAACAGTTTTCCGCCAAGCAACGTAAACAAGACGATAACAAACAGCCAGCACAGAAGTGCCGGCCAGCGGTTTAAGCTGTGTCCGATACTGCACACATTGGCAAATAAAACAACAAACAGTTCAAACCATAAAAGGCTCTTTGCAAGAGCCATCACAACATCATTCTTTTTCTGTCTGCTCCATGCATAAATACTGCAAAAAGCAAGCGGCATTACTACGATCATATATCCACCCTTCATCCTGTTCTTCTATTTCATGCTTCACATAATTTTTTCATTCCTGTCTACTATAGCAAAGTTGCCCCGTCTCTGCAAGACATGCCCACGGGAGGCGCAGCAATATTGACCCGGCAGCAAATATAGTTTATCCTAAAGCTATCTAAGGTTTTATGCATCAGCCCCTGCCATGTGCAAATTTGAACGGACTGATGTTCCGGATACGAGGCATACTATGTTAAATATAATACGAAACAATAAAAAACATCTGATAACTGCCGGAACTGCCATTTTGATCTGGCTTGTCACCTTTTATACCGATACGAAGATCTTTTCCGCAGACGGGCTGAATATGAACTGTCTTCCCATCGATACGGAAATGGTTCTTCCCATGCATATTCTGACAAAGATCCTGGTACTGCTGTGCCTGTTCGGTCTGTTTGAATTTCTGGCATATGCTCGCAAAAGGCCATCCCTTTTATTACCCTTTCTCGGTTTTCTGGCAATTTACGTGATCGGGCTTCTGATCACCTGGCCGGGCTATTACATGAGTGATGATCCGATCATCTTTGCCTATGCGACCAGATACTATCCTGTCTACTGGCATAATTATCTGACTTCCTTATTTTATATGACGGCAATGTCTCTCTTTCCTGCATCTGCCGCTCCGGTTCTGTTGTCGGATGTCTGCTATGCCATGACGTTTGCTTATATCTTTTACAAAGCAAAACAGATCTACGCCTCCAAAGCATATGTGCTGCTGCTTGCAGGTATTTTACCGTTTACATTGCTTGGTGCACTGATGTGTTTCCGTCCGGCGATCTACGCCTCTTTCTTTCTGTTTTATTTTGCATATTTGTTTTTTGCCTGGAAGGAGCAGAAAAAGATACGACCGGCAGCATTCGGTCTGCTTGCTCTTTTGACCGCCGTTCTTTCTTTCTGGCGCAGCGAAGGCATGCTGATGCCCGTTCTGATGCTTCCGGTTCTGCTTTTTGTTTATCGCAAGAACTGTACAAATATTAAATCTACATTTAAGTTTTTGTTTTCTTTCTTTTTATGTGCCATCGCATTGCTCATGCTGATCAAAGTACCGCAAAACCATGGAGAAGCAAAACACTACGGAAAAGACTACCTTATCATTTCCACAACAAGGCCGCTTACTGTCATTGTCCACCGAGAGCAGACCTATCCGGGTGCAGAGGAAGATCTTGCAAACATCAATGCCATCACAGATCTTGGCTATCTGAGCAACGATTCCCTTTCCTGCAGTGCTTACAACCGCTACAATACGGATCACAATGAAGGAAAATACACTGAGACCGGAGCCGATGCACAGGCACAGAACGCTTATATCAAAAGTGCCGTCCGTCTGATCCTGCACAATCTGGATCTGTATCTGGGAGAACGGCTGCAGCTCTTCTGTGTCACAAACGGGATCTTTTCCTACGATCCTGATCTGGTGCTTTCCCTGAAACCTGTTGTGTCTACTGATTTCCATCTGTATGAGCATGACCGCTCCTATGGGTTTGAAATGCTGGATGCTTATAAAAGACTTCCATTGATCACGCATGAAGGCTATGCCCTGTTTCTGTTCAAGTTCGGCGGAGAAGCCTATATCCCGATGCTCCTTCTGCTTCTTGGTATCACGGTGTATGCGATCGTCAGAAAGAACTGGTTCGTTTTGTTTGTCTCTCTTAATTTAATCGCAAGAGAGGCTGTCATTTTCCTGACAGCCCCTGCATCCTTTATCCAGTATTCTTATCCGATGATGTTTGTTACTGCGGTGTATCTGCTCCTGCTTTTTGTCGACCACATATCTCAAAAGGCTTCCCAAACAAAAGCAGATCCAGAAGCTTCACTTTCCTGATCAGAAAGATTGTGATC
This sequence comes from Lachnospiraceae bacterium UBA6452, assembly GCA_002441865.1. Taxonomy (GTDB): domain Bacteria; phylum Bacillota; class Clostridia; order Lachnospirales; family Lachnospiraceae; genus CAG-194. The sequence continues at coordinate 15,690 of DJNY01000029.1, read as the reverse complement.
GCTGTCAGCACAGCCATACAGGCAAATGCAGCCAGCAGCCATAAAATGCCTCGCAGAGAATAAAATGTTAAATTACGATTTGACAATTTTAAAATCCTTGCATACCGGAAATGAACCACATAAATTTCCAGTGTGTACTGTCCCAGAAAGCTCAGCAGGGAAACAAGCTTGTTTTTTCCCTGTTGCAGCTTTTCTTTTTTTTCTGTCCATATCGTCACGCCAAAATAAATAACAGTCGTTCCCAATAATGATGCCAGCATTTGCTGAAGCAGTGTTCCCATACCGTCAACCGGTTTTGTCAGATCCTGTGCGATCACCTGCCAGAGGAACAGGGCAGTCAGAACACCGCCTGCGATCCATATATAATACGGTCTGCGCTGTCTGATACGCTCCACATGTTCTGCGATCTCCAGATACCCATGTCCGAAATATCCTAGGAAGAAAAACGGAAAATATTGCACCGTCAGGGACGGACTCAGAAAAGTATTGCCGCTTCTGCTCTGTAAAAAGATCAGTACATAAAGTACAAAAGAACCAGATACAAATATAAGTGCTTCCGGTATTTTCCTGCCCGGCACCAGAAAAACAGCCAGTGTCTGTGCCAGTGTCACCATCAGCTGTATGACAAAAAGTGTTGTCAGAAACCACAATCCCTTATCTGTCTGGAACAAAAGCTCTTTTCCTTCTGTCAGGAAGCTTTGCAGGGAAATTGTGTCCTCCCATGCATGTGTCCACACATAAACCACCACAAACCAGGAAACAAACGGAAGCAGATAAGAAACCATGCGCTTTGGCAGCTTTTTGATCCCATACCGGATATCCTGTCTGTATTTATGCAGGGAATAAGAGGCAAGAACGCCGCTTACCAGCATAAACAATGGCATCTGTACCGATTTGATCACATCATAGATATAAGGATCTGTCTCATTCAGTCCGTTTAATACAATGCAGTGTCCCAGCATCACCAGCAGAATGGCAACACCCTTTACTGCATCAACTGCCTTGTTTCTTTGCATAGAGCTTCTCCTTTCCATAGCCTGCAGCCGTCAGAAGCACCGTTCCCACTATCAGCTCCAGCAGCTTCGGGATTCCCGGCCAGACTGTTTCCAGAATTGCAAATAAAAACATATGATAGCACAACAGAACAAGTGTCTGTCTGCCCACCAGCGCAAAGCCCTTCCAGATATGCTTTTTGAGCTTAAAGCCCACATACATGGCAAGCACAGAAGATGCCGCTGCATTATATAATGCCAGGATAATACTTTTTCCGTAGCTTGCAATCGAGAAATTCGCACTTCCGTTCCAGATACCACATACGATCAGCAGTGCGAGTATTATGACAAGTGTTATTTTATGTCGATCCAGATAGTATAACATCGCTTTCCTGCGGATGAAATATCCTGTCATGAAAAACAGCAGGAAAAACGGAACAGCATCCAGACTCCACGGAAGCAGAACAGGAAACAGATAACGGTACAAAATACCAAGCAGCAGAAAAAGCCCTGCAATAAACCACATCCTTCTGCCGTTTTTATCTGTCAGGCGGAGCAGGATCTCAAACAGGATAATTGTCAGAAACAAAGCCATCAAAAACCATGTGGGGGAATTGAGTATGGTCATCAGATAAACATTCCGATCCATTTTCGGCAGAAACAAGGTCTGGACATCCCAGCTCAGAAGCTGGTTTCTGGCATAAAAAATACCGTACAGGTTTTTCAGCCCTTCTGCAGTACTGATATTGCCAAGGATACAGTCCTTCACAAAGAAAAATACGAACAGGACCGCATTAGCGGTTACATAAGGAAGCAGAAGGCGTTTTGCCTTCCGCTTTAAAAATGTCCCAAACGGCTCTTCTTTTGTATGATATGTATAGCCGGACAGCAGAAAGAAGATCGGTACAAAAAACATACCGCCCCAAAAGCTGAATCCCGGTATTGTCAGTCCCAGATGATTCATCATGACGATCAGAATTGCTATACATTTTAAACAGTCAATCCAGTCTTCCCGTCGTTTGTTTGCCATTGTTTTCTCCTTATAATTCCTTGCATCGTGCTGCGACAAGTCCTGCAAGCTGCATACCCGGTTTTTCCACAAAACGGTGGATCAGCCAGGACAAAAATACCGTCACACCAAAGGATAATACATAATTCATCACAGCGATCAGATGATAAGACAGTCTGTCTGCCAGCATCAGATAAAAACCGCATGAAAATGTACAGAGCACAAAGAAATGTACCAGATAAAATCCATAGCTGTACCTGTTCAGCCATGTCAGCACATGGCTCCCGAGCGGTTTATGAAGCACAGGCAGATGAATCACACCATAAAGCACAAGACTGGCACCAATGATATAATAGATCAGTACCTTTGCCGGTATATACTGGTAGATCGTCCCCGTAAGTCTCTCTCCGATCGGCGGATAGGAACCCAAAAATACGCCAAACAATACTGCTATCCACATGAGCCACTTCTGCTTTGACAGCTTTTCCACAAAGAGCGGCGGCTGATATGTCAGATCACAGACAACACAGCCAAGAATAAACGGCAGGAAATCTGTCCGGATACTCAGGATGGCCGCGATCGCATATGCGACATAACGGACTCTGCTTTTTCCGACAAGTGAAAGAATTGCCGCAACAAGCAATGTCCCGAAAAATTCATAGTAAATAAACCAGAGCGGCCCGTTATACTGGTTGTCACCGGTCGCGAAGCAGCCCCAGACAGCTTCCTTGACCGCCCCCCAAAGGCTTGGAACAAACTGGTTATAGTTACCGAAGAAAACACTAGTTCCTGCCAGTGCAGAGGCTTCCGCATTCCGGAACAGCCCAAGCTTCATCAGTACAAAAATAGCGATATTGGCAGTCAGGATCGGAAAAACAAGGCGGAAATATTTCTTAACGGCACCACTGCCCAGACTGTGTTTATCACCGGTCAGGAAAAAGCGATAGCCGACAAAAAAACCGCTGATCGTCATAAACATCCGCACACCGAATTTACCGCCCATGATCAGGTTCAGCGGCGTGCTTCCTACGATCCACTCCAGATGTGCTGTATGAAAATCTGCCGGATTTAAAGAATAAAACCCACAGTAAAATGCATTGATAAAGTGGAAATTAAAGATCATCAGACAGGACAGCACTTTCAGTCCGTCTATATAATCCAGTTTTTCTACCTGTTTCATACGTTAAAGTTCTCCTTCTTATCTTGCTTCTTCCCTCTGCGCCCGCCATACATGGTCTGCCCGCAGGATCGTAAGCAGCAGCACAAAAAGCTCTGCCAGTGCGGCCGCACTCAGCGGGATCACGCTTTCTCCGCGGAAATAGGCAGAGAATGAGATATAGGTGATAATAACCTGTATAATTGCCAGATAATACAGATCCGGATGTTTCATGGCAAAGAGCAGATACAGCACGCAGGATAACAGTCCTGCGCGCTCATCCATCTGCGGCATGACATACGGGATCAGAATTGATAATACAAGTCCCACATACCAGATACCTTCTCCGCTCATCTCCCTGCTTTGCGCAAGTACCAGCATAATAACAAGCAGCATCAGTGATGCAGCAGCCACCTTTGCAACGAGCGAATACTCCTGGATAAACTTATCCGTTCCGATCATCTGGAAAATATTCGGCCAGTTCTGGCTCAGCAGCGATTCACCGCGCAGTTTCACAAACAGACGCTCCATTTCAAAGCTCGGAACCGGCAGATAACCGGACTGATGCACGATCCCGTTACGGAACCAGACGCCGCAGAGCGGGAAAATAAAATAGAAAAGCTTATTTTTTTTCTGCATAAATGCGATCGCATAAACAGGCAGAAGGAAAAAAGCATATCTGCTTAAGAAAAGGCTGATCCCGTAACAGACCAACGAAGCATTTCCTTTGTCCTTCATCAGGAGATATAAAGAAAGTACTGCAAAAAATATATAAATGGAATCTCCCATGCCCCACATCGCGCAGCTTGCGCACAATACCGGAAGCAGCAATAAAATCGCATATGCCAGAAAAGCTCTGATCTTTCGCCCTGTCAGATCATATACGATCAGCGCGCCTAAAACTGCCAGCAGCAGATCTGTGATCCCTGTGGCAATGCCCAGCATATTGCCGTATTTTACAAATGCCGGAAGCTCAATTGCCGTATAGTCCGCCACACTGATCCGGATCATGACTGAAAATACCGCCGCTGCCACAAGCAAAAGCAGATCGATCGGTGCCAGCATCCATTTTCCTATTTTTATTTCTTTTACGAGAAAATCCGTTATTTTTTTATCCATGTTCTACTCTCCAACTGCTATTTTCCCATCCTGCATGCCCTTTACACAGGCACGTGCATGATCCAGCATCAGAAGCAGGAACAGGATTGTATACACATACATCGGAATGATATTATTCTGTGCCAGGTAGACCGTGTATCCCGCAAAGGAACACAGGATCGTCAGCACCGGTATATATAATTTCCCGAAATCAAAAAATACATAAACGATCGCCATCACATCCACCAGGATCGCATAGCGTTCATGCATGTGCGGCAGGAAAAATACGACAGTCATAGTCAGAAGCATGCCCATACGCAGCATCAGACAGGCATTCATTTCATATTGTTTTCTGGCAAAGCAGTACATCAGGATCATGAGTGCGCCAAGTGTCACCCAGATGCCCGCATCCGCATACTCAAACAGGAAGCTGTCCGTTCCGATCAGCTGATAGATGTTCGGAAATTTATGGGACAGTGCATAAATATCCATCTGTCCGTTTGCCTGGAAAAAGTAGACACTGATAAGCTCCCAGAAGCTCTTTCCGGCGAGCAGGGACGGGATCATTCCAATGACATACATCAGTGGCAGGAACAAAAAGTGTTTCAGTTTTACCTTGCCTTTCATCCAGAGGATCACATAAAGCGGTGCCAGAAACAACGTCTGCAGCTTAAATGCAAAAGCGATCCCATAAAATGCCATCGACCAGGCAGGCTTGTCCTTCAGCATAAAATACAGCGACCACAGGACAAAGCTTGTAAAAATAATATCGCACTGCGCCCACATTGCTCCGTTTGTCAGAACGGTCGGTACCATCAGAAGCGCACCATAGCCTAAAATACCGTAGGTCATATTTTTTGTTCTGTCATATACGATCGCCATAACCGCAAATGCTGCCACAAAATCAAAAAAGATCGATACCAGCTTCATTAACAGCAGTGTGTTTAAAAACGGACAGATACTGATAAAAGACAGTATTGTCAAATATGGCGTTGTATAATCCACATATTCAAACTCGGCGGAAAGTCCCTTGATCCCGCCGCCTGCTTCCCGCAGCGTTGCTACCCATGGCTCAAAGAACATTTTATAATCTCCCGCTACTACATTGCGCAGCGCATAACGCATTATGAGCGCAAAGCCTGTCAGCGCCAGAAACAGGAGTATATCCATAACTGTAAATGTTATTTTTTTTACTGATATCTTATGGGTCAGGACAGACCTGATCTTATCATCCATGAATCTGTTTCCCTTCTGTTTAGTACTCAATTTCTTTTAAATATCTGGAAAGCGCATCCTGCCAGGTTGGAAGCGGTTTGAAGCCGTTTTCCGTGAGTTTGCTCTTATCCAGACGGGAATTAAACGGTCTTGCCGCTTTGGATACGCCGTATTCTGCCGTTGTGACCGGTGTTACCTTTGTGGAAAGTCCCGCCTGTTTATAAATCTC
>DJNY01000029.1:0-9898 GCA_002441865.1 Lachnospiraceae bacterium UBA6452 | reverse complement strand
ACAAGCAGTCTGGAAAGGTCATAGGTATAGGTCGGTGTTCCGATCTGGTCGTTTACCACTCTGACCTCATCATGTGTCTTGCCGACAGAAAGCATGGTCTTAATAAAATTCTTGCCATTTAAGCCAAACACCCATGCAATTCTGACAATGAAATATTTGGAAACCGTATTGCTGACCGCAAGCTCGCCTTCCAGCTTTGTTCTGCCGTAAACATTCAGCGGCTGGTAATCTTTGCAGTCAGGCTTCCACGGCTCTGTGCCCTGTCCGTTAAATACATAATCCGTACTGATATAGATCACCTTGCAGTCCAGCTCTTTGCAGACATCTGCAATATTCTGGGTACCTTTTACATTGATCGCATATACTTTGTCTTTTTTATCTTCATCTTCTGCCAGATCGACAGCAGTCCATGCAGCACAGTGTACAACTACATCCGGTTTGACAGAAAGAAGTGTCTCTCTGACAGCCTCTGCATCTGTAATATCCATTCCCACGTAAGGCATTGTGGTAACACTGCTGCCATCATCTGCACCGCTGTACTGCGGTGCAATATCACTGCCGACTCCTTCATATCCTCTTTTTGCAAGCTCGTTCATGACGTCATGACCAAGCTGGCCGGCTACACCTGTTACAAAAAATTTCATGGTCGTTCTCCTTTTATATCAATTTTGGGTCTGCACGGGAACCTAACGCCATGCCCCATTCGCAAAACCGGCACTTCGTGCCTTTCCCTTTGCTCATGGACGGCGTCCCGCCGTATATATGTCTGTGTCACCAGACCTCTGCGAGTAAACTCGCTCGGTCTGCTACCACAGCCATATGCATGGCTTAGCCTGCTCTACCAGATCGTTCTTCCGCCATCTAATACGACGGTTGCGCCGGTCATGTAAGAGCTGGCATCGGAAAGCATATAAAGTACAGTCGCCGGATATTCGTCCGGGCGTGACATTCTGCCCATCGGTACCAGTGCGGAAAGTTTTTCGATAAATTCCGGATCCTGCCCGTTTTGCAGGCTTGCAGGGCAGAGCGTATTCACACGGACACCTTTTTTGCCCCAGTAGGTTGCCAGATACTTGGTCAGTCCCATAATACCATGCTTCACAACGCTGTAAGAAACAGGCTTGATCGTCTGGTCTTCCTCCGCCACGCCTTCCTTGCGGTAAATATTCTGATTTGGTGAGATAATTCCGTAATCGGAAGAAATATTGATGATCACACCGCTTTTCTGTTTTTCCATTTCATAGCCAAATACCTGACAGCAGAGGAATGCGCCTGTCAGTCCGACATTCATATCATCCTGCCACATGGAAAGCGGCAGATTGTGGAACTGGATCGCGCCCATGTTTTTAGAGCCGCCTTCCATTTTCGGATTGTTGGCTGCGTTATTGATCAGGCCGTCGATATGGCCGTATTTTGCAAGCAGATCGTCCCTGACCTTCTCAAGAGATTCTCTGGATGTAATATCTGCCACATAAGTTTCTACCGGCTTACCCGGATATTTTTCAGCCATTTCCTGTTTTGCTCTCGCAAGGGAATCTTCAAAGATATCAAGCAGTACGGGAATTCCTTCGCCTTCCAGGACAGCCTCTGTATGCTTTCTGCCGATCAGTCCGGCTCCGCCTGTAATAATGACTACCTTTCCCGTTATTTTATACTGTTCCAGTAAACTCATCGATCACGCCTCCTGTTTCCATTGATTTTCTGGCTGCCAGCGCCATTTTCAGGCTTACGACACCATCCGCAAGCGGGATCGCCGGCTCCGTATCTTCTCTGATACAGTCTATAAACAATTTTAATTCCTCAATAAACATATCATTTCTTGCAAAGTCAGGATACGGAATGACCGTCACTTCATCGCCGACTGCCTGTGTCACTTCTGCCTTTAACAGGTCTACGATGATATGTCCCTTTTCCCCGACTACCTTGACAAAGCGGCTCGGGGGATACTGATAAAAGTCCGCATGTACCGATACCGGGAAAGTACCCTGCGCAGTCTCATAACGGTAAATTGCATCCAGATTATCTTCTACATCGATCTCCAGATTTCCGTTAATGCCTCCCAGCGCATACACGCTCTTCGGTTTTCCGAACAGATAATACAGATAATCGAGCTCATGCACCATCTGGTTGAGCAGCACACCGCCGCCCATATCCTTACGTGCCATGTACGTATCCTTATAATTTTCGTAGGTATGCATCGTTGTCAGACGCTCTCCCACAACGCTGCGCACGGAAAGGATCCTTCCGATACTGCCCGCTGCCAGAAACTGCTTCAGATACTGGATGCCCGGATGGAACCTGTTCTGATAGCCCACAAATACTTTCAGCTTCTTTTCCGCAGCGATCTTTGCAAGCTCCTCTATCCCATCCAGACTGTCCGAGACCGGTTTCTCCAGAAACAGATGACAGCCCGCCTTTGCACAGGCGATCGCACATGGGATATGGCTCTTTGTGATATTCGTGATATAAGCAATGTCCGGTTTTTCCAGAAGTGCTTTGGAGAGATCGTCAAAGCTTTTTATATTGTATTCTTCTTCCAGTGATACATTTTCCCGGATCTGCATCGTATCGGAAAAGGTACGCTTCAGTCCCCGCACACGATAAGCAAGGATCTGTGCTTCCTCTCCGTATACACGTTTGATATTTCTCAGATGTCTCTGCCCGATCGAGCCGAGACCGATCATCAGAATTTTCATAGATTACTCCTTCTCTTCCTGCAGTTTTTTCAGTTCCCTGCCCATGCGGTCCAGCTTTTCCTCATTCATGGCCACAGCCTGTGCAAGTTTTCTGACTCTTTCCGCCATACGTGACAGCATGACCGTAAGCGTAAAGATGATCAGAAGAGAAAAACAGAACCCCAGGAAAAAGATCATATTGACAGGTGCCCAGACACCAAGTGCAGCAGACAGCTTCGTCAAAAGCACCGGAAACAGATCCAGCACCAGTACAAAGACCAGGGCAAGCAGCCAGGACAATGCATACTTCAGATCCAGACTTCTTTTTTTGATCATATACACGATCACCGTCAGCGCCAGAAACAGGCAGATCCCGACAATGATCTGCAGCTTTACAGTCATCATTTTTTATATTCCTTTCTGCGGATGCGTTCAACCAGTATTGCCAATGTTACTTTTACCATATAATAAACGGATTTCAGCGGTGAAATGGAGGAAACCCCTTCTTTTCGCTCCCGCATGACTACCGGATATTCTTCTACTTTTTTGCCCGCCTGCAGGACTGCCACAACGCTCTCCGGCTCCGGATAGTCCTTCGGATAGCAGTTGGCATACATTTTAATGATGCCCTCGTTCACCATACGCATGCCCGAAGTCGGATCCGTGATACGCTTTCCAGTCAGCAGGCGGATCAATCCGGAAAAATAACGGATGCCGAATCTTCTGAGACTGGAAGACTGGAAGCCTTCTTTCTCAATAAAACGCGATCCGATCAGCATGTCCAGATCATGCGCGCTCATATAATCACGCATTTCCTGTAAAAATGCCGCATCATGCTGTCCGTCTCCGTCAAACTGTACCGCATAATCGTAATGGTTCTTTTTGGCATACAGATAGCCGGTCTGCACTGCGCCACCGATTCCCAGATTGATCGGCAGGTTGATGACAGGGATCCCCGCATCTTTGCAAAGCTGTAATGTCCTGTCCTGCGAGCAGTCGTTGATAATGATATAATCAAAATCCGGCGCATTTTTTTTGATATCCGCAACTGTATTTAAGATACTTTTTTCTTCATTATAAGCTGGTATGATGACTAAACTTTTCATAGTTCTCCTTCAGCACTCATCTGACAAACTGCCCAAGCACCATGCATGTCCGGCGCAGTGTCGTAATAAAAGGATGCGGCATATGATTTTCCCGCAATGCGCGCATACCCTCTCCAAAAGAAGCAAGATAGCTTTTCAGTCCGCCGGTGCTTGCTGATTCTTCGCCGTGGAACATATGCACAAGTACCCGCGGAATATAAGATAATCTGACCTTGTCCTCTTTTAGGATACGGATCATAAACTCATAATCTGCGGCTATTTTATAATCTGTTTTATAAACGCCGTAATTCTCGTATACTTCTTTTTTTAAATATAAGGTCGGATGACCGGGCATCCAGCCCCATCTGAGCTTTCGGGCATTTCCTGCGCCCATCCGCCACTTGCGGATCAATTTTCCGTCCGCCATATAATCGATGTCACCGTGTACGCCGTCTGTTCCGTCCTGCTGCATCTGCCGCACCATATCCGACAACACATGGGCATCCGCAAATTCATCACACATCAGCCCGACAATATCCCCCGTCGCCATACGGATCCCTTTGTTCAGTGCATCATAAAGCCCCTGATCCGGCTCCGAAACCCATTTCAGCCTGTCTTCCAGTTTTTCCGCAGCCTTTTGTATGATCTCATGCGTTCCATCCGTAGAGCCGCCGTCTACGATGATATATTCTATATTTTCGTAATCCTGTTTCAGGATCTGTGCCACACATTTTTCAAGATGCGCACAGTCGTTGTATGTCATTGTGATGATGGACACCTTTGGGGTATCGGGTAAATTCTTCATAACCGTTCCTTATTATTCCTATACGTGGCTCACCGCACTTTGGCGCCGGCATCGTATCTTATAGTATAGCATACTCCCTGTAAAAAAGCATCAGCTTTCCGCCGCGAAATAATCATCGATCCCATTTGCGATTCCGATCGAAATTTTTTCCTGGTAGACCGGATCCGCCATATTCAGATCTTCCGTTTTATTTGTCATGTATCCCATTTCCACGATCGTGACCGGTACCTGGCACCAGTTGATCCCACTCATCGTATCCGTTTCCCAGACATATTCTTTTTTTGCGCCGGTACTTGCTACCATAGCGTCCAGAATGCAGTCCGAAAGTTTCCTGCTCTGCTGATACAGACTGCCGTTATAAGGATTGGCAGCAGTCTGGCAGATCGTCATGGCACCGTTTACATCACTGTTTTCGGAACCGTTGGCATGGATCCGGATAAATGCATCCGCCCCTGCTTCATTGGCGATCTGTGCACGCTCGGCATTGCTGATATTGACATCATTTGTCGTTCTGCACATTTTTACCTCATAGCCTCTTTTTTCCAGCTCTGTCTGCAGCTTGAGTGCTACCTGCAGGTTCAGTTCATACTCGGCAAGACCGGAAGCAACACCGCTTGTACCGCCTGCCACCTTTGCCTTCATCTCAGAAGAACCCGGTGCGATAGGTTCCTTTTCGGAATTACCCTTCTGCTGGTGTCCCGCATCGATCACGATCAGCTTTCCGCCCTGTGCATCTGTCCGGTCTGTGTCTCCGTCTGCGGAATCATCCGTACCGTCTCCATTCTCTGTTGCATCCTGTCCTGTGGCTGAATCTCCGTCACTTCCTGTGTTATCTGTATCCGGGCTGTCTGTATCCGGGCTGTCCGTATCCGTTGCATCTGAACCGCTTTCAGAGTCAGTATCTGCATTCTGTCCGCTTCCGATTCCATCCTCTGCAGCCGCATTGTTTCCCGCACCTGCCGCCGGCAGATCTCCTGCGTTCATGCCGGTGCTGTCATCTGCCTGCCCATCCTGTGTCGCATCTGCCAAAGTCTGGTCGCCCGCTGTATCTTCCGTAAATGCTGTTCCGCCCGTTACCTCTGCGGTACTTCCCGTATCCTGCCCGCAGCCTGCCAGTGCACCTGTCAGAAGCAGACAGAGCATGACTGCTGCCAGTTTTTTCTTTTTCATTTCATTCTCCTTCTTTCTCCTCTGCCTGCCAGTACAAACAGCACTGCCAGTGCAGCTGTAAAAAACGCCATAAAAGCGCAATATCTCTTTGCCGTTGTATATGCCTTTGTTTCTGTCCTGCTGACCGATAACAACAGATCTTTTGTCATCTCCTGCCCGCCCAGTGTCAGCGTGCCGCCTGCATAAGCATCGTAATAACCCATACTGTATGTGACAAACCTTAGCTCATCTGTTCCGCTCTTTTTGCGGATCGAGAGAGAATATGTCTGTTTTCCGTCCGGTAGTACCGCCGGAAAGGAAAGCACAGTTGCCCCATTATAAGGCTGTCCCGCGCCTGTGATCTCTTCTTCTGCGATCATGCCTGTTTCAGAGGCAAGCACCGCCTCATAAACCGCGTCCGAGCTGCTGTCATCGTTCCGCCACTGAAAGATCACCCGGTCAAACGGCTGCGAAGCTTCAAATGTCTGCATAAGCTCTTCATTCCCGATGGAAAGCTCTTCATTTGCCAGAAGCTGCATCACAACCGGATGGGTATATTCCTGCACCTGTCCGGTAAAAGTATGATAGCTGCCTATTGCAAACAATAGAAGTCCTGCCAGCAGGATCACACAGGTACTTTTCTGCTGTTTACGCTCTTTTTCCCTGTCAGCCTCTGCAAACTCTTCCCATCGCGCCATACCACTGACTGCCAGAAACTGCAGCACAAACAGAAACGGGAGCGAATACTGGGAGCCTGTTTCCCATAACAGATAAAATAAGACCGCGCCTAAAAAGGTCAGCTGGAACACGTAACTGCCCCACTGACGTTTACGGACTGTCTGTAACAGATCATAAAAAATACCCAGCAGCAGGCACAGATAATAGCCCTGATGGTACAGGATCACAAAATCCTTATGATCCCCGAATACATATGGATACAGCCCATCTGTCCGCAGACAGTTTTCCAGATAAACCGGATACCCGTTAGAACCTCTGCCCCATGTATTTTCTATCTTTGCATGCGCAAGTGCCAGCAGATCTCCCGCTGTCATTGCCTGCAGCTTTTCTGCAAGTCTCTCCCTGTCAGCAGCCTTTTTTTCCGCTGCTGTCGGAAAAGAAGCCGTGTATGTTTCATCCGCCTCATTGTGGCTGCCCGGCGAAGTCATGGACATCATGACCCAGTGTGTCAGCGGAAAAGCTGTATCTTTGGTATCCAGCCCTATATACTGACGGTTTCCCGCACTGATCCCGGCAATGCATAAAACAGCGACAAGCACCGCCAGAAGATCACGTTTCTGCAGCTGCCCGAAAAACAGCAGACAGGCAAAAACAGCAATAAACGGAATCATTGTCGTTGCGCGCAGCAGATACCCGAGGGCTGCCACCAGTCCCAGTATGACCAGTACCACATAAGGATGTTTTTCCTTTTTTCGCAGGAATCGCACATACAAATATAAGATTCCCATGACAAAAGGCATAGACAAAGTAATGGTGTAATAATAAGAAACACCAATATACAAAAACGGATTACAGAGCAATAGAAACAAAATCCGTACAAAGCTGCCAGTGGTCTGCTTTTTATAAGCACAGACCGTCAGTAAAAAAAGAACTGCCGCTGTATCCAGAAAAACCAGATTCACACAGTCCAGCAGAAGGGGCATTGCCGCCCGGCTGATCCCTGCAGCCGTTCCCAGCTTCCATAAAACAGCGGTCAGTACCGCATATGCATTCTGGTTCGGATAGACAGACAGATAATAAACCGCTTCTTTTGCTACCTGCCCATCCATGGCAAATGCAGAAGCACCACCGGTCACAAATGCGTTATCAAACAAATAGCTGCTCCGGTAATAAAAAAGCATATAAAGCTGCAGTGCAAATGCCAACAGTAAAAGCACCGCGCTGACAAGTTTTGCCGTCCGCAGCGTCAGATTTTCCGTCAGACGTCTGCAAACAGAAAAAACAAGCAGCAAAAATGCTGTCATGAACAGGCACAAAAGAGCCAGTACCGGTTTTTTCTGTGTCTGGAACAGAAAAGAAGCATCTGCATAATCTACCAGGCCATGCACGATCAGCTCCAGCACGACCAGCCCCAGAAACAGATTCCCGGCGAGCATCAGATATTCAATTACTTTCCCCGGTCTTTCACTTTCCTTCATGTGCATGCAGGATCCTTTCATATAATGCCAGATATTCCATATAACGGTCGCGGCGGTCATAATTCTGTGCCCGCTGTCTGCAGGCTTTTGCAGAGAACGGATGCTCCTCACACACCTTTAAGATCGCTGCAAGCAGCTTTTCATAATTTCCTTTTTCCACCACAATACCGCAATCCTTCGTGACAGATTCGCCGCTTCCTCCCGTATCATACGTGATGACCGGCGTTCCAGAGGCAAGTGCCTCTAAATTGGTCGTTGGAAAGTTATCTTCCATTGTGGCATTCACATACACATCCGCACTGCGATAGATAGACGAAAGCAGCTGCACATTTGCCGTTCTGTTGATCGGAAGCAGTTTACCTGTCGGAAATTTTTTCTTCAGCTGCACCGTCTGTGCTTTATCAAGCCCCAGAATTTCCACCGTGTAGTTAGCCGGCAGCTCCTCTGCAAGGCGGATAAAGGTATTCAGACCCTTTCGTTCCTCCCAGCGGTTTGCCACGCCAAGTATTGTTCTGTGCGGATACCCCGCCATCTGCTGCCTTCTCTTCTTTTCCTGTTCTTCCGTCAGCGGAATGAAATTATCCAGATTGATCCCATTCGGAATGACCTCTACGGGATATTCCTTTAAAAACGACTGCTCGACAAGCCCTTTCAGCCATGCGGACGGTGTTACGATCGTCAGATTTCTGACTCCCGTAAATACTTCCTTTTTCCGCTTATAATTCCACTTGGAATTATCCTTGAAAATGGCATACGGATAGGCACTTTTATGAATACTGCAATTATGGCAGCCTCCGTTTTCTTCCTTCCATTTCTCGCAGCCGATATAATCAAAATAAGCACAATGTCCTGTAAAGCTCCAGCAGTCATGCAATGTCCAGACAACCGGAATATCATGCTCCTTTAAGTAAGCAAAGAGCAACTCTATTTGCAGGTAAAAGCCATGGATATTGTGCAGATGCACAAGATCAGGCTGCACTTCCGAAAGCCAGCGCAGGAATTTTTCGGTCACACGCTTTGATCCGAATCCCGCCTTGCCCTGTGTAAAATTTTTCATCACATGGCACACAAAATCAGCCTTATTGCCGATCACATATCCTTTGATCCCCGGGGGCAGACTGCCGCGCCCCGTTGCAATATAAGCTTCTTCTCCGTTCTTTTGCAGTGTTTCATACAGATCTACACAGATCCTTCCAATACTGCCCACACCACAAATGGTATTTACCTGGACTATTTTCATAAAAAACTCCCTTTTTTTCTTCTTTTCTGTTACACTAAATATAATCATGTATAACATACATCTAACAAGGAGACATACTTATGATAATCATACAACCAATAGGTGGTTTGTGCAATAGAATGCGCGCCATAAATTCCGCCCGCGTCCTCGCGAAAAAGCGGGGCGAAACGTTGAAAGTCATCTGGAATGTAAACCCGGAACTGGGCTGTCCTTTTGAGGAACTTTTTCAAAAAACAGACGCCTTCAGCCTCCGCAATATCCATTCCAAATGGGATCCGCAAAAGGTCTTTTACCAGCTCACGCGTACAACGGTCGGAAATGAGGAACTCCGGACAAACCGCACAGAACAGGGATTACCGGATGCTTATGTAGCATCTCTGCCTAAAAATCTGTATATTGCCACAGAGGAACATTTTTTCCCCTGCCACGACTACAGTCCTTTTCAGCCGACTGCCGAGATCACAGACCGCGTAAATGCCATAACCGCCGGCTTTCAAAGCCATAATGTCGGTATCCATATCCGCCGGACTGATAACAAGCCCGCGATCGGCAAGAGCAGCACGCAGGCATTTATTGATGCCATGCAGAAGGAGCTGTCCGTAGACCCTTCCACGATGTTTTATCTGGCAACGGACGATCTGTCAGAAGAATCTAATCTGCGGCGGGTATTTCCGGACAGGATCATTTCCAATGAAACTAGAGATCTCTCTCGCGACAGCGTAAACGGCGTAAAAGATGCCCTGCTTGATCTTATGTGTCTTTCCAAAACAGACAAGATCATTGGCAGC
>DJNY01000062.1 GCA_002441865.1 Lachnospiraceae bacterium UBA6452 | reverse complement strand
ATTGCCTTTTATGAGAAATTTGAAGGCAAAAATAATATAAGGAATAAACAATACGATAAACGGGAGGTAAAGTAACACGAAAAAATTATTTTTAAAACCAACAATGCTTTATGAAGAAGCAGAAAGAAGGCTGGGGGAACTTCGCATTTTAGAGAAGCATATAGAAAAAGCAGTGCAGAAGTATCCAGAAGGAAAAATTCACATCTTGCAGTCTGGAAATCGAGTACAGTTCTATCTGCGAATGGATGCGAAAGAAAAAAGTGGTAAGTACATATCCAAGAAAGAAGAGACAAAAATTAAAATCTATCTTCAGAAAAAATACTTACAAGAAGTTCTAAATCAGATAAAAAAAGAAACAATTGTATTAGAGAAGTTCCTTAAAAA
This sequence comes from Lachnospiraceae bacterium UBA6452, assembly GCA_002441865.1. Lineage (GTDB taxonomy): Bacteria > Bacillota > Clostridia > Lachnospirales > Lachnospiraceae > CAG-194. The sequence goes on along the minus strand of DJNY01000062.1, from coordinate 5,236 downwards.
TACCGTGGAAAACGCAGTATCAGAGGCGGATGCATTAAAAGGACTTTATGGAAAGTATCCTCAGAAGTATCGAAAATATATTAATCCAGTGGACATTACAGATGATGCATATATAGAAATATGGAAGTCAGAACCTTATAAGGCGAAGAGAATACAGGAAGATCTTCCAATATTCGTTACGGATAATGGGGAACATGTAAGGTCTAAATCTGAACTTAATATTGCAAATGCGCTAAAGAAAAATAAAATTCCTTACAAGTATGAATGCCCTCTTAAGCTGTCGAATGGGATAATTGTTCATCCGGACTTCACGTTGCTTGATGTAAGAAGACGTAGGGAGCTGTACTGGGAACATCGAGGAATGATGGATGATAGAACTTACGTCAAGCATGCAGTAGAAAAGCAGAAGGAATACCTGAGAAGTGGAATTGTTTTTGGTGTCAATTTGTTTGTTACAGAGGAATCGTCAATCTGCCCATTGGGGACGGATGAGATTCAGGCTGTTATTAATGCACTATTATGATGGCTACAAAAGACATCGAAGCATCGAATCTGTCTCAACTAATCTTTTCCGATGCATTTCTGCCCCTAATTTAGGCAAAAACCAAAACAAAAAGCATCGAAAATCTGAATTTCTCTTAAATACTTTCAAAATAATGCCATAACAGCACTAAAAGGCATCGGAATTTCCTGATTTAATTAAAAACATTCGCTGAAATGCAATAATAGACAAAAAAGGCATCGAGAAACTATATTCATACGTTTTCGATGCAAAGAATGAAAAAGACTGTAGAACGGTATATAAAAACCAAAAGTGACAGCACAATGCAAAACAGACCGAAGGGTACCATAACAGAGACGAGATACGCTCTGCGAATCTCGCTCTGATTAGCGGTCGTCAAATGCACTGCATAAATGCATGCATTTTCCTCGTCGCCATAACAAAAAAGGGATGTAATAGTATTTCAAAATGCTGTTACATCCCTTGCCTTATCTTATTAGTTATGAACGGCTTTTTTATGGATCAGATACAGCGGAATGCTGACAAAGATCATACCACCGATGATATTACCGATCGTAACAGGGATCAGGTTATTGATAAAGAAGCCTTTCAGACTGAGTGCAGCAAGCTGCGCCTCTGTATAGCCGTATGCGTTCATGGCAGCCTGTTTGTATGTATCATTGGAAAGTGCCATAAGACCGGCAGGAATATAATACATATTGGCAACGCAGTGTTCGTATCCGCCGATGACAAATGCCATGATCGGGAACAGGATCGCAAATACCTTGCCGGCGATATCCTTGGCAGCGCCTGCCATCAGAACTGCTACACAGACTAAGATATTACATAAGATACCGGAAAACAGAGCGCGTGAGAAAGGAAGTGTGACCTTTCCATAGGCGATCTTGATCGTAAAAGCACCTAAAAGTCCAGCGGACATATCAAGCTGACCACTGAAGTAAACAAGTGCTGCAATGATCACGGAACCGACCAGGTTGCTGAGATAAACAAGCACAAGCACACGGATCATGGAAAGTGCATTGTATTTCTTATGCAGATTGCCCATCAGCATCATGCAGTCTCCGGTAAAAAGCTCGCCGCCGACGAATACGATCATCATCAGTCCGACCGGGAAGATCAGACCGGCGATCAGTTTTGCTACACCCGGATTTTCAATGGCATGGATGGCAAGACTGCTGGAGGATGCACCGAAAGCGATAAACATACCAGCAAAAATACCGAGCAGCAGTACTTTCCAGACAGGCATTTCTGTTTTGGCTTTTCCCTCCGAGATCTTTGCCTGCACAAGCGAGGCCGGAGCATTAAAACCGGCAGTTACATTTTGTTCGTTCATTTTTCTATAAGTCTCCCTTCTGTGGAATGATATTTTGTATGATAAATTTTAGTCATAAGTTCCACGATTTTCATCAGATGTATATTGTATACACGACTGATAGTGTAGCATACAAGTGTGAAAAAGTCAAAAAAGAACGCAGAAAGAAAACAGTTGACAGAGCTGTTTATTCAGAATAAACTAAAACTGTTCATTGATAATAAACAGGAGGAAAAATATATGGGAGATGCTAAGCTTGGATTGGTGGAAACACATTTTGCAGAGATCATCTGGGTGAATGAGCCGATCGGGTCGAGAGAGCTTGCGGAAATCTGCAGCCGGGAACTGAACTGGAAACGACCAACGACCTATAACGTACTGCGGAAGCTGTGTGAAAAAGGTATTTTTCAAAATGTAAAGGGGGTTGTTTCATCTGTGTTAAGCAGAGAAGAATATTATGGAATGCAGGGAGAGGAGTTTGTAGAAGAAGCATTTCGTGGTTCCTTGCCGGCTTTTATAGCTGCATTCACTTCCAGAAAGCAGCTTTCGGATAAAGAGATTGCAGAAATTATGGATATTATAAATGGGAAAAAGGGGTGACGCATATGCTGCAATGGTTTGGAACATCCTATTCAGATGTATTTCTTGTAAAGCTGTTTAACAGAAGCATTACAGCGGGGATGATCATTGTTGTGTTGATCGCAGTAAGAGTTCTGCTGCGCAGAGCCCCTAAAATATTTTCTTATGCATTATGGGGAATTGTGTTGTTCAGACTGCTTTGCCCGATATCCATTTCTTCCGGCTTTTCTGCGTTTAGGCTGCTATCGGAGCCGGTGGAAAAAGCGGAGCAGGTACAGCTTGCGGTATATGATGGAATAGCAGACGCACCGACTTTGGATCGGAGCGGGGCAGAAACGGATATGGATGTGCAAAAGGAAGGTTCTGTGTCTCAGAAAACAGAAACAGCTATGCCAGAGGTAACGGAATCAAGAGCCAGTCAAAATGCTGCAAACAGTTGGAAAACGGAGCTTTCAAAGAAAGAAAATCGGATTCTCGGAGCGTTGTATCTTGTATGGGTGATTGGTGTTTTACTTCTTTTGGGCGTCAATATGTTTTCTATGATCCGACTGCGCAAAAAGACAAGGGCATCTTTGCAGATACAGAATAGGGTCTTTTTATGTGATGAAATAGCGGTTCCGTTCTGTCTGGGCATTTTCAGACCACGGATTTATCTGCCATCCTCACTTACACCGCAGGAAAGGGAATATATCATATTACATGAGAAGCATCATATAAAACGGCTGGATCATATCATAAAGCTGGCAGCTTTTCTGGCATTATGTCTGCACTGGTTTAATCCGCTTGTATGGATCGCCTATATACTTGCGGGAAATGACATGGAAATGAGCTGTGATGAGGCAGTTATAAAACAGATGGACAGAGATATCCGGGCAGAGTATTCAGCTTCTTTGTTACATCTGGCAACAGGCAGGCAGATGATTGCCGGCGGCGGATTATCCTTTGGCGAGGGAAATCCAAAACAAAGGATCAAAAATATCATGCGGTATCGAAAACCGTCTTTTCTGCTCATGGGTGCGGTGCTGCTTGTCTGTGCTTCTCTTGCAGTCTGTCTGTTGACAGATCCGGAGGAAAAACAGCCGGATCCTGTGAATGAAACGGTTGTTTCGGAGAAGCAGGAAAAAACGGAGACAGATGCGGAAGAAAAAACGGAAACGGATGCGCAGTCTGAACCGGACGCACAGACGATCTTAGCGGAAAGCAAAGGGGCAGCGTATATCAGAAACGTCGGTGATGCATCCAATTTATATAAAATTGATGCGGCGAACACATTATGGGGAGAAGGCAGAAATAATTACGGACAGTTAGCGCAAAATACGCAGGACTATGGGTTTTATAATGACCCGGTAAAAATAGCGGAGCATGTGATCCATGTAGATTTTTCGCAGAAAGGATTTATGGTCTTTCTGACGGAGGATCATAAACTGTATGGTGTCGGAAATGCAGGAGGCGGGGCATTACAGCAGTATGACAGCTTTGACTGGGAAATGTATTTGGATGGAGAACATTATGCGATCAGTACACCATATCTGCTTATGGAAGATGTAACATATGCCGTCTGCGGAAGAGATGATGTGGTGGCACTTAAAGAGGATGGAACGGTCTGGACATGGGGAACTGTTTATATCAATGGCGGATATCAGTCATCAGATGTGTATTTTATAGAAAAGCCAAAGCAGATTCTGGAAAATGCAGTGGTTATTACCGGTGGCTGGTTTCATCATGCAGCACTGCTTTCGGATGGAACAGTCTGGACATGGGGCTACAACAGTGCGGGAAATTGCGGTATTGCAGACCGGACAGTGATTGGAGAGCCTGTCTGCGTTGCAGAAAATGCGGTAATGGTATGGACAGGAGATCTGGGACTGGATCCAACCTATGAAACAATAGCGGAGTATGAAGGTTTCTATCCCCTGCAGTACAACAACACTGTGATACAGAAGGCAGATGGTTCACTGTGGGCGTGCGGAGAAAATATCGGAACAGAGACACATGAGATCCAGGGCGCGGAAGGACAGTATGAGGCAGTCAGCTCTGCTGTATTTCAGCGGATCGATTCCATGGAGTATTTTCTTTTAAACAATGAAAAATAAAAAATGCAAAATATTTCTAAATAAAACAGGTAAAGAAGCCGATATTATTTACAGAACTAGGAATAGTGTCAAGGTAGTCGTTTGAGCAGATCAAGGAGGATATTATAATGAATGTAAACGGAATTTCAAATCAGACAAGTACCTATGCTGCTTATAAGAGCACAGAGCAGAAAACAGCCGCAACGGAAACAGAAGGAAAGCAGACAGAAGTATCTGCAGTATATGAACCGTCCAAAGATGCCAAAAAGACAGATACGGTTACAACAAAGCAGAAAAACGAAGCAATCGTCAGCCAGCTCAAGGCAGATGCAGAGGCACGCACACAGCAGCTGCAGCAGCTTGTACAGCAGATGATCTCCAAGCAGGGAAGTGCTTACGGAAAAGCCAATGATATGTGGAAGTTTTTAGCAAGCGGTAACTTCACGGTAGATGCCCAGACAAAGGCACAGGCGCAGGCAGATATCGCAGAAGACGGTTACTGGGGTGTGAAGCAGACCTCAGAACGTATCTTTGACTTCGCAAAAGCTCTTTCCGGCGGTGATATGGATAAGATGAAAGAGATGCAGGCAGCGTTTGAAAAAGGTTTCAAGCAGGCAACTAAGACCTGGGGCAAAGAACTGCCACAGATCTCACAGGATACCCGTTCTGTAGTCAACAAGCTGTTTGAAGATTATTATGCAGGCGATCAGAAAGATGCCGAATAAAACAATCGTAGGGTAAAGTTTTTGT
>DJNY01000214.1:17163-23229 GCA_002441865.1 Lachnospiraceae bacterium UBA6452 | reverse complement strand
ACAAAAACTTTACCCTACGTATTGCTGTATGATTCTCCCCATTTTGTGCAATACTAACTACAATATAATGATGCCATGGACAAAAGGTCTAAACCGGAGCAATTCGTAGGCATCAAAAAAGGAGCCCTTATGATCTCTTCAGAAATCAGAACCGACCTCGCACTGGAGGCACATGAAAGTATCCGGAATACAGATAGCTGCAAATCTCTTCACGGCGTAACTGTATCAGAATATGACCGCAAAAAAAGCCATACACATATCACAGAAGTATCCGTTACTACCAAAAACGGTGCAAAGGCGATCGGTAAGCCCATGGGTACTTATATTACCATAGAAGCGCCCCGCATGGTGCAAAACGATGAAGGCAGTCACCGCGAAATTTCCACAGAGCTTGCCAGACAGCTCAAAAAGCTGATTCCCAGTCTGCAGAAAGAACAGTCTGTCCTCGTGATTGGTCTCGGTAACCGTGATGTGACCGCCGATGCGCTCGGTCCTGCAGTTGTTGACCATCTATGCATCACCAGGCACATCATCCGGGAATATGGCAAAGCCGCATATAACAAAGAGAAGATGCATGAGATCAGTGCACTTGCGCCCGGCGTTATGGCAAAGAACGGTATGGAAACCGCAGAGATCATCAAAGGTGTCGTGAAACAGACAAGCCCTGATGTCATGATCGTAATCGATGCACTTGCTGCCCGTTCCACAAAAAGATTAAATTCCACGATCCAGCTAACCGACACCGGTATTCAGCCCGGCTCCGGTGTTGGAAACCACCGGAATGGTCTGACTGAGGAAACCATTGGCATCCCTGTCATTGCCATTGGCGTGCCCACAGTCGTAGATGCAGCCACCATTGTGATCAGTGCACTGGAAAACATCCAATCCGACATGCTCCTGTTAGAGCAGGATAATCCTGTTGTTCAGAAAACGTTCCATGACCTTTACAATATGTATGTGACAAGCAAAGATATTGATGAAACAATAAAGCGCCTCAGCTTTACGATTTCTGAGGCGCTTAATATAGCTCTTTCTCTATAGAATTGTCAACACCTTATCCGGTCACAGAATCCTATCAAAGAATCCGTTTTCTGCCTAGCGGTGTCTGCCGCCACCACCGTGGGAATGACCGCCACTTGACACATGGTGACCGCCGCCACCACCGGAATGACCACCGCTGCCACTGCTTCCTGATGTCTCGATCTTTCGCTTCGTGACTGATTTTGTTATAAATTGATCGATCTGATTGTTCATGACAGGCGTCCGTTCCACATAAGTAGAAGCAGTTGTCGTTCTTTTCCCTTCCTGCTTTTTCAGATTCACGATCACATAGGAAACGGCTATGATCAGTGCAATGATCATAATGCTGAACGGATCTACCATAAGACCTATCGAATCTTCCGACTCACGCTCTGCCATATAGCTTGCTACCTGCGTGACATACGTCTTATATGCCTCATATGGATCCACATCTGTCAGATCACAGACTGCATCAAGCAGATCATTGATCGCAGATGTCGTATAGGCATTCTCAGCGATTCCGGTCGTTCCAAACCACACATATCTGTCATAATAATTATCTACATAGATAACACCGTCGCCGATAGGCTTATCATATCCGAATTTGTTATCCTCATAAAACTGATCCGCATATTCCATCAGCGCATCATCGCTGCTGCCCACATCTTCATTCAATGTCACAAGCACAATGTCAAGAGAAACCTCTTTTTCCTTCTCCGCGATCAGCGCCCGGAGATCATCCTCCTGCGCATCCGTCAGGACATCTGCGTAGTCAAACACTCTTTCCTCTGTGAGGCATTCGGTATTCATGCGTTTTCCCTTATTTGCCGCAGCAGCCTTCTGCTTTGTCATATATACAGCGGTTGCAGCAATCGTTACAACCAGCAGAACCACCAACGTGATATATAAATACTTAAATCTTGCAAAATATTCTTTCATATTATAATACCTCCGCCAGCAGCATGATCATTGCAAGGATTGCAGATGTACAGCCAAATACCGTTGCCCCGTAGCCCCAGACTCTCGCCCAGGAAACAGGCGGTTTTCCGACAATCTTACCGGTCTGCCCATTCATTTTGAACAGATAATCCTTTCCTTTATACTTATAGGAGTAGCACCAGACCGGAAGCAGGGCATAATCAGCCTTTTTCTCATCCATCGTCACATTGTCCGTCCGGTTTGTGATCGTACTGTATCCGGTGATCGTCTTATTCATGATCGCCTTTGCATCCGCCTTCGCCTTATCCTTGGCACGCGGACTGAGCTCCGTGGCATCCATATTATATTTTTCTGCAAAAAATCCGGACATATATTTCGTCTGGAAATCTTCAAGTGCTTTATAGTCATACGGCTCGATCAGATCCATCGCGTCATCCGGCATCGCAATAGAGGCATCTACCGGCAGTTTTTCAAAAACGATCGTTGCATCACGCTCTACCTGATACAGAGAAGTTTCCGTATATTCATAGCTTCCGCTTCTCCATGTCCTGATCTTGCTTCCTGTCGCCTTGATGTCATAACGGCAGTCAAAATCATACAGAAAAAACGGGATATACATGCCTTCTATCTCTGACAGCTTTGCATCGGAAAGAAAATCCGCCGGGATAAATGCAGACTTCGCATAGCGCGCACGGATCTTCTCCTGCACTTTCTTTTTTCCGAGCTTAAACGGGAGGATCACATGCGGTTTGTATGTACCTTCTGTCCGTTCTTCAAAAATCACATAAGTTCCGCAATGCTCACATTTGACCGCAGACATATAATCTCCCGGCTTCAGCTCGCCGCCACAGTTCATGCAGACTTCCATTCCACCGCCCGGCGCAAGTTCTTCACTGTCCTGACTGTCACAATAAGGGCAGTACATCGTTCCTTTTTCCGGGGAATAAACTGCGTTTGCACCGCAATTTTTACATTTATAAATCATACCCTTCTCCTTCTACATTTCGTGCTTCACTTTTCATAACCCCTATTACATCTTACTGTTCACGGAATATCAGTTCTCCACCTTCCATACTGTCCACGATTGCCAGTGATTCCAGACGGATTCCTCTGTCCCTGATCAGTTTTCCTCCCTGCTGGAAGCCCTTCTCAATGGCAATTCCGATTCCTTCTACTGTCGCCCCTGCACTTTGTACGAGATCGATCAGACCCTCCAGGGCACATCCGTTAGCAAGGAAATCATCTATGATCAGTATATGATCTTCCGGATTCAGATATTTCTTCGATACGATCACATCATATACTCTCTGATGCGTAAATGACTGGATCTTTGTGGAATAAACATCCCCGTCAATATTGATACTCTGTGCCTTTTTCGCAAAAACGACCGGTACATCAAAGTACTGTGCCACAATACATGCAATCCCGATACCCGATGCTTCAATCGTCAGGATCTTATTGATCTTACAGTCTGCAAACAATCTTTTAAATTCCCTGCCCATCTCATTGAACAGTGCAATATCCATCTGGTGGTTCAGAAAATTATCTACCTTCAATACATTCCCCGGTTTTACGATTCCATCTCTTTTGATTCTTTCTTCCAACAATTTCATAGCCTTGCTGCCTCCATTATCACTTGTCATGCATTTTTATGCATCTGATAGTTAAAATTGTACTCTATTTCCCGTCAGATTTCCACACTAATTGTCAAATATATTCGCCTTACGACAACAGTCTTTTTTCAAACTGTATATTGTATTCATTTTCGCATTCTGCTATACTTAAATGAACTTTGGTGATATTTATCACTATTATGCAAATATGCAGGAGGAGAAAAAATGAAAAATTTAAAGAAATTTGTAGCACTTTCATTAGCAGTCAGCATGACACTGCTTGCAGGCTGTGGCAACAAGGTTCCGGAAAATACAGTCAATTCTGTAGATGATCTTCCGGGCAAAACGATCGGTGTACAGCTCGGTACAACAGGTGATATTTATGCATCTGATTACGAAGAACCAGCTGATGCCAATACACCGGCTTCCAAGATCGAACGTTATAACAAAGGAAACGATGCTGTCCAGGCATTAAAGCAGGGCAAGATCGACTGTGTTATCATTGATGAGCAGCCTGCCAAAGCATTCGTTGCAAAAAATGACGATCTTAAGATCTTAGACGAAGAATTTGCAGTAGAAGAATATGCAATCTGTATTTCCAAAGATAACAAGGAATTAACAGAAAAGATCAACGGTGCACTTGCTGAATTAAAAGCAGACGGTACACTGGATCAGATCACAGCAAACTACATCGGTGATGATACAAAGGGTACATGCCCTTATGAATCTCCTGAAAATGTAGACCGTTCCAACGGTACTCTGACAATGGCAACAAACGCTGCTTTTGAGCCGTATGAATACTACGAAGGCAATAAGATCGTCGGTATTGATGCTGATATGGCACAGGCACTTTGCGATAAACTTGGCTATGAACTGAAAATTGAAGATATGGAATTTGATTCTATCATCAACGCTGTACAGTCCGGTAAAGCTGATATGGGTGTTGCAGGTATGACTGTTACAGAAGATCGTTTAAAAAACATCGACTTCTCTGATCCATACACAACTGCTACTCAGGTAATTATCGTAAGAAAATAGGTGAACATAATTGAGTGATTTTATTGCAAGCTTTCAACAAAACTTTATAGATGAATCCCGTTACCTGTACCTGTTGCAAGGTCTTGGTACTACTCTGCTGATCACGGCATTTGCCGCGATCATCGGAATCATCCTCGGCTTTCTGGTTGCCGTTATCCGGTCCACTTACGATCAGACCGGAAAGATGAAATTTTTAAATGCGATCTGTAATGTCTATTTAACAGTAATCCGCGGTACGCCGACCATGGTACAGCTGCTGATCATGTATTATGTGATCTTCGCTTCTTCCAACTTAAACAAAGTTGTGGTTGCGTTTCTGGCATTCGGTATCAACTCCGGTGCTTACGTTGCGGAAATCGTGCGATCCGGCATTATGTCAATTGACCGCGGTCAGCTGGAAGCAGGCAGAAGCCTTGGTTTTTCCTATGCAAGTACCATGTGGTACATTATCATGCCCCAGGCATTTAAAAATGTATTACCGGCTCTTGCAAACGAATTTATCGTATTATTAAAGGAAACATCCATCTGCGGATACATCGGTCTGATGGATCTGACACGTGGCGGTGATATCATCAGAAGCCGTACTTATAATGCGTTTATGCCTCTTTTGGCAGTAGCACTGATTTATCTGATTCTGGTCATGATCCTTTCATCCTTAGTCAGACAGTTAGAAAGGAGGCTGCGTAACAGTGAGCGATAAATCATTATTTCACGTAGAAGAACTTTGTAAATCATTTGGCAACGGTCTTGTACTTGACCATATTTCTACAGATATCGAAAAAGGTGAAGTTGTTGTTATCATCGGACCATCCGGTTCCGGTAAATCAACTTTCCTGCGTTCCCTCAATCTTCTGGAAATGCCTACGAGTGGAAAAATCTACTTTGAGGGCAACGATATCACGGATAAGCACTTAAATATCGATGCCTATCGTCAGAAAATCGGAATGGTATTCCAGCACTTTAATCTGTTCCCACATATGACGATCTTAAAAAATCTGACGCTTGCTCCCATGAAACTGCAGGGGATGTCTGAAAAAGACGCCAAAGAACTTGCTATGCAGTATCTGGAGCGTGTCGGTCTTTCAGATAAGGCTGATGCTTATCCAAGCCAGTTATCCGGCGGTCAGAAGCAGCGTATCGCGATCGTGCGTGCTCTGTGTATGAATCCTGAAGTACTGCTCTTTGATGAGCCTACTTCCGCCCTGGATCCGGAAATGGTAGGCGAAGTATTAGCCGTTATCAAGGATCTTGCATATAACGGTATGACCATGCTGATCGTTACACACGAAATGGGATTTGCAAAAGAAGTGGCAAGCCGTGTCATGTTTATTGACGAGGGTAAGATTCTGGAAGAAAATACACCGGAAGAATTGTTTGATCATCCGCAGAGCGAGCGACTGAAGTCGTTTCTGGCGAAGATCTTATAGAATGTTTTAAAGTTATATTAAAAAAAGGG
>DJNY01000214.1:13397-17035 GCA_002441865.1 Lachnospiraceae bacterium UBA6452 | reverse complement strand
GATCACAAAGCTTTGATGTGACGGGAGCCCGGTAAAATGTGACTCAGATAAATCGCAGGGTAGGCAAACGTGATTGCACTTACAGATACAACCCTTTTTATACTATATTCTTTGCAGATGCATTACATTTACGGGAACCTCGCCCATAAAAATCGCTTCGCGATGGGGCGAGGCTACATAATGCATCTGTAAAACAGATGCATTACATTTACGGGAACCTCGCCCATGAAAATCGCTTCGCGATGGGGCGAGGCTACATAATGCATCTGTAAAACAGATGCATTACATTTGATGGCGGACGATGAGGTATTCGTTATCGAGCTGGTAGTAGGGGCAGTCACGAACACTGTCAGCCATAAAACGTGCCATTTCATCCTCATCCAGATCCATATCGCAGCAATAACACTCATAATCTTCATCATATACATAATTTACACAGGAATCACAACTGGATTCTCTTCTTTTCTTTTCCATATTCGTCACCTACTCTTCTTTTTCGTATTTGTATATCTTTTATGTCAGTATATCATTTTTGAATCTTGACGTTATATCCATGCTTCTATAGCTCTGAACAGTTTTACCATTTTAGGATCAATACCATAGATCATAGCACATTCTCACCGCAGCTACATATCATATAGTAATAAATGATCAGAAAGTGAGCATCTTATGAACGATTCTATGGGATGTAATCCTTCTACCTGCCCTACCATCGGTTCACAGTCTGCAACCGTCTGTCTGCCTGTTTCCATCAGTCCCTATGCAGTTACCGGTCCTGCCTGTGTAAAATGTCGTGGCAGTGCAGTCATCAACCATACCTGTATGGACTGCAAAGGAAAAGTCAATGGAAAATGTGATTTTGTCATTTCCCAGAAGATCCAGATCGACCTTCCTGTCGAATTTGGTGCAACCGTTAAGGTTGGCGATACTTATGTGGACTGCGACTGCAGTCCCTGCAGAGATGCCTATCCTTTAGAGGGGCAGGCATGCAGCTTAGAAGCTGCTGACGAAGAAGCACAATAAAAGGCTTCTATGGAACCTCGCCCATGAAAATGGGCGAGGCTACATAATGCATCAGCTTCGCAGATGCATTACATTATTCAAAATAACCGACGTAGCGGACTTTGTATTTGCCATGCGGGAACAGATATTCATACAGGTCGATGAAATAATCATCTGTCATGCTTGCAATATAATCCACGACAATATCGTCCACCGATTCTTTTTCGTATGTAAAATCTTTTGCATAATATTTTGTATGTTCTCTGATATAATCCAGATGATGTTTATAAATAACAGATGTTTCGTCATGATTCACCAAGTCTTCACGCATTTTTTCATAAATTGCGTCAAACATCGGATAAATCTGCTCATCAAATATCTTACGGTTACTGTCGTGTGCATAGATCCGTTCGTAATTTTCTTTCTTCCCGATGGAAAATGCCTCATAAAACTCCGGATCCATCTGCAGATACGGCTTCCCGTAAGACCGTTCAATAATATTGACAGTCATATTATGGATGATCTCCGCATTGATCTTACCGATTCCCCGGTCCTCAAACGCCTCATCATCTGCGATCAGCCCCAGTTTGACCGCATCCTGTCTGTCTTTCCCAAGATATGCAATAATATCCGAAACACGCATAACACAGCCTTCCAGCGTGGCAGGGATCAATTTCTTCGTTGCGCCCTTCTCCGTATAACACATTTCCATCTTCTGATCAAATACCGTAAAATCTGTATACGCCTGCGGCTTATATTCCTGCATTTCCATCTCACCATTATGGCAGATGATCCCATCCAGTGTCTGCAGGCTCAAATTCACAGGAAAGATTCTGTCAAGTACCCTTGCACTGTGAATGTTATGATTAAAATAACGTCCCGTATGATCATGATAAATCTGGCTGAGCTTCCGCTCTCCCTCATGTCCAAACGGTGTGTGACCGATGTCATGCCCGATCGAAATTGCCTCGATCAGATCCAGATTCAGGTTCAGCGCCTGTCCAATATTGCGCGCTGTCCTCGATACAAGCTGTACATGAGATGCCCGTCTGGAGATATCGTCATTTTTATACAAAGAAAACACCTGTGTTTTATCCGCATAACGATTGTAATATGGGATATGCATGATCTTTTCACAATCCCTGACAAATGCCGGACGCCAGATTGTCTGCTTATCATGTGTCATATCCCGGCGGATCACATCCGCATCGGAAAATGCATATGGATTTGTCACATGTTTCTCCCTATCTTCCCGGATCCGCTCCTCAATCTCTTTGGAAAGTGGTATATAGTTTTTCGTCTGACTCATTCTTTTCCCCCTGTTTTCCTTCCTACTGCTCTTGATCAGAACATCTGATGCTTTAGGATCTGCATCACTTTATCATAATTTTCTGCCTGATGCGGGAAAGTACAATCGGTACAAGCCTTGATCTTTTTCCCGTCCTTTTCCAGATAGTGATAATTTCCCGGACACTTAAGTGTATACAACGGACAGTAACAAAAGAGACAATTCAGTTCCTCAATACCCTTATGGCACGGATAATACTGACATGCCCTGTTTTCAAAATAACGGTAGGAATCATTCATTTTCTATCTTTGCTCCTTTACTTTTCCCTGTTCCAATTTCTGCACTGCTCCACAAAATTTATAACAAAATCAGGGCAGGACGGATAATATAGATGCGGGAATCCGATAAAATGTGATCTGTCTGCATGGATACATGTCCAGCTTCTTTTCCCGACCGGCTTTTTAGCAATACAATCACATCCGTTATTTGTGCTGTCAAAGTAATGAAACTCATGTCCCCTGATCTGCTCGCCCTGCCTAAGTAATCCTTCTTGTCTCTGCTCCGGTTCTATTGTAACATATCCAAACCGGACCAGTCTTTCTTTTTTTTCGCATACACCTGTTATGGCACCAACCATTGGATATTCTTTTCCATCTGCCGTGATCAGCTTCTCCTGCAAATACATAAATCCGCCGCACTCTGCCAGTACCGGTATTCCCTGCAAATATTGTTCTCTTATTTCATTTCGCATGTTTTTATTTGCTGTCAGCTTTTCGGCAAAAAGCTCCGGATATCCGCCTCCCAGCAGCAGTCCATCCAGATCTGGCGGAAGTGTCTGATCTTTCAGTGGAGAAAAATATACAAGCTCTGCGCCCGCTTCCTGCAGCATACGAAGATTGTCCGCATAATAAAAACAGAATACTTCATCTCTTGCTACGCCGATCCTGACGGAAGTGTTATCTGTATGATTTTCTGTATTTCCGCCTTTTTCCGGCTTATATTGTGACACATCTATCACTTTGAATCCGTCCATCTCTGGTATAAGATACGCTTCTGTTCCTTGCTGTTCATGTAGTTCCGGTGCCATATTTGCCAGCTCTACGATCTGTTCCATATTGACTGTTTTCTCCAGTGCCTGCGCTGTAGATTTCACCTGTTCTTTTATATCTTTCATTTCTCCCGGAAGCTGCAGTCCCAGATACCGGCTTTCCCATTTCTGCGCCTGCTCCGGGAAACAGCCCATTACCGTAACGCCCGTTTCTTTTTCTATCACAGGTGCTATTGTTTTACAGAACATTTCGGATATCCTGTTTAAAATGACACCTTTGATCAAATTCATATCATCCAG
>DJNY01000214.1:4531-13303 GCA_002441865.1 Lachnospiraceae bacterium UBA6452 | reverse complement strand
ACAAGAATCACAGGTGTTTGTAAATCACATGCCAGTTCATAAGCAGATGCCTTTTTTGTAATTCCACCCAGTCCGTCATACAGTCCCATGACACCTTCTATGACCGAAACATCATAGCTGTTATTGAATTGAAATAATTTTCTGACCTGTTCCTTTTCCGAAAAGAATGGATCCAGATTTTTGGAGGAAATTCCCAGAACTGTTTCATGAAACATTGGATCAATATAATCCGGACCGCTTTTAAATGCCCCCACATGATATCCGTGCATTTGCAATGCCTGTAATAAAGCACAGGTAATATATGTCTTTCCGCTTCCGCTCTTTGGCGCTGCAATCATAATTCTTGGATATGTCATGCCGGTTCTCCTTGCTTATTTATTTCCTGGTATATGTTTCTCGGATTACGTGATACCTGGTCTTTTTGATATTCTAATTTGATATCTTCGCAAATGTAAATGCATATATGTATACCGGATTTGCCGCCTGCAGCATATGATAATTGCCAAGCCGTTTTGTCTTTGTTACCGAAAGCTGCAAAATTTCTTCCTGCTCTATCGGTAATTCCTTTAACAACTCCTGCATCTGACAGATTGTTTCCATGCTGACTGCATTGACTACGATCCGCATATGGTTATTTTTTCGATATAGTGTCCACAGAATTTCCCGCAGATTTCCCTTGCTGCCTCCAATAAAAGCATGTGTTGCCATCGTCAGTTCTTCAATTCCATCCGGTGCCTTTGTGTGGATACTTTTCACGTTATGCAAACCAAATTTCCTGCAATTTTCTTCCAGCAATGAAACTGCTTCTTCGTTTACTTCCATGGCATATACCTGTATACTCGCTGACAATGCTGCGATTTCCACCGACACAGAACCCGTCCCGCTTCCGATATCATATACAACCGCATCCTCTGTCAAACGTAATTTACATATAGAAACTGCCCGTACTTCTTCCTTTGTCATAGGAACCTGTCCGCGTATAAATGCTTCATCCGGATACCCCGGTGTCAGCCTGCGCTCCTTTGGCTGTTCATTGATAAGCATACCAACGTACAGACCTTCTTTCAGCCTATCCTGCTGATCATCTTGCAGACCATCTTGTAAACTATTCTGTAGATCATCCTGCAAATTATTCTTCTGACCCTCGTCTACTAGTTTACATAATTCTTCTACTGTCAGACATCTGACCCACTCCTGCGGATAAGAAAGCTGGTACCCCAGGTATATTTTTAAGTTTTTCCAATCTTCTTCCGCAAATTCATTGATCAACAGATTGCCAATTTCCTGCACGTCTGCTGCACCAGATGTCAGGAAAAAGGTCTTTTTCTCATGCTTTGCCGCATCCAGCAATCTGCTCTTCCACAACGCAGGCTCCACGCCATGGGTTGATAAGATTTTCGCATCCTGCCAGCTGATCCCAGTCCGTGCTGAAAGCATGGAAAGTGAAGAAATCCCCGGCAGTATTTCTACTTTATACAGTTTACATAATTTATCATACAATTTTTCACAGCCACTGTAAAATCCTGTATCCCCGGAAAACAAAACGACAATTTTTGCAGATTTTCCCTGTATTTTTTCAATTACAGGTATAATATCTTTCGGTAAATAACAGTTGTATGTTTTTACATTTTGTTTACATAATTTTATTACGCTTTCTACCATACGTTTTGCGCCAAACACATAATCTGCTTCCGCGATCCGCTTCTTAACTTCATCTGTCAGCAAAGCTTCTGCGCCCATGCCAATCCCTGCCAGAGTGATCTGCAGATTTCGTTGTTGCGCCGTTTTCTTTTCCTGCTCTTCATTTTCCTGACATTCATGAAATTTCTGGCAAACTACCTCTTCTGTTTTTGTGTCATACTGGTTAACCAGATCTTGTCCTTCCTGCGATTTTTGATTTAGTGGACATGTCACACCTTCCAGCCTTCTGAGCTGCTCCAGCACTTCGCTCCTGTCCATAACAGGTGTTTTTTCATCTGGTCTGAGAATGATATAGCTTGGAATCTGTGCTTCCCTGGCTGCAGCAAGCTTCGTATCCTCCCCACCGGTTTTACCGCTTTCCTTGGTAACCAGAACGGAGGCATGATATTGTCTGATCATGGCAAGATTCATTTCTTTTGAGAACGGTCCCTGCATGGCAATGATCTGTCTGCCTTCCAATCCGTTTTTAACACACTCCTGCAGACTCTCCATCCCCGGAAGCACACGTACGACCAGTCGTTTTCTGATAACTTCCTCCTGGCAGAAAACGGAAAGCTCCTTACTGCCTGTTGTCAGAAATATCGTGCCTTCTGTTTTCTTTAACGCCTCCATACAAGCTGCTGTATTTTGAAAATATTCTGTCATTTTCCGGCTGCTGTCAGTCTCATGGTCCTGTTCTTTTTCTGCCGGAATGCTTTCTCTCCCCAGCCTGAAATAAGGAATATCCAATCCCCTCAGACTTTCCCGGATATTCGCAGATGCCTCTGTTGCATACGGATGTGTTGCATCTACTACCGCCAGATACTGCTCTCTTTCACACTGCAAATGCATTTGTTCTGCCGTCATTCTGCCCTGCAAAATACCAATATACGGCGAAATCTCTTCATCCATGATCTGCCTGCCATATTCCGTTGCCACACTGATGTCGCAGTAAATACGCTCTTTGGCAAGCTCCTGTGCCAGTTCTCTGCCTTCTGTTGTTCCCGCATAAATCAAAATTTTTTTCATATCTGATACCCTCGTCCTGTTACCAGCTTATCTCCCATGATAACAGACTTAGAATTTCCAATAAATACAATGGTAAACATATTAACCGGCGTTTCTCTAAGCTGCCCGAGTGTCAGCACATGCGCCTTGGTTCCTTCTCTTCCTATATTTTCCACATAACCGCAGGCTCTGTCCGGTGATGCACCAGCAGTTAACATAATATCGCACGCCCGTTTGAGATGATCCTTACGCTTATGGCTGGACGGATTATAAACAGCGATCGCAAAATCTCCCTGAATAGCCGCTATCAGCCGTTTTTCAATCTGTTCCCACGGCGTCAGCAGATCGCTTAAGCTGATCACGCAATAATCATGATTAAGCGGCGCACCAAGAACCGCCGCTCCACTATTTGCTGCTGTGCTCCCCGGGATCACAACAAGCTCTGTCTGCCGGTATGCTTCGTTTTCCTGCTGCAGCTCATGCATCGGTGCTGCCATTCCATATACTCCAGCATCTCCACTGCATACCATAGATACAGTTTTTCCTTCGCCTGCGAGGTCAAAACAGATCCTGCAGCGCTCGATCTCCTGTCGCATCGGTGTTGTCACAAATTCCTTCTCCGGATAATAAGCTCTGAGCAGATCCACGTAAACAGTGTAGCCTACGATCACATCACTTGCTTCCAGCGCATCCTTTGCCTGCTGTGTCATCATTTCCTGACTGCCCGGCCCCATACCGATGATGTAGATGATGGATTGTTCTGCTTTTGGTTTATTTTCTACTGCTTTTGTTTTTCTAACTTTTGCTTCATTTTTTACATAATCTGTCATTGTTGTAACCCTCTTCATACCATTTTTGCTTTTCTGTTCTTTTGGACGACCTCAATTTATCCTTCTATTTGCAATTTCATACTTTTTTGTATTTATTATTACTTTAGGATGATTTTTCTCTCTATTTTCATCGCTCGTATTCTGAATTACTTCTGTACGCATTCCTTTTTTCATCCCACAATGCAAATTTACATGATTTTAGACGAACTTACTTTATATCCCTGCCCACAGTTTCATACTTTTTGCTTATATTTTCTAGTTTTAGAGGAAATGTAGTCTTTTGCTATCTATAAACTTCATACAATTTCTTGCTTTTCTGTTATTTTGGACGAATGCTCCTAAAAAATAAGGAAATATCCATTCTTTTCCACATCATTTCTCAGAATAAACAATCCTGGCAGGACATGAAATCCGGCTTCTGCAAAATTCTCTCCGCTACCGCCAGCGTCATGCCATCTTCTGCAATCTTTTTTTGCAGGAGCCGTCCCTTGCCAAGACAGACCGCAGCCCGCTCACAGACGCTTCCGACTCCTGTCGTTTCTTTTACAAAATCAGATTCGGAAAATGCTCCTTTCACCTGCGATAATTCTTCGCTGCTGTATGTGATGAGCGGTATGCCATAATATTGTGCCAGCTCCTGCAGCCCGATTTCTTCTGCCTTTAAATCTATGCTTGCAATGGCGTAACAATCCCTGCGCTGCTCCGCGTTTAAATGACGCTGCACAAAGCTTCTCAGCTCTGCCAGACTTTTTCCTTTTTTACAGCCAATTCCAAGCACATAAGGCTTTGCTGTCAGATACAATATATCTGCATTTTTTCTTACCTTATTTTGTTTCCTTATCTTATTTTGCATTGTAGAGATTACAAGATCAGGGCTTAAATCAGTTCTTTTCTTTCCGTCATATAAAACAAGTCCTTCCGGCAGTTCCGCTTCACTTATCCGGAATGGGAAAGCCTCATCTAACTGCACGGTCACCTGCTGCCCACGCAGCAGTTTATCGGAAATATACCGGATACCTTCCCTGTTTTCAATACGAAGTCCGTTCTTCCCGGCAAATACATCTACTGCAAATATATGATTCACATCCGTTGCTGTCGTCAGCACCGGTTCTGCCCCTGATGCTTCTGCCAGCCTACAGGCAAGCTCATTTGCTCCGCCGATATGTCCTGACAGAATCGGAATGATATGCTTTCCCTTTTCATCCATCACAAGTACCGGGCTGTCCGTCAGCTTATCCCGTACAAACGGTGCAATTGTCCGGACCGCTATTCCGCAGGCACCGACAAACAGGAGCGGCTGATGATCTGCAAATGCCTCCCCCGTCCATTCCTGAAGCGGCTCATCTTCCCGCCATTTCAGGTGAAGTGAGGGCATTTTACCCAATAATTCTGCTGCAGTTTCTTTTCCCTGCTTTGTAAATGCGCAAATTCTGATTACCATGCTGCTTTCCCATTCTCATCCATGTTTTATCGGATTCTTCCTTATCTCTCATCCCGTCTTTTCCTGAATTCCGTCTCAAAATCAGGTGCATATAACCGTGATTTCTCATACCCCGCATGTGCGATCACCTCACCCACCAGAACAATTGCAGTCTTGGTAATGCCATGCTCTGCTGCCGTCTGTGCTAATTTTTCGATCGTGGTCACATAACACGCTTCCTCCGGCCAGGTTGCCTTATAAACAAGTGCTGCTGGAGTTTCCGCCGGATAACCTCCTTCTGTCAGGCGTCCGGAAAGCTCTTCCAGCATACCAGTACTTAAATAGATTGCCATACTCGCCTGATGTGCAGCAAAGCTTTCTATACTTTCCTTTGGTGGTACCTTTGTCTTTCCTTCCATTCTGGTAATGATCAGGGATTGTGAGATACCGGGCAATGTATATTCCAGATTCAGCGACGAGGCTGCTCCAAAGCATGCACTTACCCCCGGACAGCTTTCATAAGCGATCCCTTTCTCATCCAGAAGATCCATCTGTTCCCGCACCGCGCCATATATGCTTGGCTCGCCCGTATGCAGTCTGACAACCGTCTTTCCTTCTTTCTGTGCATTCTCCATCACCGTGATCACTTCATCCAATGTCATATATGCACTGTTGTGTATTTCACAATCCTCTTTTGCATATGTCAGAAGTTCCGGATTGACGAGCGACCCTGCATAAATGATCACATCTGCCTTTTCCAGCAGATTTTTACCGCGTACCGTGATCAGATCAGCAGCTCCGCTTCCTGCTCCTACAAAATAAACCATTTCAGTTTCCTCTTCATACAATCTAGTCTATCAGTTTCCATTCTTCTTCATCAAAGCCTCTAGCATGGTCTCTGCGCCATTGCTCTCAGCTAACAATCCATATCCATTGGCGTACATCATACATTCGATCCTGAGTCTGTCTGCCGCACGCTTCTGCAGATAAAACATGATCTTATCCATTACAAACTGCATCGTCTTTTGCAGATTACCACCTTCCTGCAAAATGCGGATGCCTTCCTCTGTTGTGACCGCATCCAGAATCTCCAGTGCCTGCATTTTACTGCCACCGCTTCTCAGCGCTGCAGCAGCAAGGAGTTCCATTCTGCAGTCACCTTCTTTGGAATGCGTATTCATGATGCCCCCGGATACTTTTACCAGCTTTCCGATGTGTCCTGTTAAAAGCATACCACAAAATCCTGTTTCTGCCGCCATATCGATCGTATTTCCGATAAAATTGGAACATTTCACACTTTTATCCAGATCGTAAGCAAAGGCTTCCTTCATAAAATCGAGCCCGTAGTTACCCGGCGTTACTGTGATCATCTGCTGTCCCATTGCCTTTTTCTGCCTGAGTTCGACCTGTATTGTATCAAGCAGTGCCTGGCTGCTCATTGGTTCCACGATCCCACTTGTTCCCAGAATAGATATACCTCCCGTGATACCAAGTCTTGGATTAAAAGTCTTCTGTGCAATCGCTTCGCCTTCCGGAACAGAAATGGTTACCTGCAGCTTTCCTGTATAACCGCATAGTTCACACATCCTTTGCACTTCTTTTACAATCATTTCCCGCGGCACATGATTGATCGCTGCCTCCCCAACCGGCTGATCCAGTCCCGGTTTTGTCACTCTGCCGACACCTTTTCCGCCACATATGATAATCTGCTGCCTCCTGTCAATCTTATCATTTTGCGGAATTTCTTTTTGCAGGAAGGTAACTTCTGCAACAATATGCGCTCCCGTCGTAATGTCCGGATCATCACCGCCATCTTTTACGATCGCACAGGCTGCACGATCCCGATTCATAATTATGTCAACCACTTTGGCAGTATAGGGAATCCCCTTTGGCGTCAGGATCGTCATTTCTTCTTTTTTCCTGCCTGTCAGAAGCATATAACATGCAGCAGCTGCAGCTGCCGCTGCACAGCTTCCCGTCGTAAATCCATATCGCATCATGCCTTTCCCTTCTTTTCATTCATCACGTTTTATCAGCCGGTGTTTTTAGGACAATCTTTCTTGTCTTATTTCCGGCTTTCCATTTTATCTGTCTCGCAGCCCGTATAAGAGCCCGTTGCAGATGGCTGCGGCGATATTGCTGCCGCCTTTTCTGCCGCGATTGATAATATAGGGAATATCCGTTTCCATGATCAGTTCTTTGGCTGCCACCACATTTACAAAACCAACCGGAACACCGATCACAAATGCCGGTTTAAAGGTGCCCTCCTGTATCATCTCATAAAGTGAGATCAGTGCTGTTGGTGCATTGCCGATCGCAAAAATAACGGGCTTTTCAAGCCTTGCAGCACGCTCCATGCTGACTGTGGCGCGTGTCACACCTCTTGCCTTCGCCTCCTGTGCCACATCCTCATCTGCCATGAAGCAATGTACCTGACCGCCCAGGTCTGCCAGTACTTTTTTGTTGATTCCCGCCTTCGCCATATTCGTATCTGTCACAATATCCGCCCCGTTTTGCAGAAGTGCCCTGGCTGTTTCGATCGCATTTTCCGAATAAGTCATAGTATCTGCATATTCAAAATCCGCACTTGTATGGATCACACGCATTGTAATGGGTGTTTCCTCTTCTTTTATTGTGATATGGCGTTTTTCAAGCTCTCCGGCAATAATCTCAAAGCTTCTTTTCTCGATGTCTCCGGGCTTTACAAATTCAATCTCTTTCATGGTATATTATTTCTCTTTTCTATTTCCCCACTTATTTTATTCTGTTTAACATAAAATTTCCGCTATTGCTTCGAGCAGCACGCGGTTTTCCTCAGGTAACTTTACTGCCACTCTGTAATATCCATCTGTAAGACCCGGGTAATCACTGCAATCGCGGATCAGGATCTTTTTCCTGATTAATCTGTCTTTTAAATCTGCTCCTGCATCACCCGCATGCGGATCTATGTTTTTCTGCTTGCCATTTTGGTTTACATAAAATAATATATAGTTTGCATCTGAGGAATATACCCTGCAGCCAAGTGCTTTCAGTGCCCGGCTCATATGTCCGCGCTCTGACTCGATCAGCCTGCAAGCCCGCTCCAGATACCTCGTATCCGCAAGTGCTGCCACTCCCGCAGCCTGCGCAAGTGCTGACACGTTCCATTCGGGTAACTGCTTTTGTACACCGGTTAATAGTGCCTGATCTCCGACCAGATATCCCAGCCTGATCCCGGGCATTGCAAAGCTTTTCGTAAACGCACGCAGGATCAGCAGCTTTTCATGTTCTTCAATCTCCTGCAGCATGGAATACTGTACTGCCTGACCGGTCAGTTCCATAAAACATTCATCCAGCAAAAGGTACGTATCCGTCTTTTCACAAACCGTCAATAACCGGCGAATATACGCCGGGTCTGTCAGCTTACCGGTCGGATTGTTTGGCGTTGTCAGAAACAAAAGCTCCGGTTTTTCTTCTTTTATCTTTGCCTCCAGTTTTCTGCCATATTCATCTGTAAAAGCAAACCCATCCGCTTCCGACAACGGTATATGAATCACTTCCGTTCCAACTGCCCGTAAAGCCGTCTCATATCCGGAAAAGCAGGGGGCTGACAGCAGTGCCTTTTGTGGCCGCAGCATATGACATACCGCCAGGATCAATTCGCTTGCACCATTACCACACAGAATCTGCTCCGGTCTGATCCCCAGACGGTCTGCAAGCCGCATGCGCAGCTTCTGACACTGCAGATCAGGATACTGCATTGCAAGAGTCACCACTGTTTTCTATGACCTGCTCTCACCGCATCAGGTAGTCCAAGTGGATTTATGTTAACTGAAAAATCATATATTACCTGCT
>DJNY01000214.1:0-4466 GCA_002441865.1 Lachnospiraceae bacterium UBA6452 | reverse complement strand
AAATATCTCCACCGTGCATTTCCGTCTCCTTTCCGGATTTTTGTCTTATTACTTCTACTAAGTATCTCCGCAGTCCCGACAACCGATCAGTGGATCAGATCGATCACAGCCCACACAACCATAATGCCAATCAGACAGGAAAATGCTGTCATATACAGCAGCCTATTGGCGCGTCTGATATCCTCCGGCTCAATTTCTCTTCCTTGGTCTCCGATATAGGGCTTTTCCACCAGCTTTCCAAAATAACAGGAAGGGCCCGCCAGCCTGAGTCCAAGTGCCCCCGCACAGGCAGCTTCTGTCTGCGCCGAATTGGGACTGGCATGTTTTCTCCGATCCCGCAGATAGATTCTTTTTGCTTCTTTTGCATTATAATGCTTTCCGAGCAGGCTGCACGACAGGATCATCAGCCATGCACTGATCCGGGAAGGCAGATAATTCAGCACATCATCCAGTTTTGCCGCATACCTGCCAAAATCAAGATACCTATCATTTTTATACCCGATCATGGAATCCATTGTATTGACAGCCTTGTAGAAAAAGCCTGCCAGAGGTCCTCCTGCTGCCAGATACAACATCGGTGCGATCACACCGTCAGATGCATTTTCCGCTACCGTCTCTACTGCCGCCCGTGTCACTCCCGCTTCATCCAGCGTCTTCGTATCTCTGCCAACGATCATAGAAACCGCATACCGTGCCTCCTCTATTGTCCCATGCATAAGTGCCGTATAAACCTTTTCACTCTCTACCCGCAGGCATTTAAGCGCCAGAAGCTGATAAGTCATAACAGCCTCTATGAAACAGCCCAGATAAGGATGCAGCCTGTAAGCACCAAGTAATACAACCGCAGCCACAAGCTCTGTCAAAAGGCAGACCAGCACGACCAGCACTGCTCCATTTCTTCTTTTTACCGCACCTGTATCTGTCTGCCGCAGTAAAATTTTCCGCAATCTGTCGATCAGATGCCCGATCAGCCGGATGGGATGTGGCAGCCAGTGCGGATCTCCGCACAAAAGATCCAGTATAAAACCTGTCAAAAGGGCAATAATGTGGTATTTCATGGTTCTATTCTCCTCAGCGCCTGTATGCTTCCTACATCGTCATATCTGAATGCATATCCCTCCAGATTTGGCACCTGGTATGCAAAATAATCATCCCTCATCAGACTGGAAAGAATCGCCATAATACTGCCTCCATGTACCACTGCTGCGATCTGACCGCAATTTTCCCGCTTTGCCTGCTCCGTCATCTGACGAAAGCCCTCCATGGTACGTCTGATAAAACCTTCCCTGCCTTCCCCTTCCGGGAATGGCAGTTTGCCATCACTGTCTATCCATGCCTGATACGCAGGATCTGATGATAACTCCATATAATTTTTTGCTTCAAACCGCCCAAAGTCCATTTCACGCAGTTTGTCTATCACAACCTGCTCCTGTCCCGGAAACAACAGCTCTGCAGTCTGTCTGCATCGCAGCATCGGACTGACAAACAGCTTCTGAGGGCTGGCAAGTGCATCCTGCTCCAGTCGTTTTTGAAGACTGCTGACCTTCTGCATTCTTTGTGTATCTTCCAAAAGCAATGATTCATCCGTTTTTCCAATATATCGTTTTTCCAGATTTCCCTGTGTCTGCCCATGCCTGAGCAGCAGTATCCCAAGCTGCATTTCTTCTCCTCTTCTTTATCAGGCACCTTTGATGCACTGTCCCAGTCCGCATAAAATACGAGTGACAGTTTCTGCCTGCTCTGCCAGCACTGTCAGAATTCTTCCTGTTACCTCGCGGTAATCCCGCTCCGCCTTTTCGATCGGAACAATACCATTTCCGATTTCATCGCAGATAAAACAGATTTTTTCATACCTCTGCCTGACATCCTGAAGTTCTGCCAGAATTTCAGCCTGTGTCTTTCCTTCTGCCAGCTCTGCTGCTATGATCCGGTGTAAATGATTGCAGACCACTGTCTGCCCGGTATATGCAGCTAACTGCTGCCAGTTATTTTCATCGTAAATCTGCGCCTTGGGATACTTTTTCCTGACATATGTCAGCTTTCCCTGCGCATAGCCTCCGATATATAATTCCATCTATCTTTTCCTATTTGTTCTTTCTTATCTGTTTCTATTTCTTTTCTCGTCACATTTACCAAACCATTTTTACAATAGAGATAACACACCAAGTCCGATCACACCTGTAATCTCAGAAGTTGTGACAAAGTAACCTGCCAGATCACCTGTGATTCCTCCAAACTGCTTCCGGCTCATCCATTTGTAATAGAAGAAGCTGCCAAGAAGACAACCAAGGGTAACCAGTCCATACCAGCCTGTCATAACCAGCATCCATACACTTCCTATCAAAAGCTGTACAACCAATACAACTGCCACACATTTCTTATCCGCTGTCAGTGCAGATGTCTGCAGCATGCCATCGTGTGCACTTTTCCATAATACCACACTCAGCCCACTGAGGCACCGGGACAAAAAGAAGGAAAAGGCAAATGCACAGATTGCCTCCGGCTCACTGATCACAGATAAGAATCCCAGTCCCAGCAGAACTGCTGTCAGCAGTGAGAGGACTGCAAATGCACCAATATGCGGATCTTTCAGGATCTCCCGCTTTTTTTCCATGCTCTGATACGAATGCAGCGCATCACAGGTATCCAGAAAACCGTCTACGTGAAATCCTCCTGTTACAAGCAGGGGGATCGCTGCCATCACACAAAGCGTCAGAAACGACATCTGCCATTGGCAGCTTATCTGATACCACACAACTTCCAGAACGCCGGTCAATGCACCGATCCACGGAAAAAAACAGAGATGATATTTCATATCCTCCGACTTCCAGACAAACTGTGGCATCGGGATTTTGGAATACATTGAAAAAGCCACTGCTATTGATTTCAACCATATCTTTAATTGTTTCATATTTTCAGCCTATTCCCTGCCTTTTGCTTTCCAGCAGACAGTCTGTCCTGCCACAACTTCATAAACTGTGTCCGCCTGTTCTGCCAGCCATATATTGATCTGTCCCAGTGCTTCTATATAAGCGATCGTTTCCGGTGCGTAGTTTTCATACGATGCAAAGCCCCGCAGTTCATTGATATATGGATTGCATTTTCCATCCTCAAATACATTGTTGGTCACAACAATGACATGACCGGCAGCATCAAACAACTTCTGCATATGCTGTGTGATCTTTTGGATTACAAGCTCCTGCTGTATTGTTCCGGTCTCTGTAAACATTTCATTTGCTACCAGATTTGACATACATTCCAGCAAAACCACCGCTTCTGACGGGCTGGGGATCTGCCCGATGCAGTCTGCAGCATCTGTCGGATGCTCCAGCGTTTCAAAACCTTTTCCCTGCCGCATCTGACGATGGCGCATAACACGCTCCCTGCCTTCAGCCCCGTATACCTGCATAGTTGCCAGATAGTAACGATTTTCCACCGGTTGCTCTAAGACAAGTTTTTCTGCAAAGGCACTTTTTCCACTGCCGCTGCCACCGGTTATCAATACAATATGACTTTTTTTTGTAAAATCTGACCTATTCCGTATATCGCTCATATTGCTCTACTCCTGCTGCTTCAAAGGAATTACAGCTCTGATATACCAGTACTGCCTGCTTTAAAAGTGTCAGCATCATAACAGCGCCTGTTCCTTCTCCCACTGCCATCCTGGCATCGATCACGGGATCCAGCTGCAGCTTTTCACAAATCTTTTCTGCCGCAGGCTCTTTGCTTCTATGCGACGGGATCAGAAATTCTCTGACATTTGGCACCAGCCGCTCCGCCGCCAGTGCTGCCACCAGACTGATCACCCCATCAAGCACGATCGGCATATGATATACAGCTCCGCCGATGATCGCACCTGCCATAGCCGCTATATCCAGTCCACCGACCGTCTGTAAAATGGTAAATGTATCTGCTTCCCGCAGCCCATACTGCAAAAGAGCCTGTTCTATCACTTCTTTTTTATGAATAAGTCCCTGCTCATCCAGTCCTGCCCCTTTGCCTGTTACTATATCTGCACCAAGCCCCAGCATGGCTGCTGCCATAGCTGCACTTGTTGTGGTATTGCCGATCCCCATCTCGCCAATCCCCAAAAGCTGATACCCCTTCTGCTTCCACGCAAGCACCAGATCCATTCCTGCCTGCATTGCCTGATATAACTCTGCCTCGGTCATCGCAGGCT
Organism: Lachnospiraceae bacterium UBA6452; assembly: GCA_002441865.1. Taxonomy (GTDB): domain Bacteria; phylum Bacillota; class Clostridia; order Lachnospirales; family Lachnospiraceae; genus CAG-194. Next base: position 286 of record DJNY01000214.1, on the reverse strand, counting down.
CCTTCAGGAAGTTTCGCGTTCCCTTCCTGACGCAGACCGGCAAAACTGCATCTGATACTGGATTTGCTATTCCCACGTTCACAGCTGTTACGTCCGCCCGGATCATCGCCGCCATAGCACCAACCGCAGTCTTTCCTGCTGCGATATTCTCCGCACAAATGGCAGTTACTTCCTGCCCCGACTGGCTGATATGTTCTTCTACGATCCCATTATCCGCGCAGAAAACCAGTACTGCACTCTTTTCAAATGCAGGATCGATCCTGCCCTGTATCGCCCCCACTTTAGC
>DJNY01000034.1 GCA_002441865.1 Lachnospiraceae bacterium UBA6452 | reverse complement strand
GTTACCATCTTGCGTGCTTCATTGGTTGCCTGTTTGATATCATTGGAAGCACCTGTCGTAATATCATCGAAGATCAGCTCTTCCGCAATACGGCCTCCCAGATCTACCATGATATCCTGCAGCATTCTGCCCTTTGTCATAAACATATCATCTCGCTCCGGCAGAGGCATGGTATAACCCGCTGCACCGACGCCGGTCGGAATAATGGATACGGTATAGACCGGACCCACATCCGGAAGGACATGGAACAGGATCGCATGACCAGCTTCGTGATATGCCGTGATCTTTCTTTCCTTCGGGGAAATGATGCGGCTCTTCTTTTCTGCGCCGATCCCCACTTTGATAAATGCCCGTTTGATATCTTCCTGCTGGATAAAGTTTCTGTCTTCCTTTGCCGCAATGATCGCAGCTTCATTCAGAAGATTTTCCAGATCAGCTCCGGTAAAGCCTGCTGTCGTCTGCGCGATCTGCTTCAGATCCACATCTTCCGCAAGCGGTTTATTCTTGGCATGGACTTTCAAAATGGCCTCTCTGCCACCGATATCCGGTCTGCCGACACTGATCTTTCTGTCAAATCGTCCCGGACGCAGGATCGCATGGTCAAGAATATCCACGCGGTTTGTCGCTGCCAGGACAATAATACCTTCATTGACACCAAAACCATCCATTTCCACGAGAAGCTGGTTCAAGGTCTGTTCTCTTTCATCATGACCGCCTCCCATACCGGTTCCACGCTGTCTTGCAACAGCATCGATCTCATCGATAAAAATGATACACGGATGGTTTTTCTTTGCATTTTCAAACAGATCTCTGACACGGGATGCGCCGACACCGACAAACATTTCCACAAAGTCAGACCCCGAAATGGAGAAAAACGGAACTTGTGCTTCTCCGGCGATCGCTTTTGCAAGCATCGTCTTACCGGTTCCGGGAGGTCCCTCTAACAGAACACCTTTTGGCACTCTGGAACCAACCTTTGTAAATTTACCCGGATTTTTCAGAAATTCAACGATCTCTTCCAGTTCTTCTTTTTCTTCCTTCAGACCTGCAACATCCTTAAGCGTGATCTGCACATCTCCGCCGGTCGTCATACGTGCTCTGGATTTTCCGAAATTCATCATCTTACTGGAAGCACCGCCGCCACCGTTTGCCTGTGCATTCATCAGCGAGAAAAAGAATATAAAAACGATAAAAACGATCAGGATCGGAAGCACATAGTATAAAAACCAGTTTTCACTCGGCATATCATGCATGACAACTTCCACATTTTTCTGATGCATATATTCTTCAATCACTGTGACATCCGAAACAAACAGCTCTCTGGACGAACCGTCCTTAAGCTGAAAGATAACACTGCCCGTCGGTACTTCTGCATTGGGCTTAATAACCGCCGAGCTGATCTGATCTGCTTCATAATCTGCCATAAAATCATTCCAGTTATAGCCCGTCTCGGAACTGCGCATACTGGAGATCCAGATCACAAGTCCCAGCAAAAGCAATATCAGGATGAGCGAACCGCCCATTCCTCTTGTTCTGTTTCCGTTCATAGTTAAATCCTTTCCTGCCTGTGTTATTTTGCAGCTTCATCCAGCTCCACAACACCGATGTAAGGCAGATTACGATACTTCTGTGCATAATCCAGCCCGTAACCTACAACAAACTCGTCCGGGATCTCAAAGCCTGTATAATCCACATGCACCTGTACAACACGTCTTTCCGGTTTGTCTAAGAGCGTACACAGACGCAGGCTCTTTGGTCCCCTGTCTTTGAGCATATCCAGCAGATAGCTGAGTGTACGTCCCGAATCCACAACATCTTCCACAACGATCACGTTCTTACCCTTGATGGAATCATCCAGATCCTTTACGATCTTTACAACACCGCTTGATTTTGTATCCATGCCATAGCTGGAAACAGACATAAAGTCGAGTGTTACCGGAACTGTGATCCGTTTTGCAAGCTCACACATAAAGAAGCTTCCGCCGCGCAGTACGCAGATCAGATGTACTTCCTCTCCTTCGTATTGTTTACTGATCTCTTCACCGATCTCCTTGATTCTGGCATCTACCTTATCTTCCGGAATCATTACTCTGATTTTTTCAGCCATTTTTATCCTCCTGTAACTGTAATTTCTAATATATGACGGGTATCTTCCGTTACCTTGTAATAATTGCTGATCCTGCGTCCCAAAAAATAGACCATATGGGAGCCATCCATAAGCAGCAGCTGTTTTTCTCTGTCCTCTTTCGGAATCTTCTCATTTACCATATAGTCTTTGACAAGCTTGCGATTCTTATCACTGAAATAGAAAAAATCATCAGCCTGCGGACTGCGGATCACCAAAGACCCAATTATTTTATCATAATCAATCCATTTCGTATATGCTTTTCGCGGTATATTTTCCATGGAAATCCCCGCCTGCGGTACTTCCCGCAGCAGAAGCAGAAGATTTTTCCCTCCGGGCAGCGTAATACGGCTCTCCACGCCATCCGTCAGTCTGATCCCTCTTTCAAAAAAATCCGCCTGTTTTTGTCCTTTTTTCACAAAGCAGATGCTGTCATAGCTGCGATACGCCAAGATCCCATATGGCAGATCCAGCCTGCTGCCCACCTGTTTCCCACAAAGGGATAAAAGCGCCTGTACATGCACATTTGCCAGATCCTTTCTGCTGCCCGACATTTCTGCCAGACAGGCAAGCAGCACCTGTCCTTTCATATAAGGATGCAGCATATCAAACGCAGGAAGGATCAGCTTCAGACAACTTCCGTTATCCCCTTCCTCCGTTTTTGTACATCTTTCCAGCTCTTTCTGCAGGCAGTCCTCCAGATAATCGCATGCAAGCCCTGCGATCTCCGCCATCTGTCCCATATGCGCTACACTTCCGCTGCTGACTTTTTCCTCCAGAACAGGGATCACCTGATTACGCAATGCATTTCTGGCAAAAGTACTGTCCGCATTTGTCGCATCTGTCACATAGCCTTGCCCGACTGCCTGTAAATATACTTCGATCTCTTCCCTTTTTAAGCACAAAAGCGGTCTGATGATCTGCTCCCTGACCGGACGCATTCCGACAAGACCTGTCAGTCCACTGCCCCTGCAAAGATGAAACAGCAGTGTTTCCGCCTGATCGTTCGCATGATGCGCCACAGCGATTTTGGTTGCCTTCAGCTTACTTGCAAGCTGCGCAAAGATCTGATACCGCGCCATTCTGCCCGCTTCTTCAAGTGTCATGCCCTCTGCCTTTGCCAGTGCTTTTACATCTGCCTCTTCCCGGTAAAAGGGAAGTTCCAGCTTACTGCAGAGCTCTTTTGCAAATGTCTCATCCGCATCTGCCTCTTCCCGCAGTCTGTGATTGACATGCACGGCTGTGATCGTGATCGGTATGTGCTTTTTGATAGCGAGCAGCAGATACAAAAGGCAGACCGAATCTGCGCCGCCGCTCAGACCGCAGAGCACATGATCACCCGCTGTCAGCATATGATGCTTTTCTACATAAGAAAGCACCTTTTCCTCTATTTCCTTTTTCTTTTCAAGCGCTGTATTCTTCATACAGTAAATATAGCTTTTTTCGGCAGAAAATGCAATAAAGTCAGGCATCCTCCTGATACAGGGAAACAACAAGCACTGTCATATCGTCCCGGATCGCACCTGCTGCTTTGATCGCCAGTTCCAGAATGCCAGTTGCAAGATCTGTCGGATTTTCCGTCTTCAGCCGCTCCATCCCTGCCCGCAGAAGTTCCGGGCTTTCATAAAATTCTTCTGCGATGCCATCAGACAACAGAATAACGGTATCTCCGGATTCCAGATACAGCACCTCATCAAATTCCGACGGCGCAGGTGACAGGCCGAGTGGCTGTCTGTCTGCGGCAATTTCATGGATCTGCCCATGTCTGATCCAGTAGGATGCACTTGCACCACACTTATAAAAATGACATTCTCCCGTATACTGGTTCAGCTCCATCAGATCCAGAGATACTGTCCGCTCTTCTTCCCGGTTCATAAAGAAAAGCTCATTGCATGCCCGGATACAGTCCCGCAGAGGCAGGGAAGATTCTATGTACTTTTCCACCAAAGACAATGTTCTTTCACTGTCCTCCCCCGCCAATGCTCCGCTTCCCATGCCATCCGCGATCGCAGCAAGATATGTACCGTCTCCGAATTCCCGCAGAATATAGTTGTCTCCGGACACCTCTTCTCCTTCTTTTGTTGCCTTTGCAAAACCACCAAAGATCCGGTAAGTCGCTTCTTCCTGAAAACAGACTACTACCGGTTCTCCATGTATATAAGCATGTCCTCCCACGGGAAGCATCGACTTATGCGTAATTTCCGTCAGAAGATCCGCTATCTCCATTACATCATAATAACAACGGTTTTCCGACTTTACGACCATTCCGATCT
>DJNY01000087.1 GCA_002441865.1 Lachnospiraceae bacterium UBA6452 | reverse complement strand
GGACAGGTCGCAGGTGCAGTGATCAATATCATCCTTGATCCGGTCATGATCTATGGGATCGGACCTGTTCCGGAAATGGGTGTGGAAGGGGCTGCTTACGCGACTGTGATCGGACAGATCGCATCAGCAGTGTTTCTCTTTGTTTTCCATGTGAAATTAAATAAAGAGTTTGCACATGGAGTAAGCTACATGAAACCGGATGCAGCGATCATAAAAGAAATCTATGCGATCGGACTTCCGGCGATCATCGCACAGGCACTTATGTCTGTTATGGTATATGTGATGAATCTGATCCTGAAATTCAATCCGGCCGCACAGACGGCATATGGCTTGTTTTATAAGGTACAGCAGTTTGTATTGTTTCTTGCCTTCGGACTGCGTGATGCGATCACGCCGATCATTGCATTTGCATACGGAATGCACAGCAAAAAGAGAATCCAGGATGGTATCAGATATGGTCTTATTTATACGGCGGTTCTTATGGTCATTGGCATAGCAATCACAGAGCTCTTTCCGGGAGCGTTTGCGGCATTATTTAATGCCGGACAATCCAGAATTTATTTTATAGGAGCGATGCGGGTCATTTCGATCAGCTTTATTTTTGCAGGCATTAACGTTGCCTATCAGGGAATTTATCAGGCACTGAACGGTGGCATGGAATCCCTTGTGATCTCGCTGCTCAGACAGTTTGTCATCATACTGCCACTGGCAGGAATCTTTTCCGTAATCGTCAAAAACGGACAGGCAGGTGTGTCGCTTATCTGGTGGGCATTTCCGATCACAGAACTGATAGCGTGTCTGGCAGGCTATGTATTTTTAAAGAGAATCAGAAAGACGAAAGTTGACAGTTTAAAATAGGGAGGAATTAAGATGGCAGCGAAAATTATTACGATCAGCAGAGAGTTTGGAAGCGGCGGACGCTTTATCGGCGAAGAAGTGGCAAAGAAACTCGGAATGAAATATTATGACAAAGACATCATCGGACAGATCGCCGAGCAGTCAGGCTTTTCGCCGGAGTATATCCGGGAACATGCAGAATTATCCCCAAAGAAAGGATTGTTTGCCTATGCATTTGCAGGACGTGACAGTACGGGGAAGTCAGTGGAGGATCTGGTATATGAGGCACAGAGAAAAGTCATTCTGGAAATTGCGGAAAAGGAAAGCTGCGTGATCATAGGGCGGAATGCGGATTTTATCCTGCATGGCAGAGCGGATGTTCTCAATGTCTTTATCCATGGAGATCTGCATGAAAAAACAGAACGAATCTGCAGGTTATACAGCGTTACAGAAGCTGAGGCAGTAAAAATGATGGCAGATATTGATAAACGCCGTATGACAAATTACAATTTTTATACCGATCAGAAATGGGGCAGGGCAGGCAATTATACGCTGTCATTAAACAGTTCACAGCTTGGATACGACAAATGTCGGAAGCTGATCATGGACTGTGTAAAATAGAACTTTGGCGCTTGCACTTCCAAAAAGAGTATGCTACAATGCGATTGCTGACTCGGAGGGCGAGTGGTTCAGAGAAACGATAGCCGGATAAGAGACAGACTGAGATGTCTGTTTCTTATCCGTTTTTTATGGCATGCAAAAAGAAGAAATCCTGCTGCCATCGAGATCAGAAAATATACAAAGGCACTGTAAAAACTGGAAATGGATGGAGAAACGATGATAGATAAAATGCTTGTCCGTGGCGCAAAAGTCCACAACCTGAAAAATATTGATGTAGATATTCCGCTTGGAAAGATCGTGGGGATCGCGGGCGTATCCGGATCAGGTAAATCCTCACTGGCACTGGGTGTGCTGTATGCAGAGGGTTCCCGCCGCTATCTGGAAGCACTTTCTACCTATACCCGCCGCAGAATGACACAGGCGTCGAAAGCAAGTGTGGACGAAGTGCTGTATGTGCCTGCTGCACTGGCACTTCATCAGCGTCCGGGCGTTCCGGGAATCCGCAGCACGTTTGGAACGGGAACGGAATTATTGAACAGCTTACGTCTCATGTATTCCCGGCTTGCCAGCCATCGCTGCCCGAATGGGCATTATCTGGAACCGACGCTGGCAGTTGCAGCAGGAAAAGAGCTTGTCTGCCCGGATTGCGGCGCACATTTTTATGCACCATCTGCGGAAGAACTGGCATTTAATTCGCAGGGCGCCTGCCAGAAGTGTGGCGGAACAGGCAGCATCAGGACTGTCAATATAGAGAGCCTTGTACCGGATGATTCGCTCAGCATTGATGAGGGAGCGGTTGCGCCATGGAACAGCCTGATGTGGTCACTCATGACAGATGTCTGCCGCGAAATGGGTGTGCGTACAAATGTACCGTTTCGTGAACTGACAGCGGAGGAGAAAGAGATCGTCTATCATGGCCCGGCAGAAAAGAAGCATATTTTTTACAAGGCAAAAAAATCCAATCAGGCGGGAGAACTCGATTTTACCTACTACAATGCAGTTTATACCGTGGAAAATGCGCTTGCTAAGGTCAAGGACGAAAAAGGCATGAAACGTGTAGAGAAGTTTCTGAAAGAAGATATCTGCCCGGCGTGTCACGGAACCCGTCTTTCCGATGCGGCGCGAGCACCAAAGCTGCAGGGGATCTCCCTGGATGAAGCATGTACCATGACACTTTCTGAGCTGACAGCGTGGGTGGCGCATGTTCCGGAAAGTCTGCCGGAGGAAATGCGTCCTATGGCGGAAAGTATTTGTGATGCGTTTGAAAACACGGCAAAGCGGCTGCTGGATCTGGGACTGGGCTATCTGACGCTGGACCGCTCCGCAGCTACACTTTCTACCGGGGAACGCCAGCGGATGCAGCTTGCCCGTGCTGTCCGCAACCGGACGACAGGTGTGCTTTATGTGCTGGATGAACCTTCCATTGGGTTGCATCCGTCTAACATTGTGGGACTGACGGGTGTGATGCATGATCTGGTAGCAGACGGTAACTCTGTGATTCTGGTCGATCATGACACACAGATCCTCAAGGAAGCTGACTGGATCGTGGAAATGGGACCACAGGCCGGTACAAAGGGCGGTTATGTGATCGCGCAGGGGACGATCCCTGCGATAGAAGAAAACCCAGTTTCACAGATCGGGGTATTTTTTTCCGGAAGGGCAGAAACAAAGCTGAGATGCTGCGCTGCAAAGGAAGAATTGTTTGCAAAGGGGTCCATTCATTTGTCTACAACACAGATCCATACAGTAAAGCCGTTAGAGGTGGATATTCCAAAAGGCAGGCTTACTGTTGTGACCGGGGTATCCGGTTCCGGTAAGACAACGATGGTACTCGAAAGTCTTGTTCCGGCATTGGATGCCAATATCAGTGGACAGGCGCAGCCCGGTCATATCCGCGCGATCACTGCTGAAGGAATCCGGCATATCAAGCTGATCGATGCAACACCGATCGGTATTAATGTCCGTTCTACAGTTGCTACCTATGCGGGTGCTCACGATGAACTGCGAAAACTTTACGCAAAATCTGAAGGTGCCAGGGAGAAAGGCTACAAGGCAAGTGACTTTTCCTATAATACAGGTTCTCTGCGCTGCCCGGGCTGTGATGGAACCGGTGTTGTCAGCCTGGATGTCCAGTTTTTGCCGGATGTGAATATCCCATGCCCGGATTGCCGTGGCTCGCGTTATGCAAAAGCAGCTTATGATGTAAAGCTCACAAATCAGTCTGGCGTAAGTGTTTCCTTACCGGAACTCATGGATATGGACGTCAATTCTGCTCTTACATTTTGCAAGGACATGAAAAATGTCAGTCAGAAGCTGCGTATTTTAAAACAGCTTGGCCTTGGCTATCTGACACTCGGCGAGGAAACGCCCAGTCTGTCCGGTGGAGAAGCACAGCGCCTGAAGCTGGCAAGCGAGATCGGTAAAACGCAGGAGGATTCCGTTTTCGTATTTGATGAGCCGTCCATTGGGCTGCATCCGCTGGATGTGCAGGTGCTGCTCGGTGTTTTTCAGGCACTTTTAGACCATGGCGCGACTGTCATCGTTATTGAACATGATCTCGATGTAATCCGGAACGCAGATTATGTGATCGATATGGGACCGGGCGGCGGAGAGGCCGGCGGCCGTATTGTGGCAAGCGGAACACCGCAGGAGATAAAGCATAATGAAAACAGCATTACCGGAAGGTATTTGTAAGAAAGAGAGTATGTGCTTCCTGCTGGCGCAGCATATTATGAAAATCTGGTAATCGCCCGGAAACAGAGAAACAGTAAATAATTTTATATGGTAAAATACGCGAAATTTGCAGGAAGTCCGTGAAAAATGAGCCGGAGAATGTTACAATACGTGTGTGAAATCAGAAGAAGTATAACTTGAATCTACATATGAAGGGAATCAAAATGATAGGATTGGGAACAGTAATCAACAGTGTCAGTATAGTGGCAGGAGGCATCACGGGGCATTTTACGGGAAAATTATTCAGGCAGGAGCAGCAGGAATCAGTAAATAAGGCCTGTGGTGTCAGTGTCCTTTTTATCGCGATCGCCGGTGCGATGGAAGGTATGCTGCAAATAGACGGCTCTACGATCAGCAGTGGGAAATCCATGCTGGTTGTGCTCTGCCTGGCGCTTGGCACGATGATCGGAGAACTGATCGGTATCGAAAACGGGTTTGAACAGTTCGGAGAATGGCTGAAGAGAAAAACCGGAAACAGCGGTGATGCCGGTTTTGTCAATGCATTTGTTACAGCATCTCTTACCGTATCGATCGGTGCTATGGCGATCGTCGGTGCGATCCAGGATGGACTTCTTGGTGATTATTCCACGCTTGCGGTCAAATCGGTTCTGGATTTTATTATTGTTGCTGTTATGACATCTTCCATGGGAAAGGGAGCAGCTTTTTCTGCAATCCCCGTCTTTGTTTTTGAGGGCTGTATTACATTGCTTGCAAAGCTGGTTTCGCCTGTTATGACAAAGACGGCGCTGACTTATTTATCACTCATCGGGTCAGTGCTGATCTTCTGTATCGGTATCAATCTGGTCTGGGGCAAAAAGGTAAAAGTTGCAAATATGCTTCCGGCGGTGCTGCTGGCGATCGGGGCAGCATACCTGCCCTGGCATTTTTAAAATCGCGATATGCACGAAAAAGTGACGAAGGGAGGAACTCAGATATGAAAAAGAAGATTGCTGTGCTGTTTCCGGGGATCGGTTATCATACAGACAAACCATTGTTATATTACAGTAAAAAGCTGGCAAGAAAGCGGGAATATGAAATCGTAGAGGTGAAATACGGAACATTGCCCTCAGGCGTGAAAGGGAATACAGAGAAGATGCGCAAGGCTTTTGAACTGGCGTTTACCTATGCGGCGGAGCAGCTTGCGGGAATCAATTTTGCAGCTTATGACGAAGTGCTTTTTATTTCCAAAAGTGTCGGAACCGCTGTGGCAGCAACTTATGCAAAAAAGTATGCGATCACCCCCGGGCAGATTTATTATACGCCGGTAGTGGAGTCATTTGACGCGATCGGACAGACCGGAATTGTATTTCATGGAACGGCAGATCCATGGGCAGAGACGGAGAAGATCAAGGCAGCGTGCAGGCAGAGAAATCTGCCGCTGTACCTGACGGAGCACGCAGATCACTCGATGGAAACGGGAGATGTGGAGCAGGATCTTCTGATCATGCGGGATATCATGCAGAAAACGGCTGCGTATATGGATGAATGGGAAAAACGGTAGAATGGAATCGGATCATCAGTTATATGGCACGCAGCCCTTCCCTGTCAAGGACCTGTATTTTCCTGTATTGCAGGCGGACAAGCCCTCTTTTGGAAAAATCGGAAAGTACTCTTGCAACTGTGGTGCGGTGCAGATTCAGACAGACGGCAAGTTCCTCCTGCGTATAAGGAAGTGTGTGGTCAATGATGCCCAGATCTTTCTGATCCTGCTTTGTCAGGTCGAGCAGATAGCTGGCAACTCTTTTGGCACTGTCATTGATCGTAAGCCGTTTGATCTGATTGCATAGTGCCGTGTAATTCTCAGTCAACAGTTCAAAAATGACCCGGTTCAGTTCGCTGTGCTTGGAAATGTACGGATAGAGTGACTGAATGGGACAGGTGATCAGCGCAGTATCCGTAACAGCCGATATGGTTGCCTGTTGTAAGTGGCTCAGAAAGGCGGCTTCTCCGATCAGTAGTCCTTCTCCGATAATGCGGTATGTGATTTCTTTTCCACTTTC
>DJNY01000003.1:3368-14947 GCA_002441865.1 Lachnospiraceae bacterium UBA6452 | reverse complement strand
TGATCACAGGTTCAAAACAATAAGGATCACATACTTCCCTGATCTGACCGTCCTGCATACGGACTTCTACGGTATAACAATCTGTTTTCTCTGCCTTTGGAACAAGTGCGGCGAAATACCCCTCTTCATCCGCAAGCTCCATGGCATATCTGTTTTTACCGATCACGATCACAGCGCTGACTGCACCCGGATAAAAAAACTGGATCAATGTATTCATGCCTCTGACATGAGGACCAAGTAATCTGTGCGGATCATCTTCCTCCGCATACACGATGCCTTCCACATCTGCCCAGTTCATCAGTTTATATAATTTCTTTGTCATGTAATGTCCTCCCATTTCATTGCATCAAATGCCTCTGCTATTTATCAATTTGAAACTATTATATTTTATGTATAAACAATCCGCTCCGCAGCTTCGGTTCAAACCATGTGGATTTTGGCGGCATCAGACGGTCTGCATCTGCCACGGCAAACAGTTCCTCCATGGAAGTCGGATACAGGCAGAAAGCCACCCTGCAGTCTGTATGGCAGCGCCGCTCCAGCTCTGCCAGCCCGCGTATGCCTCCCACAAAATCGATGCGGTTATCGGTTTTCGGATCCTGGATATTTAAAATCGGTGCCAGAAGCTCATTCTGTAATACAGAAACATCCAGAGCCTCCACAGGATCTTGACTTCTCTGCCCGATCTGCTTAAGGACATACCAGCGATCTTCCAGATACATGCCAAACATGCCCTTCCGGTCACAATGTACTGCTTTCGATCCATCACCATTCAGCTGTACTGTAAATTTCTCTCTGACCTTCTCCAGAAATGCTTCCGGCGAAAGCCCGTTCAGATCCTTTACCACTCTGTTATAATCCATGATATGCAGCTCTGAATCCGCAAATAAAACGGAAAGGAAATAGTTAAACTCTTCTTTTCCCGTATATCCCGGATTTTCCGCGCGGCGTTTCAAAGATACTTTCACTGCGGAAGCACAGCGATGATGCCCATCCGCAATGTAGATTTTATCCATATCTGCAAAGCATTTCCGAATTTGACTGATCCGGTCAGTGTCCGTGATCTGCCACATCCGGTGTCTGACTCCGTCTTCAGAAGTAAAATCCGCATAAGGCGTGTTCTGTTTTTCTGCTTGCTTGATCCGCTCCAGCGCCGTATCCGTCCGGTATGCCAGGAAAATCGGCCCCGTCTGGGCAGAAAGCATATCCACATGACGGATCCTGTCCGCTTCTTTTTCCGCACGTGTATTTTCATGCTTCATGATCACGCCTGACAGATAATCATCCACACTTGCACAGGCTACGATACCTGTCTGGCTTCTTCCCTGCATTGTCAGCTCATATAAGTAATAACACGGCTCTTCATCCCGGATATAAGTTCCGTCTGCGATCTGGCTGTTTAAAAGCTGCTGCGCCCGCTCGTATACCTGTGGATCATAGGTATCCACCTCGTCTGCAAGCCCCGTTTCAGCTCTGTCAATATTTAAAAAGGAAAGTGGATTGCCTTTCACAGCTTCTTTGGCTTCCTGTCTGTTATAGACGTCATACGGAAGTGCTGCTACCTTCGCTTCCAATCCCTTTCCCGGTCTGATACTGCAAAATGGTTTGATGTCTGCCATGTGCATGTTCTCCTGTAAGTAATAAATTTATATAACATGTATAGTATAGCAAATTTGGTATGGTAAGTAAACTTTTTTGACAGTGCATGTGAAAAATGATAAGATGTGTTTCACAAAGAAAGGATGGTTTGTTATGACAAAAGAAGATCAGGCATTTTTAGATCGTATCACTGCTTATATCAATAAAAAATCGATCAACAGTGATCCGAATCAGCGTGCGACTGCCACTACTTCGCAGCAGATTGATAAATTGAAACCGATATTTATGAAGATCGCCAAAGAAGACGGATGTGAAATTTCCGACGTGCTCGTCCGTTATATGGATCTTTCCTCGCAGGCTGCTGCAGAGAAAGCTGCCAAGGAGCAGGCGGACACCGTAGATCTTGGCTCGTTGCTCAAAATGTAGGGTTTAAAACATGATATCATATATCACAAATGGGTATTTCCTATAACCGCAATCACGCTTGACTACCCTGCGATTTGTCAAAGCATATATTGCACGTGCTCCAGCCACCAAAAAGCGTGGTGATCTCTACGCACGGCAAATGCTTTGCAAATCTCGGTCGTCTACGCTATCGATTGCTCATTATAGGAAATACCCATTTTCTGTATACATTTAACTATGTAAAAAAAGTAAAAAATATAAATGACTGGCAATATTTATAGAACAATAAAGCAGGAAGCCTTATATAAAAGCAATCGATAGTGTAGCCGACCGAGATTTATCGTTCCCTTTACCGGAGCGAGCGATCACGGAGTATTAATGAAATGTAATGGATTTGCTTGTCAAATCCATTATGTAGCCACCGAGCATCGGTGAAACCGATTTTGCATGCTCGGTGGTTCCCGTGACGGGAGCCCGGTAAAATGGGAACGAGATAAATCGCAGGATAGGCAAACGTGATTGCGTTTATATAAGGCTTCCTGCGTATTATTTTTATTAATTTATAAGAGCATCTATTTTACCACACGAACACGGAATACGCCTTCGATGCTCTTCAGCTTCTCAACCATATCTTCTGTAACAGGCTGCTCTAAATCCATCATTGTGTAGGCAACTTCACCTCTGGATTTGTTCATCATATCGGTGATGTTCATGCCCTGATCTCCAAATGTTGCTGTAAACTTTGTGATCATGTTTGCAACATTCTTATGGAAGATCGCTACACGGCTTGCCTGTGCGCAGACACCCATATCAAGTGCCGGATAGTTGACGCTGTTTTTGATATTACCGTTTTCGAGATAATCGGAAAGCTCTGCAACAGCCATGACTGCACAGTTATCTTCGGACTCTTCTGTAGAAGCTCCAAGATGTGGTGTTACGATACAGCCCGGCTGACCTGCAACAGTCGGATTTGCAAAGTCTGTCATATATTTCTTTACCTTACCGGACTCGATTGCCTTTAATACAGCAGACTCATCCACTAAAACGTCTCTCGCATAGTTCAGGATCACTACGCCATCCTTCATCATGGAAATAGCTTCTGCATTGATCATACCCTTTGTGGAATCCAGAAGCGGTACATGGATCGTGATGAAATCACATTCCGCATAAATCTCTTCTACATTTAACACATGCTTTACACTGCGGTTCAGATTCCACGCTGCATTTACGGATAAATACGGATCATAGCCATATACTTCCATGCCTAAGTGGATGGCAGCATTTGCAACCTTGACACCGATTGCGCCAAGACCGATCACACCAAGCTTTTTGCCCGCGATCTCAGTACCTGCAAATTTCTTCTTTTCTTTTTCCTGTGCTTTTGCAATACCTTCATCGTCTTTATCAGATTTTACCCATTCGATACCACCGACGATATCACGGCTTGCAAGCAGCATACCTGCCAGTACAAGTTCCTTTACACCATTTGCATTTGCACCCGGTGTATTGAACACGACGATACCTTTTTCCGCACATTTATCAAGTGGGATATTATTGACACCTGCACCTGCTCTTGCGACAGCAAGCAGCTTTTCAGGCAGCTCCATATCATGCATGGCTGCGCTTCTGACTAAAACACCATCCGCTTCATTGATATCTTCTGTTTTTTTATAATCTGCACCGAAACCGTCCAGTCCAACCTGCGCGATCGGATTTAAGCAATAATACTGAAACATAAAAATTCCTCTTTTCTGCTCGTTTTATTTTAAGTTCTCTGCTTCGAATTTCTTCATAAACTCTACCAGCTTTACAACACCTTCATATGGCATTGCATTGTAGATGGATGCGCGCATACCACCGACTGTTCTGTGACCCTTCAGGTTTTCAAAACCGGCTTCTTTTGCTTCTTTTACAAATTTGGCATCCAGATCTGCATCACCTGTTACGAACGGTACGTTCATCAGGGATCTGTCTTCCTTTACAACAGTTCCTTTGAACAACTTGCTCTCGTCAAGGAAATCATACAGCACTTTTGCCTTCTTTTCGTTGCGTTCCTTCATGACTTCCAGACCGCCCATCTTCTTGAGCCATTTAAATACCTTACCGCAGATATAAATACCGTAAGCCGGTGGTGTATTGTACAGAGACTGTGCGTCTGCATGGATCTTATATCTTAACATGGTTGGTGTACCAGGCAGGACATCTTCTGTGATCAGATCTTCTCTGATGATCACGATAACAACACCTGCAGGGCCGATATTTTTCTGTACGCCGCCATAGATCACGCCATATTTTGTCACATCAACAGGCTCTGATAAGAAGCAGGATGAAACATCCGCTACGAGTGTATGTCCCTTTGTGTTCGGGAGCTTTTTGTATTTTGTACCGTAAATGGTATTATTTTCGCAAATATAGACGTAATCAAGATCTTCCGGAATATCCAGATCGGAGCAGTCCGGTATGTAAGAGAATGTCTTATCTGCGGAAGAAGCAAGCTCGATTGCTTCACCGTAGATCTTAGCTTCCTGATAAGCTTTCTTTGCCCACTGGCCTGTTACGATATAACCTGCTTTTCTGTTTTTCATCAGGTTCATCGGAATCATGGCAAACTGCTGGCTTGCACCACCCTGCAGGAATAATACTTTATAGTTGTCAGGAATGTTCATAAGCTCTCTCAGATCCGATTCGGCTTCCTTGATAATGGTATCGAAGGCTTTGGATCTGTGGCTCATCTCCATAACCGACATACCGGTTCCTCTGTAATCTAACATTTCATCTGCAGCTTCTTTTAATACTTCTTCAGGTAAAACTGCCGGACCTGCCGAAAAGTTATAAACTCTAGACACTTTTTTCTCCTCCTGTTTCTGCCAAATATGGCAGATTATTTTATAAACATCTTAATTATTCTACCTTTTTCACTTCACCGCGTCAATAGAAAATAATGACCGGGGTTCCGACCTCCGCCATATCGTACAGCTTACTGACCTCATCAAACGGTGTATTGATACAGCCGTGAGAGCCGCCTGTTTTATAAATAGTGCCACCGAATCTGCGCCGCCAGGTTGCATCATGAATACCGATATTGCCATAAACCGCCATCCAGTAGCTGACCGGTGTTGCATAGTCTTCTCCGCGCAGCACACGGTTTCTCTGTTTAAAATAAATATAGCAGACCTTCTGCGGTGTTCCGCGTCCAAGACTTGTATTTCCCGTTACAACAGGCGTGGAAAGCTCCTGCCTGCCATTTACGTAATAATACATCATCTGATCTGTCATATCGACTTCTATGTAGGTGGAACCGATATCATCCAGTCCATCGATTCCCGTATAGCTGACCTGTTTGTAAACCGGCGTTCTTGTCTCGACTCTGCCGCCGGGCACTGCGGCATAAAGATGTGCAAGCTCTTCCTCTTCATCGATCCTGCAGCCGTATGTGCCTGTTTCGACCGTAACGGTCACGCCGCGTGTTGCCCGGAAAGATCTGGGCTTGCCGACTGTATTTAAATGTTCTGCAAGTTCTTTTACCGTCTCCTGCATCCGTTTTTCATCCAGATACGGTTTTCCCGCTTCATCCAAAAGCAGCTCTCCGTCTTCCTGTGCCAGCAGATCACTTACTTTTTTCCGGTCGATCACATAATCTCCCTGACTGCTCTTATAAGTGATTTCCGCATTCATATATGGCGACAGTGCATCCCAGAGCGCAAGCGTCTGTTTCATCTGGCTCGTATAGGCAAAAGTCTCATAACAGTCCGCTTTTGTCAGATCGATCTCATATTCCTGATCATCCAGTGCCGTTTCGATCGCTTTTACCGCTTTCTCATGATTGAGCAGGTTCTGCGTCTCGTCATACAGATAATAGCCGTCCGCATCCCTGCGGATCTCGATCACTCTGTTTTTGCCCTCTGAATTGTCTTTCAGATAACTGCAACCGTCCAGATAGGCCGTCAGCTTTTTATGGTCGTAAGATACAACCGGCAGAAGCTGTTTTTCCTGATAAGAAACATTGCCGCTTTCCAGAAACCAGTTTACAAATTTCAGTACAGACTGGGTTTTGTGCAAATTTTGCAGTTCTTCCAGATAATCTTCCCGAAAGTCTGCCTCCTCCATCGAAAAAGAATGCTCTTCTCCCTCTGCATCCGTAATGATGCAGGTCGGAAGCAGCGCATTCTCTTTCAGCTTGTCATTCATCTGCTGCGGGGTCATATCTGCTGCATAAATACCGTTCACAAACAGACCGGGCATAAATGTCTCCCGGTACTGAAAGCGGATCGCACCATAGCAGCCGCCTATGATCGCCGCAGGCAATACGATCAGAATGACAAATAAGATCATAAGAATTCTTTTCATAGAATTTATTTTTCCATATCCTTTTCGTCGAATACTTCATCAATCGGTTTTCCCGCCGGAACCATTGGGAATACTTTATCGTCCGGATCGATCACGCACTCGATCAGAACCGGTGCATTTGCTGCGATCGCCTTTTCGATCGTAGGAAGTACTTCTTCTTTCTTGGTTACACGATATGCCTGACAGCCAAGTGCCTCAGCCACCTTGCAGTAATCCACTTTATCCTTCAGAACGGTCTGGGAATACCGCTGACCGTAGAACAAGGTCTGCCACTGACGTACCATACCGAGTACGGCATTATTGATCACAACCTGAATGATCGGGATATTATAACGGCTTGCTGTTGCCAGTTCGTTCATGTTCATACGGAAACAGCCATCACCCGCAATATTGATGCAGATCTTATCCGGGCATCCGACTTTGGCTCCGATACAGGCTCCCAGGCCATATCCCATTGTTCCGAGTCCGCCGGAACTTAAGAACGTACGCGGCTTTGTATAATGATAATACTGGGCAGCCCACATCTGATGCTGTCCGACATCCGTGGAAATGATCGCCTCTCCCTTTGTTGCCCGGTCGATCTGCTCGATCACATAAGGGCAGGTCAGCACATCATGATTGTAATCCAGCGGATATTTCTTCTTCAGATCCAGTATATGCGCTTTCCACTCCGGATGAGACTTCTGGGAAAGCTTCTGGTTTACTTCTGCCAGCACATCTTTGAGGTCACCGACAAGGGAAGCATCTGTCCGGATATTTTTATTGACTTCTGCTGCATCGATATCAATATGTATGATCTTTGCATTGGATGCGAACGTCTTCGGATCACCGATCACTCGGTCGGAGAAACGGGCACCAAGCGCTACCAGCAGATCACACTCGGAAACACCGAGATTGGATGTCTTTGTACCGTGCATACCGATCATACCCGTATACATATCATCATAGCCGTCAAATGCGCCTTTACCCATCAATGTATCACATACCGGGCAGTCCAGCTTCTTTGCCAGCTCTCTGACCTGCTCACTGGCACCGGACAGGATCACGCCGCCACCGATATACATATATGGTTTTTCTGCCTGCTCCATCAGCTTTACAACTTCATCCAGCTCTTCTTCTGTGTATTTATTCTCATAAACCGGTTTTACTGCCGGCTGGTATGTATATTCGCAGGTATTTGCCGTAACATCTTTTGTGATATCAACAAGAACAGGCCCCGGTCTGCCACTCTGCGCGATCTGGAACGCCTTGCGGATCGTATCTGCCAGCACCCTGATATCCTTTACAATATAACCGTGCTTTGTAATAGGCATTGTCACACCGGCAATATCCACCTCCTGGAAGGAATCCTTTCCAAGCGCCGGTAAGTTTACGTTTGCAGTGATCGCCACGATCGGAATACTGTCCATATATGCAGTTGCAATACCGGTAACCAGATTGGTCGCACCAGGACCGCTTGTTGCCATGCAGACACCGACCTTGCCGGTTGCCCGTGCATAACCGTCTGCCGCATGCGCAGCTCCCTGCTCATGTGATGTCAGGATATGCGTAATTTCATCCGCGTGTTTATAAAGTGCATCATATACATTTAAGATCGTACCGCCCGGATAACCAAAGACAGTATCAACCCCCTGTTCCTTCAAACATTCAATTACGATTTCAGCCCCTGTTAACTGCATCATCATACCTCCAAGTGTAGCTTATTTATTCTTTGGTACCTCTAAGATCGCGCCTCTGTTACCGCTTGTTACCAGCTCTCTGTATCTGGAAAGATAGCCTGTAGTAACCTTTGGTTCTCTCGGAACCCATTCTTTTCTTCTCTGTTCCATTTCTTCATCGGACACATCCACGTCCAACGTCATGGCAGGAATGTTGATCCTGATGATATCGCCCTCTTTGACAAGTGCGATAGGACCTCCTACAGCAGCTTCCGGTGAAACATGACCGATGGAAGCACCTCTGGAAGCACCTGAGAATCGTCCGTCTGTGATCAGTGCAACGCTGGAACCAAGTCCCATGCCTGCAATGGCAGAAGTCGGATTCAGCATCTCTCTCATGCCCGGGCCGCCCTTCGGGCCTTCGTAACGGATCACAACCACATCACCCTTCACGATCTTACCGCTCTTGATCGCATCAATGGCATCTTCCTCACAGTCAAAGACACGCGCCGGGCCTTCATGTACCATCATTTCATCTACTACAGCGGAACGTTTTACAACACTGCCGTCCGGAGCCAGATTCCCCTTCAGGACTGCAAGACCGCCTGTTTTACTGTATGGATTGGAAACAGGTCTGATGACTTCTTCATTTTTATTGACTGCATCCTTGATGTTTTCGCCGACCGTTTTTCCTGTAACTGTCATACAGTCAAGATTTAAAAGGCCGATATCAGCCAGTTCTTTCATAACCGCATAAACACCGCCTGCTTCATTCAGATCTTCCATGTAAGTAGGACCTGCCGGTGCAAGGTGGCAGAGGTTCGGTGTCTTTTCACTGATCGGGTTTGCAAAGGAAATATCAAAATCAAAACCGATCTCATGTGCGATCGCCGGCAGATGCAGCATGGAGTTTGTGGAACATCCGAGCGCCATATCGACTGTCAGTGCGTTTAAGATTGCATCCTTTGTCATGATATCTCTCGGTCTGATATCTTTTTTGAGCATTTCCATAACTGCCATACCTGCATGCTTTGCAAGCTTGATTCTTTCGGAATAAACAGCAGGGATCGTTCCGTTTCCGCGAAGCCCCATACCAAGTGCCTCTGTCAGACAGTTCATGGAGTTTGCCGTATACATACCGGAGCAGGAACCGCAGGTCGGACATACCTTTTCCTCAAATTCCCTGACTTCCTCTTCTGTCATTTTGCCTGCTGCGTTTGCACCGACAGCTTCAAACATGGAAGATAAGCTTCTCTTCTGTCCTTTGACATGACCTGCAAGCATCGGCCCGCCTGAAACAAATACAGTCGGTACATTGATACGGGCAGCAGCCATCAGAAGACCCGGTACGTTTTTATCACAGTTTGGCACCATGACAAGGGCATCAAACTGATGTGCCAGTGCCATACATTCTGTGGAATCTGCGATCAGATCTCTTGTAACGAGCGAATATTTCATACCGATATGTCCCATTGCGATACCGTCACAGACTGCGATCGCCGGAAATACGACCGGAACACCGCCTGCTTCCGCTACACCAAGCTTTACGGCATTTACGATCTTATCCAGATTCATATGGCCCGGAACGATCTCATTGTAAGAGCTTACAATACCGACCATCGGCTTTTTCATTTCTTCTTCGGTAAATCCCAATGCATTGAACAGACTTCTGTGTGGTGCCTGCTGCATTCCCTTTTTTACATTATCACTTCTCATAGCTTTATCTCCTTTTATATTCTTTCACAGATCAGGTCGCCCATTTCCTTTGTGCCCACCTGAGTTACCTTCTGCTTACCAGCTTCATCCTGTGGCATGATATCGATCGTACGATAACCGTCCTCCAGTACCTTCTTGACCGCCTTCTCGATCGCAGATGCTTCTTCATCCAGATCAAAGGTATAACGCAGCATCATGGCAGCACTCAGGATCGTCGCGATCGGATTGGCAATGCCTTTTCCCGCGATATCCGGTGCAGAGCCGCCGCTCGGTTCATACAGACCGAATTTTGTATCATTTAAGCTTGCGGAAGAAAGCATTCCGATGGAACCTGTTACCATGCTTGCTTCATCCGATAAGATATCACCGAACATATTCTCTGTCAGGATCACATCAAACTGTCCCGGATCTTTGACGAGCTGCATTGCACAGTTATCCACCAGCATATGTTCAAGAGTTACCTCCGGATAATCTTTAGCGACCTCTTCCACAACCTTTCTCCACAGTCTGGAAGAATCCAGAACATTTGCTTTATCTACACTTGTGACTTTTTTGCGTCTCTTCATTGCAATCTCAAAGCCCTTGATGGCGATTCTTCTGATCTCGCTTTCGGAATAGGTCAGTGTATCGATTGCTTTCAGCTCACCGTTTTCTTCTACCGTCTTACGTTCTCCGAAATAAAGACCGCCGGTCAGCTCACGCATGATCATCATATCAAAGCCTTTTTCACTGATCTCCTGCTTCAGCGGGCAGGCAGCAGCCAGCTCTTCATATAAAACTGCCGGGCGCAGATTGGCAAACAGATTCAGTGCCTTCCTGATCTTTAACAGCCCTGCTTCCGGTCTTTTGGACGGCTCTAATTTGTACCACGGAGAAGTCTGTGTGTTACCGCCGATGGAACCCATCAGGACAGCATCTGCAGCCTTTGCGGTCGCGATCGCTTCGTCTGTCAGCGGAACACCGTGTACATCGATGGAGGCTCCGCCCATTAAAATATCCTCAAACTGCATTTCATGTCCGTAGACTGCTTCTATCTTCTTTAATACTTTCTTTGCTTCTGTTACGATCTCCGGTCCGATCCCATCGCCCGGAATACATACAATATTCAATTTCATATTGCTTCCTCCAGTTTCTCCATACATTGATTTCTGCCGCTTCTGCGTGCGTACATAAACCTATGTTCTATCTTACATGATATCTTTGTATACATCAATCAATTTCATAACAAAAGAACATAATATAACTATTTGATATAGATTTCATGCATTCCGGTTATTCTGTCATACCTGCCAGATAGTTGACAAACTGCTGGGCTGTTCTGCCGGAGATACCACCGTGGGAAAGCTCCCATTTATTGGCTTCTTTCTTCAGTTCTTCATCGGGCATTGTAATACCCTGCTTTCTTGCCAGCGTGATCACGATATCCATGAATTCCTTCGGCGTCGGCTTGGTATAACTGATCGTCACGCCAAAACGGTTCACTAAAGAAAGTTTCTCTTCCATCGTATCACTGCGGTGCATATCCTGCGTATGCTCCATATCATTTCTGTCGTTCCAGTTTTCCTTGATCAGATGACGGCGGTTGGATGTCGCATAGATCAGAATATTTTCCGGTTTTGTTTCCACGCCGCCCTCAATAACCGCCTTCAGGAATTTGTATTCGATCTCAAACTCCTCAAAAGAAAGATCGTCCATATAGATGATAAAACGGTAATTTCTGTTTTTGATCCGGGCGATCACACCGGACAGATCCTTGAACTGATGCTTGTAGATCTCGATCATACGGAGTCCCTGGTCATAATACTGGTTGACGATTGCTTTGATACTTGTCGATTTACCTGTTCCGCTGTCACC
>DJNY01000003.1:313-3249 GCA_002441865.1 Lachnospiraceae bacterium UBA6452 | reverse complement strand
CCGACAAGATCATCAAGCATGACCTTATCCAGATTGTTAATCGGATAAAAATCAGGCTCGCCCTGTCCTTTATCGATCAGACGGAATGCTTTGTTCAGACCGAACATACCGACACCGTAGGCTTTGTAAAAATCGGTGACAGCATCAAAAAATTCATTTTCATCCTTTGTCTGCTCCAGCTTTTCACTGAGTGCCTGCACCTTTTCACTGACATTTTTATTATACATCAGTTCCTTTTTGCCGATCGCCTGATAATCGGACAGGATACTGAAGCACTGGATACCAAGTGCTTCCTCGATCGGTTTGAAATCAAAGAAGAACAGATTGCGGAACACCCGGAAATCATTTTTTGCAAAAATATTGACGCTGCCTTCATTTGCGCCGACCTTTTCACAGGTCAGGCTGAATGGATTTTCATTTGTGATGAGCAGATATGTCAGGTAATTGTGCCACAGGTTATGGTCAAAACCATAATCCGTTGCGACCTCCAAAAGACGCTTGAGCTGCGTATAAATATCACGGATGAGCTGTGCCTTGTCTTCTGTTTTCTCATCAAATGCGCGGAAGATCTCTCCGAGCTTTACCAGGATCGTATCCTCCTTCATATTGCCGTACATGATCAGTTTTGCGATTTCTTTATACATATTTTACCTCCACAATATGCCTGCATCATAAGATACTTTTGTAATAGGAACGAAGTTTCCTATTACATGAAAAAGGGCAAATAAATGTGATCATTTATCTGCCCCGGGATCTACTTTTTCGTTTTTATTCTGCGTCAGGCTTTTCCACCTGTACGATTGCTGTCTTATTCATTGGGATACGACAGTTTTTGTTATTACCGAACTCAACGATCACAGTACCCTGGTCATCATTGATATCAATTACCATTCCGTAAAAACCACTTGTTGTTAAAACGCTGTCGCCGATCGCAAGCTGGGAAAGCATAGCGTTCATTTTCTTCTGTTCCTTCTTCTGTGGACGGATCATTAAGAAATAGATAAAACCAACGATAAATACAAGATATACAACCAGGACTACACCTGACATTGAATTGGATGATGCTGTTTCAGATAATAAAATACCCATGTTTTTTCCTCCAGATTAAATTGTACATAAAATATGCTAACAGTTATCATACACAAATTAGCATGATCTTGCAAGTCTATTTTTTCCTATTGCTGCCCGCCCGCCGCCATGCTTTCCAGCATTTCCTTCTTGTAGGCGGCAAATCTGCCCTCATCGAGTGCATTTCTGATCTCTTCCATCAGATGATTGTAGAAATACAGATTATGCAGCACACAAAGACGCATGCCCAGCATTTCTTTTGCCTTTAACAGATGGCGGATATAAGCCCTTGAATATCTTCTGCAGGCAGGGCACTGACACCCTTCCTCGATCGGTCTTTCATCCAGCTCATATTTTGCATTGAACAGATTGATCTTGCCGAACTTTGTATACAGATGGCCATGACGTCCGTTCCGGGAAGGATATACACAGTCAAAGAAATCAATACCGCGCTCTACACCCTCCAGAATATTTGCCGGTGTTCCGACACCCATCAGATAGGTTGGCTTATCCTTTGGCAGATAAGGAACCGTTTCCTCTATAATATGATACATTTCCTCATGCGTCTCACCAACAGCAAGTCCTCCGACCGCATAGCCATCCAGATCCATTTCTGCGATCCGCTTTGCATGATCGATACGGATATCATCATAAACAGCCCCCTGGTTGATACCAAACAGGAGCTGATTTTTGTTGATCGTGCGATCCATCTGGTTCAGCCGCTGCATCTCCGCCTTGCAGCGGGCAAGCCAGCGTGTTGTACGTTCTACGGAATTCTGTACATAAGTGCGATCAGCCTTGGACGGTGCACATTCATCAAACGCCATGGCGATCGTAGAAGCAAGATTGGACTGGATCTGCATACTTTCTTCCGGCCCCATGAAAATCTTGCGTCCGTCAATATGGGAATGGAAATAAACGCCCTCTTCCTTGATCTTACGGAGCCCTGCCAGAGAAAACACCTGAAATCCGCCGGAATCCGTCAGGATCGGTTTGTCCCATACCATGAATTTATGGAGCCCGCCCAGCTTATGCACGATCTCGTCGCCCGGACGTACATGCAGGTGATACGTATTGGAAAGCTGGATCTGCGTTCCGATCTGCTCCAGATCCTCTGTTCCGACCGCGCCCTTGATTGCTGCGATCGTACCGACATTCATAAATACCGGTGTCTGTACCGTTCCATGAACGGTCTGAAATTCTGCCCGTTTGGCAGCCCCTTCCTGCTTTAAAATCTTATACATCCGTATCTCCTTATTTTCCTTGCCATTATATAGTCACTCAGAATTTATATGATATCTTTAAACAGCAGACATGTCAACTGCATTTAGATCCAGCTCGATCGGACAATGATCCGATCCCATGACCTGTGTATGGATCTCTGCGCCTGCGAGACGATCCTTCAGATCTTCCGATACCACAAAATAGTCAATACGCCAGCCTGCATTTTTCTCTCTTGCTTTGAACCGGTATGACCACCAGGAATAGACACCCTCCGTATCCGGATAAAAATAGCGGTATGTATCAATATAGCCGGATGCCAGAATTTTGTCAAAGCAGCTTCTTTCCTCATCTGTAAACCCGGCGTTGTGGCGGTTCGTTTTCGGATTTTTCAGGTCGATCTCCCGATGCGCCACATTCAGATCTCCGCAGAATACAACCGGTTTTCTGCTTTTCAGACCGTTGATATAGTCTAAAAATGCCTTTTCCCATGTCATACGATAGGAAAGTCTGGCAAGCTCCTGCTGGGAATTCGGTGTATAGACCGTAACCACATACAGATCTTCATATTCGGCTGTGATCACACGCCCTTCTCTGTCATGCTCCTCGATCCCGATCCCATACGTTACCTGCAGCGGCTCTTTTTT
>DJNY01000003.1:0-145 GCA_002441865.1 Lachnospiraceae bacterium UBA6452 | reverse complement strand
GCATCCGCCTCCCGGAAGAAATCCATAAAGCCTTTGCCCACGCAGGCACGTAATCCGTTTACATTCCATGATATCAGTTTCAAATTTTCAGTCCCTTTCCTTTTAGCAGCTTCCGATACGTATTTTTCATTTTCTTTGGCATAGT
>DJNY01000060.1:9389-17063 GCA_002441865.1 Lachnospiraceae bacterium UBA6452 | reverse complement strand
ACCTTTACGATCAAAAATCCGCAGGGGACCGATATCACGGGCACCAATACAATGTTTGAGCGTGTAGAGACCGGTGTTGTAGAGAAAGGTGAGACGAGGATCGTGACTTACAGCCAGCAGATGGACCTGCAGGGCGGCGATTATCTGATCTCCCTAGGCTGTACAGGCTATGTCGGCGATGAATTTAAGGTATATCACAGATTATATGATCTGGTTGGTATTTCGGTTATTTCCGATAAAAACACAGTTGGCTTTTTTGACATGAACACAAAGATCACAGTGGAGAAAGGCTGATGCAATGAAAGACGGTGCAAGGACAAACAGAACAGGCAATCTGATGCGTATGCTGGATGGAGACAGAAACCACTGCGTGGCACTGACTGGACTGCCTGATGCAGGACAGCTTTCGGCAATGCTTTCCGGCTGTGACAGACTGATCCTGTATTTTGACAATCCACTCAGTATTCATCTGTTCGCACAGGGAAGACCGGCATTTTCGAAGGCAGAGCAGGCGGAAAAGATCCGCAGGCATCTGGACCGGATAGTGGCAGAGACGGGGATTGCCCTGCAAAGCAGATGGTATTATCCGTATCCAAATACAGAATTTCCAGTGGCTCTTTTTTCAGACGACCGCCTGCCATCCATGGGCGAATGTGATGACAACCGGTATCACTTTGACAAGGCACGGCTTGCGCTGTTTGAGGAGCGGGAGGCAGTGGATGCACTGACAAAAGCTAGGCTGTATCCGGTATTTGCCCATGCGTATGCACTGGTGCTTTCTAAACTTCAGGAAGAACTGCCTGTTTATGTGCGGTTTTCCAATGAGCGGAGAGAAGATGCACAGATCAGGACGCTTCTCTACCGGGATCATGTGGAAAAGCAGGCAATGACAGGGCAGGCAATCCCGCATATTGTCCGCATGGCAAAGACGGAAGAAAAGCTGGACACATTGTTTTCCGGCGTGACGCTTTTGGATAGAAGGCTGCAGGCAAATCATATTCTTACGGCAGAAAAAGAAACGGGCAGTATGCGCTTTGCGCTTGTAGAGGGAAAAAGCTTGGAGCAGCAGCTGGATGAATGGCTGGCAGAAGGAAAAAGCAGAGAGGTGGCGGATTGTCTCCTTTCTTTTGCAGGGCAGCTCAGGGAACTGCCCGGTCAGAACGAGTTTACCGAAACAGACAGCTTTCGTACCGTATTCGGCAGTCTGCCGGAGCATCTAAGGCAGCAGTTCCATACGCTTCCGGTCACGGATGTGGATCTGGTCTGCCAGAACATTCTGCTTGGTGACAGCGCACAGATCATTGATTATGAATGGACATTTGACTTCCCGGTTCCGGTGGAGTTTGTGATATTCCGTTTTTTGTATTTTTATCTGGAAGCAAAGAACAGGACCTGCTACCGGGAACCTGCTTTTGCCGGTCTGTATGAAAAAGCGGGCATTACCAAAGAGATGCGGGAAAGTTTTCTGCAGATGGAAACAAGTTTTCAGCAGTATGTGCAAGAGGGCGCACTGGTACTCAGAAACAGCTATGACAGAGAGGGAAAACCGGTACTGACAAGCGCAAAACTGCAGGAGGAACTGGCGGTGCTTTCAGGCATACAGATCTGTGTACAATATGCGGATGGCAGTCAGGAAAAGCTGTCTGCGAGCAGAGACGATACTTTTGTCTGGCATCTTGTGCTGACACCCGGGAAAGAGGGAGAGATCACACTGCACCTTCCGTTTGCGGGCATGCTCAGACTGGGATGCAGCCAGAGCTTTGTGACAAACGGCGAGCCACTGTGCGGACTCATTTATACCTTTGATGAGAAGGAGCCTGCGACGATACGGATCGCAGAGCCGGACGGACAGATCCTGCTCAGCATCGAGGAGATCAGGCTGTCTGATGCGGCGGAAAAAGAAATCAAAGAAGAACTTGCCAATCTGCGTTTCCTGTATGAAAACAGACAACAGCAGCTTGAGGATATGAAACATTCAGCCAGCTGGAGGCTTACAAAGCCGCTCCGCAGGATGAAAGGAAATAAAGAGGACTAAAGTATGGCAGAGGATTTGGAAAAATATTATCAGGACTTATATGAACGTGAAAAAGAAAAAAACGAACAGCTTGCCTACCGCCTGTCAGCCAGCCAGAGAGAGGTAGAGGATCTGACCAGAAAGCTGGACAAGATCAAAGGATCTATTTTCTGGAAGCTTGCAAAGCCTGCCAGAGTGGTCATCAATTATTGTATTGCGACGAAGAACCGGATTTTGTGTCATGGCAATCCAAAGGGGATTGCCCATAAGATTTTGTCCAAATGCAGGGAAAAGAAAGCAATTAAGATCCACGGAACGGGCAGCTTTCCAAGTGCGGCAGAACGGAAAAAAGAAGAAACAACCGTTTTTCCGAAGGATGTGACATTCAGTATCCTTGTTCCGCTCTATAACACACCGGAACGCTTCCTGCGGGAAATGATCGAGTCCGTCATAGCGCAGACCTATGGCAAATGGGAACTTTGTCTGGCGGACGGATCTGATGACGCACATGATTTTGTCGGCAGGATCTGTCAGGAATACCGGCAGAAGGACAGCAGGATCAAGTATCAGAAACTTGCCAAAAACGAAGGTATTTCCGGCAATACAAATGAATGCTATAAAATGGCAACAGGTAACTATATTGCACTGTTCGACCATGATGATCTGCTGCATCCATGTGTTTTATTTGCTTATATGCAGGCAATCTGCGAAAAGGATGCAGATTATATTTACTGTGATGAAGCCACATTCAAGGGAAACAGCATCAATCATATGATCACGATGCACTTTAAGCCGGATTTTGCACCGGATAACCTGCTTGCCAACAATTATATCTGTCATTTCAGCGTGTTCGCAAGAGAACTGCTGCAGGGAGAAGAACTGTTCCGCAGCCAGTTTGACGGCAGTCAGGATCATGATATGATCCTGCGTCTGACAGCAAAGGCAAAACATATCGTGCATGTTCCGCGGATCCTGTATTACTGGAGATCCCACAAGGGAAGCGTGGCATCCTCCATCGATGCCAAGACTTATGCCATAGATGCTGCAAAAGGAGCCATTGCAGATCACCTGACGAAGCTGGGTTACCGGAATTTTGAAATAGAGAGCACCAGGGCATTTGCAACGATCTTCCGGATCAAATACGAGCTGACGAGCCGGCCGCTTGTATCGATCATTATTCCGAATAAGGATCATGTGGAAGACTTGAGCCGCTGCGTGGAATCGATCATCAATCTGTCCACGTATGACAATTATGAACTGATCATTGTGGAAAATAACAGTGAAACAGCCGGGATCAGAACATATTATGAAGAAATCAGCAGACATCCGCGTGTGCAGGTGGTAGAATATAAAGGTGATTTCTTCAACTATTCAAAAATCAACAATTTCGGTGTACAATATGCAAAGGGAGAGTATCTGCTGCTTTTGAACAATGATACGGAGGTCATTACCCCGGACTGGATGGAAGAACTTCTGATGTATGCACTGCGGAAGGATGTCGGCGTAGTCGGCGCCAAGCTGTATTATCCGGATAAAACGATCCAGCATGCGGGTATTGTGATCGGGCTTGGGGCGCATCGCACAGCCGGGCATACGCATTACCGGATTCCGGAAGCCAATGTCGGTTATATGGGCAGGCTCTGTTATGCGCAGGATGTCACAGCGGTGACAGGCGCCTGCATGATGGTTTCCAAAGCCCTTTATGAAGAACTGGGCGGATTGGATGAGAGTTTTACCGTGGCACTCAATGATGTGGATTTCTGTCTGCGTGTCAGGGAAAAGGGACTTCTCAATATCTTTACACCGTTTGCAGAACTGTATCATTACGAATCAAAATCAAGAGGCAGTGATAAAAAGGATGACAGAGCGGTGCGCTACCAGCAGGAATCAGACAGATTCCGTGTCAAGTGGGCAGATGCACTGGCAAAAGGTGATCCGTATTATAATCCGAACTTCTCTCTGGATCACTCCGATTTTACCGTGAACTGGAAGAGGGCAAAACAGTAAAGTAATAAATTTATCATATAGCAGGAGGAGAAAGAATGAACTACAGAGAAACTTACAACTTTTGGTTAGAGGATGATTATTTTGATCAGAATACCAAAAACGAGCTTTTGGCAATCCGTAATAATGAAGAAGAGATCGAAGACCGCTTCTATCGTGATCTTGAATTCGGTACAGGCGGCCTTCGTGGTGTGATCGGTGCAGGAACAAACCGTATGAATTTCTACACGGTCAGAAAAGCAACACAGGGTCTTGCCAATTACATCATCAAGCAGGGCAGCCAGGAAAAGGGCGTAGCGATCGCATATGATTCCAGAAAATTTTCACCGGAATTTGCAATGGAAGCAGCACTCTGCCTGAATGCAAACGGGATCAAGGCATATTTGTTCGATGCCCTCCGCCCGACACCGGAGCTTTCCTTTGCTGTCCGCAAACTCGGCTGTACAGCAGGTATCGTTGTGACAGCCAGCCATAACCCGCCGGAATACAACGGCTACAAAGTATACTGGGAAGACGGCGCACAGATCACGGCACCGAAGGATGTGGAAATCGTTGCTGAAGTAAAAGCGATCACAGATTATCATACAGTAAAGACAATGTCTGAAGCAGATGCCAGGGCACAGGGACTTTTAACGATCATCGGCAAAGAGATCGATGATGCTTATATGGTAGAGCTGAAAAAGCAGATCATACATCCGGAGATCATCAAAGAAGTGGCAGATGAGATCAAGATCGTTTATACACCGCTCCATGGTACGGGACTTGTTCCGGTCAAACGTGTTCTGTCCGAGCTCGGCTTTAAGAATGTATATGTCGTACCGGAACAGGAACTTCCCGATCCGGAATTTACAACACTTGCTTATCCGAATCCGGAAGATCCGGCGGCTTTTGAACTGGCTATCAAACTTGCTAAAAAAGTCGGTGCGGATATTATTCTGGCAACAGATCCGGATGCAGACCGTCTCGGTGTTTACGCGCTTGATACAAAGAGCGGTGAATATGTATCCTTTACAGGTAATATGTCAGGTATGCTGATTGCCGAATATCTGTTAAGAGAAAAAACAAAGACAGGTACCATGCCTGAAAATCCGGCGCTTGTCAAGACGATCGTTACAACAAACATGGCAGATGTCCTGACAAAAGCATATAACGTAAAAGAGATCGAAGTACTGACAGGCTTTAAGTATATCGGCGAGCAGATCAAGCTGTTTGAACAGAACCATACTTACAACTATGTATTCGGTCTGGAAGAAAGCTATGGCTGCCTGGCAGGCACACATGCAAGAGACAAAGATGCTGTAGTCGCTGTTATGTGTCTGTGTGAAGTTGCTGCATACTGCAAGAAGAACGGTATCACGCTCTGGGATCAGATGCTGAAGATCTACGAAGAGTACGGATACTTCAGGGAAGGTCTGCATACGATCACCATGAAGGGTGTAACAGGCGCACAGGCGATCAAAGACATCATGGCTGCACTTCGCAAAAACCCTGCAAAAGAGCTGGCAGGCCTGAAGGTACTGAAAGTACGTGACTATGATGCAGATGTTGTAACAGACATGGTAACAGGTGAAAAGAGCAGTACAGGACTTCCGAAATCAAACGTACTGTATTTTGATCTGGAAAATGATTCCTGGTGCTGTGCGCGTCCGTCCGGAACAGAGCCTAAGATCAAGTTCTATATGGGTGTAAAGGGTACTTCCCTGCAGGATTCCGAAGAAAAACTGGAAGCACTGAAAAAAGCAGTGCTTGCTACGATTCCTGAAGTATAGGAGTTTATCTGCTATGAAGAAATTAATGGAACAGATATTAAAATTCGGCGTTGTCGGAATTGTCTGTTTTCTGATCGATTTTCTGATCACGATGGGTCTGTCCACGCTTCTGCGGAGCGTGGCAGGTATGCCCACGGGCAGTGCAGCGCTTGTCGGCGCATTTTTCGGATTTACGATATCTGTTATAGTGAATTATCTGCTGTCCATGAAGTATGTGTTTGTCCGCAAAGAGGACATGGACAGAAAAAAAGAATTTATCATCTTCACGATACTGAGTCTGATCGGTCTTGTGATCAATGAGCTGATCATCAAGGTATCGATCGATGTCCTGTATGAAAACTGGACATGGCTGAAGAATCTGCTTGGACCGACAACAGTGACTGCGGCAGCCAAAATTGTTGCGACCGCTATTGTGATGGTTTATAATTTTATTACGAGAAAGATCTTTTTGGAACAGAAGGAAGGGTAACATATGAGTGACAGAATGCTGCTTTTTATACCGGCATATAACTGTGAAAAACAGATTGTACGTGTGCTGCATCAGCTTGATGAGGAGGTAGTTCCTTATTTTGAGGAAATTCTGGTTGTCAACAACCGCAGTACGGATCATACCGAACAGGTAGTCATGGAGTATCTTGCAGAGCATCCGTCTCTGCCGGTAAAACTGATGCGGAATGATGATAATTACGGTCTGGGTGGTTCGCAGAAGATGGCATTTCATTATGCGGTGGAGCATGGCTATGATTATGTCTGCATGCTGCACGGTGATGATCAGGGAGATATCCATGATTTTATTCCGATGCTGGAAAAGAAGATCTATCAGAAGCATGATTGTGTACTGGGTGCCAGATTTATGAAAGGCTCCAGACTGAAAGGGTATTCCGCATTCCGTACACTGGGCAATGTGGTATATGATTTTATCTTTGCGTTTATCACAAAACAGAGGATCTTTGATCTGGGAAGCGGACTGAACCTGTACAGCACAAAGATGCTGGAAGATTCCTTCTTTGAAAAATTCCCGGATAACCTGATGTTCAATTATGTCATGATCCTGGCATCTCATTACTATAAGCATGATATTATCTTTTATCCGGTATCCTGGAGAGAAGATGATCAGGTATCCAACGTGAAAATGGTTAATCAGGCTGTTACAGTCCTGAAAATGGCATTCGGTTATCTGTTCGATCATGAGAAGATCAAACAGGAATACCGTGAGGTGGTAAGAGAGAGCTACACGAGCAGACAGGTGAAAGAGCTTGCGGACTGCGAGCCACAGGCATAAAAGAAAACGGAGCGTATCATGATTTGCATACTTACGATCGCAGTCGGGTTTATAGCAGTGCATTTCTTTAAAATGCTGCGTCTGTATCTGGTTCTGATGGAACATAAGATCAGCTTCGGACGCTTTATCCTGCTCTACCTGCGGACAACCTTTATCAATTTAATCATTCCGTTCAAGCTGGGCGAGTTATATCGTATTGAAGAGATCGCACGGGTAACGAAAATCTGGCAGGTGGGCTTTCTGAGCGTTCTGGTAGACCGGTTTTTTGATACCCTTGCGCTTCTTTGCGTTTTACTGCCGCTGGATCTGATCCTGCGTGGCGGTATTTCTGTGATCACGCTTGTTTTTCTGGTCGTGCTTGTACTGATCACACTTGTATATCTGGCAATTCCGGCAAGCTATACGTATCTGAACAGGTATCTGATCATGCGGAAAACATCAGGACGGGCACTTATGGCATTGCGCGGACTGGATATCGTGAAGTCCTGGTACGACTTTACGCATGAACTCATCACAGGACGTTCTGCACTGATCGTAGCGGCTTCCTTCCTTGGCTGGGGCGCCGAGATTATTACATTGCGGGCGTTATCTATATGGATGCACAT
>DJNY01000060.1:3656-9254 GCA_002441865.1 Lachnospiraceae bacterium UBA6452 | reverse complement strand
CTTATACAAGGATGGGTGCGATCGCACTTCTGATCCTGACGATACTCGGTTATGTGAGTTATCTGCTCTATCACAGAAAGGAACGGGCATGAAGAAAGTAATCGTTATCTATGATGACAGTCTGAAACCGAATAAAGAGATCCGATCCATTACAGGGGATAAATCTTATGGAAATACGATCTTTAAACGTGTGACACTGAAGAACCGCATGCGGGAGGAGATCGAAAAAAACAAAAATGTGATTTCCATGTATTCGATCGATGACAGACAAGAAGTAGAAAAGTTAAAAGAAGAATTAACAAAAACACAAGAGGGACAGGCAGTATTTTATCTGTATTCCAACTTTGGACTGGCAGATACGGTACAGTTCCAGACGCTTCTGACAAAGACGGCTTATGTGAATGAATGTTATACCGTATACTGCGGTGATCAGCCGGCGGCGGTGATGCTTCCCGATGTGGAAAGCTACAATAAGAAAGCACAACAGCTCCTGGAGCGGAATGTACTGGCGGAACAGGTAGAGACGACTGCATTTATGGATCTGTCCGATCTGAATCATTTCCTGACTTTTATCACAGGCGGGTTTGACGCCAGATTTTTTAACGCACTTGCCGGTGATGCCTATACAGTTACAAAAAGATCAACGAAAACAGAAAAAATTAAATCAGAATATAAGTTTTACTATTTGCTGCCCGATAATATGAAAATGTGGTTTGTCATGCCTTATGATTACCGAGAGGATGAAAACGGCGCCAGCTATACAATGGAACGGTATCATATGACAGATATCGCGATCCGGTTTGTACATGGTGCAGTCAGTACGGAAGAGCTTTCCGATATTTTGGATAAGCTGTTTTATTTCATTAACATTCGCGGCAGAAAACAGGTTTCCGAAAAGGAGGCAAAAGCGGTTGCGGATGCCCTCTATGTGGAAAAACTGAAGGAGCGTATGGCAGATCTGAAAAAATTACCCGCTTACAGCCGTTTTGATGCACTGCTTTCTATGGGAACGTCCTATGACAGCATTGATGCAGTGGTAGAAAAATATCTGCAGCTGTATGAAAAGATTGCAGCGCGTCCGGCAGAAAATGCGCTTGTGATCGGCCATGGAGATCTGTGTTTTTCCAATATCCTGTACAGCAAAGAAGCAAATCTGCTGAAGCTGATCGATCCGAAGGGTGCACTGAATGAGGAAGATATGTATACAGATGTGTACTATGACCTGGCAAAGCTGTCCCATTCGATCTGTGGCTGCTATGATTTCTTTAACAGTGGTCTGTATCTCATCACAATGGACCGGGATATGAAGATCCATCTGAGCATTGATGCGGATGCGGCGCCATATATAGAAGTATTCAGGAAATATCTGGAAAAGAACGGCTTTGACTATGTCAGAGTCAGATTATATGAAGCAAGCCTGTTTTTATCCATGCTGCCATATCATATGGATCAGCCGGGTAAAGTATTTGGCTTTTTGATGAATGCGATCAGAATATTAGAGGAGGTTAGTACATGTACGAAGATCTGACATTTTGTTTTGATATAGACGGTACGCTGTGTCCGATCAAGAAAAAGGAGGAGGCGTATATCGATCTTGTCCCTTATCCGGAAATGATCGATAAGATCCGTGAATATAAGGCGGGAGGTGCGAAGATCGTACTCTTTACATCCCGTAACATGAACAGCTATCATGGTAATATCGGACTGATCAATGCCAATACCGCAAAGGTTCTTCTGGCCTGGCTGGAAAAATGGGATATCCCATATGATGAGATTGTTTACGGAAAACCATGGCCGGGACATAAGGGCTTTTATGTAGATGACAGAACGATCCGTCCGGATGAATTTCTGCGCTGCAGTGTAGAGGAAATGGATGAAATCTGTAAGAAGAGTCGTCCGCAGAATCAGTAATCTATGAGAAAATTTCTGATAGGGGGGAGCATGCTGCTCCTTGTACTCATAACTGCATATAGCTTCTGGCAGAGGGAAGACGGTGGATTATCCTATCAGACTGTGACAGAACATAAGGCGGAAAAACTTACGTCCCGTATGCAGGAGCAGGAAAAGCTGGATGGTTTTTCTCTTTGTTTTGACGGAGAGGAGCTTCCGTATGATGATGGCAGTAAGACCTTTTTCCTGCCGCTTTCCGCATCGGATCTTTTATGGGAGAGCGGAGAGATCCGTGCAGAGGACGGTGAGACTGTCCTGTTTCTGGAAGACTTCGGTAAGGAAGAAAAACAGACGCTGATGGCGGAAAACCATGCGATCCCGTTTCTGGCGGCAAAGGGAAATGTGTATGCGGTGTATTCCCTGAAACTGACAGGACTGCCCGTTGTAACTTTTTCCTCTACGGATGAGATAACGGAAGCAGGAGAAATGCTGTATGCCCTTTCTTTATATGATAGTGATACGAAGACAGACTGGGTCACAACCTGTTATACAACGAGCAGGCTCAGAGGAAATACAAGCCTGACCTATGAGAAGAAAAGTCTGCGCCTGAAGCTGAAAAAGAAGAAAAAGGATGGCAGTTTTGTAAAAAAGAACTGTGATCTTTTGGGAATCCGGAATGATGATGACTGGATCTTAAACAGCCTGTATGCGGATAATACA
The DNA here is from genome assembly GCA_002441865.1 of Lachnospiraceae bacterium UBA6452. Lineage (GTDB taxonomy): Bacteria > Bacillota > Clostridia > Lachnospirales > Lachnospiraceae > CAG-194. Next base: position 6,644 of record DJNY01000060.1, on the reverse strand, counting down.
AGGCTGCGCGACAAGCTGTGTATGGATCTGTGGCAGGAAACAGGTGCTTATGACAATCCCTATGGCAAAAATTTCGGTATGCAGGGGGAATATGTAGAGGTGCTGATCAATGATTCCTATACCGGACTGTATCTGCTGACACATCCGATCGACAGAAAGCAACTCGGACTGTCTGCAAATGCCGGTAATGATACACTGCCTGAGCGGCTTTACAAGAAAAAATATGCTGCTGCCTGGCAGGAAAGTGATTTTACGGGCGGATTACCGGATCTGAACCAGCTCGATTACCGGGGCGGTTTTTATCTGAAAGGAAATCATGTCACCGGGACAGAGGAAGAATGGGAACCCCTGCGCCGGCTGGCTGCCTGTATCGAGGCAGATGATGAGACCTTTACACAGCAGATCGGACAGATTGTCAATATGTCCAACCTTGTGGATAACTGGCTGTTTTTCCAGGCAATCGGTGGATTCGATAACAGTAATAAAAATGTGTACTATGCTGCACGCAATGAGAATGGAAATTACAGGGGTTATTTTATTCCGTGGGATCTGAATATCTCCTTTGGCGCAGTCTATGCGGATAACAAGTATTATGCGGAGGAAACGCTGGAGGAAACAGAAACGCAGGTGCAGTTTGAACCGGGCTGCCGGGCGGTCGCACTGGATGCGGATCATGCAAGGGCGCTTGCAAAGGAAAAATGGGCAGACTGGAAAGAAAAAGCATTCGATACCGAAGCGCTGCTGGAAAGAGTACAGCGTCTGCAGCAGGAGCTGACCGGTTCCGGTGCCATGGCACGGGAAATGGAAAGATGGCCGGGAGGCAATGCTTCTGCGGATCTGTCGCTTCTGACCGAGTTCACAAGGCAGCGGATGGCATATATGGATAATATGATAGATGGTTTATAAGGCGGAGAGGAGTGAAGACGTGGCGATCGCAAAAAGCAGGCATGAATATAAGTTCAGTGTGAATGAAAAAGATCTGCTGATGCTTGGTATGCGGCTCATGCCACTGATCGCCAAGGATGCTCATGTGGGAGAGCAGGGGTATTACCATATCCGCAGTGTCTATTTTGACGATTATCATAATAACAGCTTTTACAGCAATGAAGCCGGCGTGGATCCACGTGTGAAATACAGGATCCGCATATATAATGCCAGTGATGCTTCGATCAAGCTGGAGAAGAAGATCAAAGAAAACGGTATGACGCGGAAATATGCGGCTCCGCTGTCCCGTCAGCAGGCAGATACGCTGATCAGAGGAGAGCTGCTTCCAATCAGCCGGAAGGATCTGGAGAACTATCCGCCGCTGCTTGCACAGTTTTTGCTCCTGATGCGCACAAGACGGATGCAGCCTAAGGTGATCGTGGCATATGACCGCATTCCCTATGTGGACAGAAGAGGAAATGTGCGGATCACATTTGATAAAAATATTGCGGCTTCTGTGGATTTTTCCCATTTTTTTGAGAAGGAGATGCAGAAAATACCGCTGCTTCCACCGGGAGAACATTTACTGGAGGTCAAGTATGACGAGTATCTTCCGGCAGTTCTGAAACAGCAGCTGGATCTGGGAAAGCTCAGACAGGAGACCTTTTCCAAATATTATCTTTGCAGAAAGAGGGCAGGCAATGAACACTTTTTCGAACATCTTTAAAAAATCTTTTCTGGAGGGCTTCAGCGGAAGCGATATCACAACCGCACGCATCCTTGTTACACTGGCAGTGACCTGTGCGCTGGCACTGTATATTTTTATTGTATATTATGTGGCAACGAAGAAGACCTTTTATTCCAAGACGTTTAATATCGCGCTGTTTATGATCGCGGTCATCACAGCGAGCATTATTCTGGCGATGCAGTCCAACCTTGTGATCTCCCTCGGTATGGTCGGTGCACTTTCTATTGTCAGATTCCGGACGGCGATCAAAGATCCGATGGATCTGATCTTTTTATTCTGGTCGATCAGTATCGGTATTATCTGCGGTGCGGAGATGTATAAGATCGGTATGATCACCTCCCTTGTTCTGACGATCGGACTGTTTTTGTTAGAACTGACACCTGCAGGAAAAGCAAGTGTCCTGCTTGTTGTCAATGCCAAAGATGCGCAGGCAGAGGCTGGGATCCTGCAGATCGTCGGGCAGTATGCAAAGCGTCCGGTGGTAAAATCACGGAACCTCAGCAAGGATGGCATGGATCTGATCATTGAGATCAAAACGGCACAGGAAAACAAGCTGCTTGCAGAGCTTCTGGCAGCACAGAACGTATACGGCGCTTCTCTGATGGCGCATGACGGTGAGATAATGTAGGAGGGTATAACATGAAAATGACAGTTGTGATCACAATGGCAGGACTTGGTTCCCGCTTCCGCAAGGCAGGCTATAAGGTGCCAAAATATCAGATCGAGGCACACGGCAGAACCTTGTTTGACTGGTCAATGGAAAGCCTGAAGGGCTTTGCGGATCCGGAAAATGATTATATCTTTGTAGTAAGAAAAGAAGATGATGCAGAGGACTTTATCCGCAGTTCCTGCGAAAAGACCGGCATTACCAATGTGACGGTGATCGGGATCGATTATCTGACGGACGGACAGGCGACTACAGCCATGCTTGCAAAAGATGTGTGGGACAAAGAGTCAGCTCTGATGATCTATAATATCGACACATATGTGGAAGCCTATGAAATGAAGACAGAGCAGATCGCCGGAGACGGTTTCATTCCATGTTTCCATGCACCGGGCGACCACTGGAGTTTTGCAAAGCTGGATGAAAACGGCAAAGTCGTAGAGGTACGTGAAAAGGAAAGGATTTCCGATAACTGTACACTCGGTGCTTACTACTTCAAGACATGCGCATTATATGAACAGCTTTATAACGAATACTATACCAGCGAAGAAAAGCTGGAAAAGGGTGAGAAATATGTGGCACCACTTTATAACTACCTGATCTCAAAGGGCGGAGATGTCCGTATTTCCATCGTGGATTTTGAGAAGGTGCA
>DJNY01000060.1:309-3551 GCA_002441865.1 Lachnospiraceae bacterium UBA6452 | reverse complement strand
AAAATGAGAAAGGAGAGACCATGAAGCAGGAAAAGAAGGGCTTACAATTCAATAGAACAGCACTGGTGATTTCCTGCGTTCATTTTCTCCTGAGCTTCTGGACAGACCGGTTTATCTTCCGGTATGTGGTGTTTGACTTCGGTTCTGTGAAAAATATCGTAAAATCAATCGAAACCTGTGGTGTAAAACTTGTGTTCCTTTTCCTGCTGATCGCAGTATGGCAGGGAATTTTTTATGTTTGCAAAAAGGCAGACAGGACATTCAAAAGAGTGGCACTGGGGTATTTCCTGCTGATGCTTGTTCTCCTGCTTCTGACATGGCCGGGCATCTGGCGTATGGATGAGTTTGGGATCCTGTCCAGTGCCGTGCAGCTGTTCCCACATTTCTGGCAAAATTATATAACAAGTGTGTTTTATATATTTGCCCTGATGCTGTTCCCATTTCCGGCGGGTGTGATCCTGGCACAGATCATCTGTATTTCCCTGATCGTGGCAAGAATTGTCACACTATGTCTGTCTGCAGAGCCGGAGCAGATAGGAAGAAAGAAAAGAAGCATTTGTTATTTATTGCTGCTTGTTCCATTTCTGCTGTTACCGGTACTGGATTCGAACCTGTATCCGATGCGCGTCAGCCTGCATGCGTTTTTGGAACTCTGGCTTCTGGCAGAGCTGTATTTTGGCTGGAAACGAAATACCGGGCTTTGCCGGTATCTGCCGGTGCTTGCCGCAGTCGTGACCGTATGGCGGACAGAAGCGATTTATTATGTGGTCTGTTTCCCACTGCTTCTTCTTTGGATAGGCAGGGGAAAGAAATACCGGAAACAGATCTTGTTATATTTGATGTGCACTGTTATTTTATTTGCGCCGCAAAAACTGGGTGAAAAAATAACGAGCGGCAGCCAATATGAGCTGACAAGTGTTGTATTGCCACTCATGCCGCTTGTTGAGGCAGCACATGAAACGGATGCTGCAGCCGACAGGCAGCTTCTTTCAGAAATTGACAAAGTTGTCAGTGTGGAGGTGACACTGGAAGGCGCGAGAGAAGGAAAGACCGGGATCAATCTGTTCTGGAGCCGTTCAGACTTCCAGAGATCTTATACGGACAAAGAGTTTGTTTCTTTTAAACAGGCATATTATAAACTGATCCTGCGTTATCCGGCAGTTTTCCTGAAAGAACGGTTTGAGACATTTGTGTCATCTACGGGGCTTCTGGAAAATACGACAGAACTTTTTACAGAGCAGGTACCGAATTACGTTACGTTCCGGCAGTATCCGCTGAGCAGCCCGATCTCTGATCGTACAAGGACGGCTGTTATTAAAGGGCTGGAGTTAAGGTCGCAAAAAGATTATACACAGAAGCTGGCAGTTACGGATCTGATATATTCTGCAATACCGGCAGTTCTGATTCTGCTTGTAGCATCTGTTATTTTATTGGCTCGCAAGAAATGGCTTCCGCTGTTTCTGCTTCTGACCGCGCTTGTGAAAGTTCCACTTGTATTTCTGACAGCACCGTCCAGATTATTCATGTATTATTATTCTGTTTATCTGATCGGATATGCGGTGTTATTTTATACCCTCTTTTTGCTGGTACAAAAGAAAGCGAAAGAGAGTAAGACAGGAGGCGGCGTATGAGCAAAATACGAAGAACCCTCTCTTATCTGAAACGAAATGGTATTGCAAATACAATAACGGCTGTGCTTGAAAGAATAGACAAAAACGGAATGGACCGGGCAGGCAGGCAGGCACTTGCTTATATGCGGCAGGTAACACAGAAGGAACGCTGGGAAATGGATGCATTTCCTGACGCAGAAAACAGAACATGGGAAAAAGCGTATACGTTCAGTATTCTGGTACCGACGTATGAGACGGATGAAACATATCTGCGCGAAATGATCGACTCTGTCCTGGGACAGAGCTACAAAAAGCTGCAGCTTGTGCTGGCAGATGCTTCCGCATCAGATAAGGTGGAGCGTGTAGCGGAGACGTACCGGGATGACAGGCTGACTTATTTCAGACTGCAGGAAAATGCCGGGATCTCCCATAATACCAATGAAGCCCTTGCCCATGCAAAGGGAGAGTATATCGGACTTCTGGATCATGATGACCTTTTATGCAAAGATGCACTTGCCTATATGATGGAGCGGCTTGAGGAGCAGGACTATCTGTTTTTATATACGGATGAGGATAAGATCGATCAGACCGGAACGACTGTATTTGAACCAAACTGGAAGCCTGATTTTAATCTGGATTACCTGCTTTCCAATAATTACATCTGTCATTTTGCGGTGATCCGTGCAGATCTTTTGAAAAAACTGCGGTTCCGCAGCAGCTATGACGGGGCACAGGATTATGATCTGTTTCTCCGCACCGTATATGAGATCGCAAAAGAAGGACCAAAGGATACAGAAGGTCGCCTTCTTTATCCACAGGCGTATATGGAGCGCAAAATTGCACATATTCCGCATATCTGCTATCACTGGCGGGCGCATCTCGGTTCCACTGCAGATAATCCGCAGAGCAAGCTGTATGCCTACGAGGCAGGGAAACGGGCTCTGGAGGACTTTGTCAGCCAAAACGGATGGCAGGCAGCGGTCAGCCATACAAAGCATCTGGGATTTTACAGGATCGACTGGAAAGATATTTTTGCGCAGCGGCCGGATGTTATGGCAGTCTGCTCAAATGAGATCAGAAGAGGCAGGGTAACGGAAAGCGGCACACTGCAGGGCGCAAAGTACGGAGAACATGTATTTGCGGGACTGAAAAAGCATTACAGCGGTTATCTGCACCGTGCCTCCATGACAGTGGATGTGACGGATCCACCGCAGCAGAAAACCGTATATCGTAAAGATGCGGCGCAAAAACAGGGCAGGATCGTATATCTGCCGGGGAGTAAACAATAATATGATCAAAACAACGGTAGTGATTCCAAATTACAACGGCATAAAGTATATGGAAGATTGTCTGACCTTTCTTTCCCGCTGCAGGGAAACGGAGTTTGCCACGATCGTCATAGACAATGGATCTTCGGACGGGAGCAGAGAGCTGGTAGAGGAGAAGTTTCCGTGGGTCAGCCTGATCGTCAATACAGAAAACCTTGGTTTCTGCAAGGCGGTCAATCAGGGGATCCGGGCAAGCAAAACACCATATGTGCTTCTGCTCAATAATGACACGGTGGTAGATGACCGTTTTGTGGCAAGCCTGGAAAAAAGCATGGATGCGCGTCCGGATTATTTCAGCATCAGC
>DJNY01000060.1:0-238 GCA_002441865.1 Lachnospiraceae bacterium UBA6452 | reverse complement strand
AAGATGCTTTCCATGAAAGAACCTGAGATCATTGACGATGCGGGTGATTTTTACTGTGCACTCGGCTGGGCTTTTGCAAGAGGAAAAGGCATGGACAGCGGCCGGTATACAAAGCCGTCAAAGGTATTTGCCGCCTGCGGCGGCGCATCAATCTACCGGCGTGAGGTCTTTGCAAAGATCGGTTATTTCGATGAAAATCATTTTGCTTATCTGGAAGATATCGATATCGGATACCGTG
>DJNY01000155.1 GCA_002441865.1 Lachnospiraceae bacterium UBA6452 | reverse complement strand
GTGTGCAAGCATTTCCCGGTAATAATCGATGTGTGCTTTATTGACACCTCTTGTTAAATTGAATGGCTTTCCTTTATTTTCTGCAATCGACATATTTTCCAGAATCGTCATCTGCGGGCATGTTCCTTTGGAAGGATCCTGGAATACACGACCGATCTGGCGGCTTCTGACAAAATCCTTTTTGCCTGCATAATCTTTGCCGTCTATTAAAATCTGTCCGTGGTCAATATCAATACTGCCACAGATGATATTCAGCATGGAAGTCTTACCGGAACCGTTACTGCCGACAACGGAAACAAATTCTCCGTCATTTACCGTCAGATTAAAATCATCAAAAAGGCAGATCTCATTAACAGATCCCGGATTAAAAAATTTATGGATATGCTGCAGCTCTAACATGTACTCTTCACCTTCTTCTTTCTCTCTGTTCCCACAACAAGGATCAATAAGAACAGGACTGCTGTGATCAGTTTCAGATCTGTTGACTGCATACCCATACGGATCGCTACAGCAACACAGGCTTTATAGATCAGTGAGCCAATGACAACACTGGATGTCACGCGCAGGAAAGTTACCTTTTTAAATACCGTTGTTCCAATGATAACAGAGGCAAGACCGATCACGACTGTACCCGTTCCCATTGTTACGTCAAAGTAACGCTGCTGCTGTGCAAACATACAACCGCTGAGCGCTGCAAATCCATCGCCGAGTGCCAGACCCAGGATCTTGATCCATCCCTTATCCACACCAAGGCTTGTTACGATCGTCTCATTGTCGCCGACCGCACGCAGCATAAACCCGGATTTGGTACTTAAATACCAGTCCAGAATATATTTCACGATCATTGTGATCACGAATGCCACGATAACAGTTTTAAACTGGGAAATGCTTTCCGGAATAATGGCATTTACCAGTTTATTGTCAAAAATATTTTCCATATTGTAGATTGGCAGGTTTGCCTTGCCGGCAATACGAAGATTAACGGTATAAAGCGCTGTCATCATGATAATACCGGATAACAGATCACGCACACGGAGCTTGACATGGATCAGTCCTGTCAGCATACCTGCAACCGCACCTGCCGCAAAAGAGACCGGCAATGTCAAAAACGGGTTCCATCCCTTTGTGATCAACATAGCAGTAATAGCAGCTCCCAACGGGAAGCTGCCATCTACTGTCATATCCGGAAAATCCAAAATTTTGTAGGTGATATAAAGTCCGAGCGCCATGATCGCGTAGATCAGACCCTGCTCGAAAACACTCAGTACTAAACTCATTTCTTACCTCTTACTCTACTGTAATTTCATCAAATGTCTGATATGCTTTTCCCAACATATCATCACTGATCGTCAGGTTTACATCTGCTGCTGCCTTTGTATTGATGTAAAGGCTAGGCTCGCTGATGACTTCAAATTTCATTTCGGATGCCTTTGCTTCTCCCTTTAATACCTTAGCAGCCATAGCACCTGTCTGTTTACCAAGCTCTACATACTCAAGACCCATGGAAGCAACACAGCCTGCTTTTACCTGTTCTACTTCAGAACCGAATACCGGGATACCTGCATCCTTTGCTGCTGCAAGCTCTGTCTGCAGAGCAGATACAACAGTATTATCCGTCAAATTGGTAATGCAGTCAACCTTTCCTGCTAAATCTTTTGCTGCCATTTCTACGTCTGCAACTACATTGATACCGGATTCTACAATTTCAAATCCATAATCAGGAGCTGCTTCTTTGTAGCTTGCGATCGTGCTGACTGAGTTTGTTTCACTTGTTGTATAGATAATACCGATCGTTTTTGCATCCGGTAACATTTCACGGATCATTTCAAGCTGTGCATTGATTGCCAGTGCATCGGATGTACCTGTGATGTTACCAACCGGTGTACCGTCTTCGTTTGCAAGACCTGCTTCTACCGGATCAGAAACTGCTGTGTAAATAACCGGAATATCTGTATTCATGCAAGAGTTGTATGCTGCCATTGCAGATGGTGTTGCGATACCACAGATCATATCCACGCCCTGTGATACATAGTTTTCTGCAATCGTACTTGCTGTACCTGTATCAGCCTGTGCATTGTCATAAATAACTGTCAGGTTTTCACCTTCTACGATGCCTGCATCTGCAAGTCCCTGTAAGAAACCTTCTCTGCAGTTATCCAGTGAACCGTGCTCAGCGAACTGTGAAATACCGATCGTATACTGCTTGCCATCCGTTGCTGCGTCAGCTGAATCGTTTGCTTCTGCTGTGTCTGTTGCTTCTGCTGTGTCTGTTGCATCCGCCTCTTCTGTTTCGTTAGCAGTTGTATCTGCTGCATCATTTGTGCTGCCGCATGCCATTAAGGAACATGCCATTACTGCTGCCATCATCATTGCTACTACTTTCTTTTTCATACTTATTTCCTCCCAGAAAATGAATTTTCATAACATAAAGAAAACCGCCTCAAGCTATTGCTTGAGACGGTAATAAACTAGGTATTATCGCGGTACCACTCAAATTGACAATGTGTCCACTCTGTCATGTACTATCATACATGTCACCTTGATAACGGGTGTGCATCCCGCTGACTCCTACTTGATTCAGGTCAGCCTCGAAAGCCCATTCATCAAAATTCCATTTGCTGCAATCCCACCACCTGCAACTCTCTGGGAAACTTCCTAATGACTACTCTTCTTTCTCATCGGTTTCTTTACATTATGTTTTGTTTTTTAAGTTGTGTTTACTTTACATCTATTTTTTTTGAATGTCAAGACCGAATTTAAAAATTTTGCATTTCCGTATCCGGTTTCCTGCTTCTGACAGTCTGGAGCATCTGGTCTCTTTCTGTATTATACAGTTCCACCCAGTCTTCGTCATAGCCAATAAACAAATATGGCATATTTGCCGCAATATATTGCAGTGCCTCCTGCGAAGCTGTCTTTTTACTCATTGGAATATCAAATGTCCTGCCATCGTAAAGCTTCACAACAACAGAATAGGTTTTGCCTGTCGGAATAAAGTTTGTTCTGTGCTGTACCACATTTTCATATACCCACAATACCTGATCTGCCTCTGTGAAATACACCTTTGTTCCCTTTACAGCCATGAAATAATCCTGCCCGATGCGGATTCCCTGCACCGCCGGCTGCATCTGGTAAAAATGTTCGATCTGCGAAAGTATATATTCTTTGTTTCCTTTGCTTTCGCAATATTCTTCCAGTGCTTTTACATTCTTGCCCTTCATTCCACTGACAAGCATATAAATACCGCCGATCAGGGCACCTGCGGCAAGCAATATAAAGAAAATAATGGTTACCATATTTCCCTCGCCGATATCACCATCATTGATCACATAAGGCAGGAATAATGCCGCGCTTTCCTCCGGTAAGCCAATCCTATCTACAAACTCATTAAAATATGTCAGATAATCACCCGAAAGCGGCTGGATCGTTCCGGAAATCTTTACCGGCTGCAGGTTGTCCATTGCTGACTCGTCTCCATCCAGATACGCCCAGTAAGCATCCATGTTTTCTTTCGCCCGGTTCATTGTGGAACCACTGCAGTTTACCCCCATATATTCTGCCTCTCCGACAGGGATCATAAACTGCATGGCAGTCATATCGCCTTTATCATTTTCCTGATAGGCATAATAGTCCATAAAATAATATATATCTCCCTCAACTTTCACATTTTTCTGTATATCCTCTGCCTTCAAATCTTCAATTTTCAATGGCTTTTTGAAAAGCACATTGAGGTCATCCCATGTTACCGCCACAAATACAGCAGCAAGTGCCCACAAAAGAATCGCCGCAAATATGCAGTTTGCCATGTATTTTTTCTTCAGTTTTTCAATCATATTTTTCCCTCACCTTTTCTCTTACTTTATTTTTCTGAATCTCACACCGCTGTCATACTTTTTCTTCAAAAGTTTTCTGTATGCTGTATTTTTCTTCTTAGGCAGTTTAAACAACATACCCTTCTTTGTCTTTTTAAATGCAGACGTACCGACTTTTTTCAGTTTCGTTGTTTTCAGCGTTACGGTTTTCAGCTTCTTACACTTATAAAATACTTTTTTACCGATCGTCCTGACATTTTTCGGTATCGTGATCGCAGTAATGCTCCTGTCGCCCTCAAACGCACTGTCCCCGATCGTCACCAGACTGCCCGGCAGCGTTACCTTCTTTAATGCCGTGCAATGATAAAACGCTTTCTTGCCGATCTTTGTAATACCCTCTGCAATCTTTACTTTTTTCAGCTTTTTGTGGTTTGCAAATGCATACGGAGCGATTTCTTTTACATAGCAGGTTCTTCCCGCTGCATCCGTAAAAGTGGTCGGGATCATGATATCCTCCGCATCTTCATCTGCTTCCGTGAAGATAACATACACTTTACCGTCTTCTATCTGTGTGATCTCATAAACCTGACCGCCGACATCCATGCTGTCTCCAACCTCCACAGCCTCATCCGGTGTCTCATCCCCATCATCTTCCGGCGCTTCACCTGGCTTCTGGCTTGGCGTCTCACTCGGAGATTCACCCCGCTTCTGACTTGGTGTCTCGCTTGGAGATTTGCCCGGCTGCTGACTAGGTGTCACGCTTGGAGATTCACTCGGGGTCGGACTCGGGCTCTCACTCTGCGCCGGACTTGGTGTTTTGCTCGGTGTCGGGCTTGGACTCTCACTCGGTATCGGACTCGGGCTCTCACTTGGTGCTGGGCTTGGGCTCTCGCTCGGTGTCG
>DJNY01000005.1:6494-8029 GCA_002441865.1 Lachnospiraceae bacterium UBA6452 | reverse complement strand
TTACCGGGAAATGCTTGCACACCTGAATCTTGGACTGGAAGATAAGATGCATACGCCGGTAGGGGCGCTTTCCGGCGGTCAGCGTCAGGCTGTGGCACTTTTAATGGCAACAATGACACCGATAGATTTCCTGATCCTGGATGAGCATACAGCAGCACTTGATCCGAAAACTGCAGAGATCATCATGCAGCTGACCGATCAGGTGGTTCGGGAAAAGAAAGTGACCACGATCATGGTTACCCATAATCTCCGTTATGCGGTAGAATACGGAAGCCGCCTCCTGATGATGCATGAAGGAAAGGTTATTCTGGATAAAGCCGGCGAAGAAAAGAAAAATGTAGATACGGAACAGATCATGAAGATCTTTAACCAAATCAGTGTAGAATGTGGTAATTAACATGAAGAAAGAAACCAAAAAGGAAATTTTTTCCTGGGTCTGGACACTGGCAGTTGCGTTTGCCATCGCACTGTTTTTGAATCATTTTATTATTGTCAATGCAAATGTGCCGACGGGATCAATGGAAAATACGATCCAGCCGGGAGACCGCCTGATCGGCTTTCGGTTGTCTTACCAGAAGGAAGGCCCTGCACGTGGAGATATCGTTATCTTCCGCTATCCGGTGGATGAAGATGAGATCTATATCAAGCGTGTGATCGGGCTTCCGGGGGAAACACTGGAGATCAGAGATGCAAAGATTTATATTGATCACAGCGAAACACCGCTTGATGAGCCATATCTCAAGGAAGAATGGGTTGCCATGAATGACGGGCTGACCTATGAAATTCCGGAGAACTGTTATTTTGTGATGGGAGATAACCGGAACAATTCGGCAGATGGCAGATACTGGGCGATGGAAGCTGTTGATTACGGACTGGCGGATAGTGTAGAAGAAGCGGCAGAGCAGGGATATTGCTTTGTAAGCAAAGAACAGATACTTGGAAAAGCCATATTCCGTTATTTCCCGAAGCCTGCTTTACTGAACTGGTCGCCTTATGAGGAAGACAAAAATCAATAAAACATTTAATGGATATTAAACAGGCCGCATGCAGCCCGCATGCGGCTTGGCTTATACTATAGGTAGAACAGATCTCTTTTTCTGCATTTTTCTTCACAATATTTGCAGCGGTAAACTTCTTTCTTTTCGTCTGTCAGCACAAAGATGTGTGGAAGCTCCTGCTCAATGGAAGTGATGCAGCGTGGGTTACGGCACTTGATGACATTTTTGATCTCTTTTGGCAGGCTCAGATCTCTTTTCTCAACGATCTTGCCGTCCTTGATCACATTGACGGTGATGTTATGGTCGATAAAACCGAGAACGTCAATATTGAGTGTATTGATATCACATTCTACTTTCAGAATATCTTTTTTTCCTTTTTTGTTACTGCGTGCATTTTTGATGATCGCAACTGTACAATCCAGTTTGTCAAGCTGGAGCAGGTGATAGATTGTCAGGCTTTTTCCTGCTTCGATATGATCCAGCACAAATCCTTCTTCAATTTTTCCAACGTTTAACATGATGGTCTCCTTCTATATA
>DJNY01000005.1:0-6401 GCA_002441865.1 Lachnospiraceae bacterium UBA6452 | reverse complement strand
TATGCAAGATCAAGCAGTGTCAGGATCAGTGCCATACGGACATAGACACCATACTGAACCTGCTTGAAGTAAACAGCTCTCGGATCGTCGTCTACTTCAACGGAAATCTCGTTGACACGCGGAAGCGGATGAAGTACAAGCATATCCGGTTTGGCGAGCTCCATTTTCTGTTTGTTCAGAATATAGAAATCTTTTAATCTGACATAGTCTTCTTCGTTGAAGAAACGTTCTTTCTGGACTCTTGTCATGTAAAGCAGATCCAGATCTGCGATTGTGTCTTCCAGACTGGTATTTTCTTCATATGAGATGCCCATTTCTTTGAGCATATCCGTGATATAATCAGGAACACGCAGTTCTTCCGGGGAGATGAATACAAAGTGGATATCCTCATAGCGAACCAGCGCACGGATCAGGGAATGAACAGTACGACCGAATTTCAGGTCGCCGCAAAGCCCGATCGTGAAATGATTGAGGCGTCCTTTCAGGCTGCGGATCGTCAGAAGATCTGTCAGCGTCTGGGTCGGATGCTGATGTCCACCATCACCGGCGTTGATGACCGGAATGCGGGAATGTGCGGCAGCAACCATCGGAGCACCTTCTTTTGGATGACGCATGGCGCAGATGTCTGCAAAGCAGGAAATGACGCGGATCGTATCGGAAACGCTTTCTCCTTTGGATGCGGAAGAGGAACCTGCATCGGAAAAACCGATGACTTGTCCGCCCAGATTGATCATGGCGCTTTCAAAGCTCAATCGGGTTCTGGTACTTGGTTCGTAGAAGCAGGTTGCAAGCTTCTTTCCGTCGCACCTGTGTGCGTATTTCTGTGGATTTTTTTCGATGTCTGCAGCCAGATCGAAAAGCTGCTCAAGTTCATCTGTCGTAAAATCCAGTGGACTCATTACATGTCTCATAGTTTGTTCTCCTTTAGATGATGTCATCAGGGCTCCCTCCTCATGACGTTATTTGGAACCGCAGCTCACGCAAAATTTGCTGCGCAAATGAGCCGCGGCTACATCATGCATCTTCAATGCATGACATTACAGAAATAGAATCGAAGGGAAATGATTCTCTTCGATTCTATCAGTTTACTTATACGTTAATAAATCGGCTACAGCTTTTCTTTTTGGGGCTGCAGGTGTTTCATCCGGATATCCGACCGGGATCAGCGCTACCAGTTCTCTGTCTTCCGGGATCTCTAATAAAGAAGTAATTTTATCATTGTCAAATAAGCCCATGATTACAGTGCCAAGACCTGCTTCATAGGCGGCTAAACAAAATGTCTGGCTGGCAACACCGGCATCAAACATCTGCCATGTGTCTCCACGCTCTGTAGAGAAGGAACCGTCTCTTTCGTAGCCACATCTGTTTTTGATAACGGTAACAGCGATTAAAAGCGGTGCATTTTCAATGATCTTACCATTATTTGGGAAAATAGTGGTACAGTCACGTCCGATCTTATCTTTTAATTCTCCTTCGATCGCGATATAGCGGATCGTCTGGGAATGCTTCCAGCTTGGTGCATAAGAAGCTGCTTCGATCACGGATTCAAGCAGCGCGTGATCAACAGGATCCGGTTTATACTTTCTGATACTTCTACGTCCATAAATACATTCTTTTGCAGTCATAAGTTCCTCCTTCTGATTTGCTTTTGCCTATTATATTAGCATACCGTATTACCACTTGCAATGATTATCTGGGAATAAAAATGAAACAATATTGCCAGAAAAGGAGCATTATTTTGCTCACTTTATTTTAGCTCTTGCAAATTGATAAAAAGCTGATACAATGCAGCGGGGGAAGGAAATCTGAAGTGACGGATTTTCGAGGAAAAAAAAGAGAAAATATATGGAATAAAGGAGATAAAAATGGAACTGGATATGACAAAAGGGAAACCGATGGGACTGATGCTGCGTTTTCTGATCCCGGTAGCAATCGGTAATATTTTTCAACAGCTTTACAATACGGTAGACAGTATTATCGTAGGCCGTTTTGTCGGTGTTGGGGCACTTGCCGCAGTAGGAAGTACAGGAACGATCATGTTTCTGATCCTCGGTTTTTTATCCGGGCTGACATCAGGCTTTACAGTGCTGGTATCGCAGAGGTTTGGTGCCGGAGATATCAAGGGCATGAAAAGAGCAGTGGGAAATGCCGCACTTCTGGCTGTGATCGTGTCAGCTGTCATGACCTTTTTCAGCATGGTTTTTATGAAACAGCTCCTGACGCTGATGAACACGCCTGCGGATATTTATCAGGATGCCTATGATTACATTATCGTGATCTGCGGTGGTATTTTCTGTAATGTTTTGTACAATATGATGGCAGCGGTCCTGCGCGCGGTCGGCAACAGTAAAGTACCGCTCTATTTTCTGCTGGTTTCCGTTGTACTGAACTGCGGACTGGATCTGTTCCTGATCATAGTCTGCGATATGGGTGTGGCAGGTGCTGCCTGGGCAACGATCATTTCACAGGGCGTATCCGGTGTGTTATGTCTCTTTTATGTATATAAGAAGATGGAGATCCTGCATCCGGGCAAAGGAAACTGGAAGCTGGAGCAGTCGCTGAGCATGCAGCAGCTGGCGATCGGTATTCCGATGGCACTGCAGTTCTCTATTACGGCAGTCGGTGCGATCATCCTGCAGAGTGCTTTGAATCTGCTCGGTTCTGTTTTGGTGGCAGCTTATACCGCAGCTTCCAAGGTAGAGCAGGTTGTGACACAGCCGTTCCTTGCGATGGGAGCAACAATGGCGACCTACAGTGCACAGAATATGGGAATCGGAGATATCAAACGGATCCGCAAGGGCGTGGCAGCAGCAAATCTGATGACGATCGTTTACGCCGTTGTGATCGGTGCACTTGTAGCAACTGCACTTGTTTCGGTCGTTCCTGTTTTTGTGACCGGCGACAATGTACAGGCGGTTGTGGATGCAGCGGCAATTTATATGCGCATCAGTGCACTTTGTTATATTCCGCTTGGACTGATCTTTGTATTCCGTAATGTACTGCAGGGTGCAGGCTATGGCTTTCTGCCAATGATGGGCGGCGTTGTGGAACTTTTCTGCCGTACCATTTTTGCATTCCTTGCAGCATATCACCACAGCTATACGGGCGTTTGTATTGCCAATGTCAGTGCGTGGGTAGGCGCAGGTCTCTTTTTACTGATTGCTTACTTATATAAGATGAAACGCATTGAAGCACATTTGCAAAAGGCAGAATCGTCAGTGCATGGTGTTTAAAATATATTCATAAAGAAGCCCTGTGCCAAACCAGCAGGGCGCATAATCCAGTCGGATCACGCCATCGATATTGAGCGGCGCTTCCGAATAATCCCACGGGCAGGCATGCTTCTTCTGAAGCAGTCTGCCCGTTATAAATTCCGTGATGAAAATACAGACGGTATAGATACTGCCGCGTAGCAGAAGCGGTTTGCCCTTTAACAGTCTGGACAGGGGCTGCAGTAGGACAGCCATTCCGTAGATCGGAAACATCCAGAGAGAAGTATTGCCTTTCAGGCGGATATCATGTTTTTTCATTGTGCAGGCGGCAGTGAAAATGATCTCCAGGCACCAGCCGACAACACCACAGGTTAAAAATTTTTTTATCATACTTGCAGTATTGACAAAATGACTTTTTTTATTCTGTAAAAAATTGTATACTGGATAAGATGATGTGAAAAAGCAGCAGACAGGACAGTCTGCATAAAGCGGGGAAGTATAAAACATGAACGAAAAAGAGGCAATGGAATATATTGCATATTTAAATACACTTGGCAGTAAGCCGGGGCTGACTGTAATCCGGGAGCTTTTGAGAAGAGCGGGAGATCCGCAGAAGGAGCTTCTCTTTATCCATATCGCGGGAACGAACGGCAAAGGATCGGTATCAGCTTTTCTGTCCAATATTCTGATGGCGGCGGGTTACAGGGTCGGCCGTTATAATTCGCCGACGATACGTACCTATCGGGAACGGATCTGTGTCAATCAGACCATGATTTCAAAAAAGGCATTATGCAGGCTGCTTATGCAGATAAAAACATACTGTGATGAAATGGTGGCGGATGGCTTTGCACACCCGACTTCTTTTGAAGTGGAGACGGTGCTCGGTTTTCTATATTATAAGGAAAAGAACTGCGATATGGTCGTGCTGGAAGCCGGTATGGGCGGCAGACTGGATGCGACCAATGTGATACCGGATGCGCAAAAGCTGTTGGCGGTATTTGCTTCTGTCAGCATGGATCACATGGCATTTCTGGGTGACAGCCTTGAGCAGATTGCAAAAGAAAAGGCAGGTATTATCACACAGGGGTGCAGTGTGGTGACAATGGAACAGCGTGAGCCGGTTATGGAGGTACTTAAGGAAGTCTGTCTCGAAAAACAGGCAACCCTGACGGTCAGTGAACCGGAAACGGCATCTTCCATTCGCTATGGGCTGGAAAAGCAGACCTTTTTATACCGGAACCTGCCGGTCACAATCCATCTGGCAGGCAATTACCAGATCGCAAATGCCCTGCTTGCCCTGCAGGCGGCAGAAATTTTGCGGCAGAAGGGATGCAGGATCACTGACCGTGCGATCTTAAAGGGCATGGAGCAGACGAGATGGCACGGAAGGTTCGAGATATTGTCCAAACAACCGTATTTTATCGTAGATGGCGCACATAATGAAGATGCGGCAAGAAAGCTGGCACAGACCGTGCAATTCTATTTTACAAATAAGAAGATTATTTATATAATGGGAGTATTAAGGGACAAGGAATATGAAAAGATCGCAGAGATCATGAGTCCCTTTGCAGACAGTATCATCACAGTCAGGACGCCGGACAATCCGAGGGCACTGCCTGCACTTGCACTGGCAGAGACTGTGGCAAAGTATCATAACCGTGTGACGGCAGCAGACAGTTTGGAGGAAGCTGTGGAGATGAGCTATCTTCTGGCAGATAAGGACAGTGTGATCCTGGCATTTGGATCGCTTTCTTATCTGGGACAGATCATGGATATTATAGACAAGGTGAAAACGAAGAAAGCGTGAGAAAAATGGTAGATAAACAGAAGGTAGAGCAGGCGATCCGGTTATTATTGGAGGGCATCGGAGAGGATACCGAAAGAGAAGGACTGAAGGAAACACCGGCGCGGATCGCAAGAATGTATGAGGAACTGATGGCGGGAATGGAAGAGGATGCGGCAGTGCATCTGTCTAAGACATTTACCTCCCAGAATACAGGTATCGTGCTGGAAAAGGATATCACCTTTTATTCCATGTGTGAGCATCATATGCTTCCTTTTTACGGCAAAGCGCATGTGGCTTATATCCCGGATGGCAAGGTAGTCGGACTGAGCAAGCTGGCTAGAACGGTAGAGGTATTTGCCAGGAGACTGCAGCTGCAGGAGCAGTTGACGGATCAGATCGCGGATGCCCTGATGGATGAGCTGGGTGTCAAGGGTGCTATGGTCATGGTGCAGGCAGAGCATATGTGTATGACGATGCGTGGGATCAAAAAGCCGGGCAGCCAGACTGTCAGCATCGCCACAAGAGGCTGTTTTGCAGACAATGAAGCTTTGCAGAACACATTTTTCCAGATGCTGCGCGGTTAAAAGCGTGGATATAACAGGAAAAGGAGGATGCAGAAACAATGGAACAGAAGAAACCAGAGCGTATCAACCGGATCTTGACGCATCCCTCCTATATAGAATATGTTTCCAAAAACGCTGAAAAGGAGCAGGACAGAGTGTTCTGCCATCACGATATGGGGCATTTTCTGGATGTGGCAAGGCTGGCTGAGATCCTGAACCTGACAGAAGCGTACGGGCAGGACGCAGAGCTGATCTATGCAGCAGCACTTCTGCATGACATCGGAAGACATATCCAGTATGAGACAGGGGAAGATCACGCACTGATCAGTGCACGGATGGCACCGGCCATTTTAAAGGAATGCGGTTTTGCGCAGGAGGAGTCGGAGCGTATCGTATCGGCGATCGCTACCCACAGACTGGCAGAGGTACGGGACAGGAAGGATTTAAACGGTCTGCTGTACCGGGCTGATAAGCTGAGCCGCCCCTGCTATTGCTGCAAACAGGAAGGTGCATGCAACTGGAAGGGCGATAAGAAAAACAGACTGCTGATCTGGTAGTATATAAGGTAATGACACAGAAGTTGGAATGAACAATTGTATCAAAAACAGAAAATGAGCAGGTTATGCAGGAGGAAACGACGGAAATGATTATCGGAAACAAGACGTTTGACACACAGCACGAAGCATATATTATGGGTATTTTGAATGTAACACCGGATTCCTTTTCGGATGGTGGGAAATTCAATACATTAGATGCAGCACTCAGACAGACGGAGCGTATGGTCGAGGAAGGTGCAGCGATCATTGATATCGGTGGTGAATCGACAAGACCGGGGTATAC
>DJNY01000007.1 GCA_002441865.1 Lachnospiraceae bacterium UBA6452 | reverse complement strand
GCTTAATAACAGGCTTCTTCGGGACAGCTCTGACAACCTTGGCACCCTTTTCGGATTTATTCATATCACTGAATACATTCTTGCCGTCTACTCTTGTGTATGCTTTTACAGCATAAATGTATTTCACACCTGTCTCTGCCTTGGTATCCACATAGCTTGTTGTACTGCCGTATTTCACTTTCTTGATACGCTTCCATGCAGCATCTTCATCATCTGCTACCTTACGGTAAATGTAATAACCATAAGCCTTTGTAACCTTTTTCCATTTTACGGTGATCTTGTTATAATCTGTTGCTTTTACAGATGTGACAGCCGGTGTTGCAGGTTTTGCTTTTGCGGAAAGACCTGCAGTATCACAGCCACTGGCGATCTTTGTCACACTGTCAGCGGCAAGTGTATATGCTTTTACAGTATAACGATATTTCTGTCCTGCTTTCAGCTTTGTCATTGTGGCACTTGCCTGTGTGCCTGCTGCAGGCTGTGCCACAGTCTTTACCTGCTTATAAGAACCATCTGCCAGGATCTGATATACCAGATATCCGGTTGCACCATTTACTGTATTCCATGTAAGCTTCAGCTTATTGTAAGAAGTACTTTCCAGTGATATAAGCTTTGGGGAAGACGGTGTGATCTTTACTGCTACACCTGTTGCATTTCTCTCGCTTTCCACATACTGATTTGCATTTGTCTTGGAATCAGCCTTTGCCACGATTCTGTAATAGTATGTTTCACCTGTTACAAGACCCGTTGTATCTTCATAGGAAGTTACCCCTGACGCAAGCGTTGCCACCTGAGTAAAGCTGCCTGTGCCAGTCTTTCTTTCCAGAATATAACCGTTTGCATTGGCTACCGCATTCCATGTGATCCTTGCACTGTTAAAGCCGGTACATACAGCGCCTGTGATAGCCGGTGCCTGTGGCGTAATATCAAAGTCTGCTGTCATCGTTCCCATGTAATCATTCATACCAATGATCGTAACAGTAGCAGTCCCCATTTCTTTTTTATTTGCAGATGTTACCTCGTAGGAAAAGTCTTTTCCTTCAACCAGTGTATATGTATTGTCACCTTCTGTTTCTACGATCTTAACAACCGGCTTTACAGATTTGCCTGTATATACAGCTTTTGAAACTGTAACTTCTGTAATATTGGCATTTTCTTTTTTCAGTATCGATTTCCGGACATAAATTGTTTTTCCCTGTGCATTTGCTGCATTAGCACTGTCTAATCCGCCAATCCAATATTTCAATTCATAGTTTCCCACTGCCAGCTTATCAAACTCAAGCTTTACCGTTTCGAGCACCTCTCCCTCTTGTCCAAAAGGCGCTTTTGCGGAAATTCCCATTGTATAGGAAACCATTTCATTTTTGGAATCATATACCGCAACTGAATATTTTGTTTCAGGTGTTACATACATTTTCAGTTCATAGCCTTGTCCCTTAGGAAATTTAGTAGGAACTTTTCCATCCGGATAAATGGTGGCAGCTTCTTTCTCTGCATCCACCTCAGTCGAATTTTCGGATATTGTTCCTGTCTGTTCAATTTCCACATCATTCGTAGAAACTGTAACTGCAGAGGCAGAAAGCGTTTCTCCAAAACACATTGCTGCTGCGAGCAACGCGCATAATAAACGTTTTTTCATGATATTCTCCTTTCATTTTCACAATCAAAAACCCTTATTATTACTATACCACAATATCTGGGTGCGTCAATGATTCAAAAACACTTGCAGTGGTATTTTTTCTTAATCTTTTCTTAAGGCAATACACCTTTTACGCTTCCACGATCAGGAAACGCCCGTCTCCAATCGCAAACACTTCATCCGCGTCTAAAATATCCGCTTCATTCATTTCTGAAATGTCTACCCCTTCCTCATCGAAGTATGTCCAGACTTCCTTAGCTCCCTTTACCACAACAGCCATACACTCATCCAGAAAGTCTTTCGCTTCCTCTCTTGTCGTTGCTACTTCTTCCGGAAACAGTTGTAACTGCTTCTCTAAAAATACATCCAATACTTTTTCATCAAATTCAGGCATGATCCTTCTCCTTTTCTTTTTAATCCATCTAATCGTTTTTACTGACCATCATTCTCTGCTGTCTGGTTATTACTTCTGCTTCAAGAATCTGCAACAGAGCTTAATCCAAATTATAACAATGTTTTTAAAACGGAAAGCACACCATTCTCCCAATATGGCGGGCATGTATATGCTGCTGCCGACTTTACGATCTCCTTGGCATTTTCCACCGCATAGCTGCAGGCAGCCGACTTCAAAAGCCCGATATCATTCTCGTTATCACCGAATACCATTGTTTCCTGCGGTGTGATACCCAGACCTTCCTGCAGCACTTTCATGGCATTTCCTTTATCCACCGAAGCATCCATGAAATCTACCCACTCTTCTCCTGCCAGACAGGCTTTCACCTTATCCTTCCATGCAGGCACAAGGACTTTCTCTCCGATCTCGCGGATACTTCCTTTTTTATAGATCGCCAGCTTCACAATATCCACATCATGTGCCAGAATATCGTCTGTCAATGTCACATCGTTTCTGTATTCATCGCGGATCAGATGAATGAAATCTTCATCTTTGCTCTCCAGAAAGCACCCATGGTCCGTTGATGCCACAACATGACAACCTTCCGGATAAAAGCTGCGGAGCTGTGTCATAATCGCTGTCACATCTTCCCGTTTCATCTTTGTGACCGCATAATTTTGTCCGTCTTTGATAATATGTGCCCCATTCTCCGCAATAAAAAGCAGGTTTCGGTTAACCGGTGCAAACATCTTACGGATGCTGCCATACTGCCTACCGCTTGCGATTGTAAAATAATAGCCCTTATCCACAAGCTGCTGAATGGTTTCGATCACTTCCTGCGATACCTCTCTGGAGGAATCTTTCACAAGTGTACCATCTACATCCGTTGCGATCAGTTTGATCCCGGCATGTTTTA
>DJNY01000204.1 GCA_002441865.1 Lachnospiraceae bacterium UBA6452 | reverse complement strand
GGCAATCGCTTGAGATATTCAATCAGGGCAGGGGAACCAAAGCCGGGCTTATCAAAGACCGGCGCGTCCAGAACTGGCAGAGCCGCATCAATCTGCCAGCCCTCCGTTTCCTCTATGCAGTGCGGGACCGGAAGATTCCGGCCTTCCTGTGTGGACAAATACTCCGCATGATGCGTATCGCGCGTGAAGACGACGGTTTCGCCGTCCTCCCGCGCTTTTTTCAGTCGCGCCGCGACCTTCGGAACGATTGAAACCGCCTCTTTTGTCCCCAGTGCGCCGTCAATAAAATCCTTCTGCATATCAATTACGATCAGTGTCCGCTTCATTCTTTTCACCATACGACCAGTTCAGGTCACCTTTCCATACATATTTCCATGCGATTACTTTCCGCCAGTCCGTTATAAAGGTCTGATCTGAAAATTTGATCACAAACTCCCGTTTCTTTGATACATATTCTCCGATCTGCCATTGATAGATTCCGTTTTTCGTCTTCCAGACATAGATACATCTGGTACCATTATCCGGATAACCAAACTTCTTTACAAAATTAAAATCTGAAAAATCCAGTTGAAAATCAGTCGGATCCTCTTTTCTGGTATCATCTGTCTGACTTTTAGCTTCATCCTCTTCCTGCTTATGAAATACAAGACGAAATGCCTGTACCACCCGTGACCAGAATCCCTGTTTTTCACTTTCATTCTTTTTCTGCTCCAGCGCAGCTTCCCTTTCATGTACCCGGTGCATACTCCACGAATATGTTTCAATATTTTCAATGGCATATTTTATTTTGGTATTGGATGTAAATTCACTCTGGATATGAAATCCTTTTTCAAATACACGATGTCCGTCTTCCACATGATAATTATTATGCAGCAGTCTGACATTTCCCGGATGATCCAGAAAAACAATCTTCCAGGTATCTTCATTATGCCATACCGTCAATGTATCCCCATTTACTTTTGTTTTCATCTCACAGTCAACATACATATGCCTCAGCATGTCAACCGGTATCATCATGCGTTTAAACAAATTCTCATAATCCGATGTTTTTTCAGAATCCAATGCTCCGATGTGTATATAGGTTTCTACTGCACATCTCGGACACTGTTTCATCCACTTTGGATAATTTACCAGATATTTCAGATCGCTGTCCTTAATATTTCTCGCCAGGATACAGCTTTTATCATGGATCACATTCTCATTCCTGGAACAGATATATTTGATGTTATCATCTGCCATGATCTTTCGTCTGAGTTTGGAATATTCTGCATAGTTTCTGTCATTTTCTGCTGTACGCCGGCCATTATAATATGGCTTCTGGCTTGATCTCTGTTCTCTCAGTTTTCCGGAATTTCCCGTATAGCTGCTGTTTTTTCCATATGACTTTCGTCTGGAATCTGTCTCCCCATATACAGATCTGTTTTCCCTCTGGCGGTAATTATTCCTATACTCTGCCAAGTTTCTCTCTCACCACCTTTCCTATCGTTTTTTTTACTTTATAGGACAAATATGTACTGTAAAGTAAAAAATCGAGCTTATTGTAACATTTTATTCAAACATCTACAATAAGCTCTTTAAAAAAGGAAATATATAAAAAGGAACTATAAGAATAAATGAATATTCCTATAATGCTGCTTTAATCTGCTTATAGATGCCCTCTGCGTCGAGTTCATACTTATGAAGCAGGTCTTTTGCCGGACCGGATTCTCCAAAGGTATCGCGAACACCGATTCTTGTTACCTTAACCGGATTCTTCTCTGCCAGACATTCTGTAACCGCTGAGCCAAGACCTCCGATGATTGAATGTTCCTCTACCGTGAAGACTCTTCCGGTTGCCTGTGCTGCCTTTACGACAAGCTCTTCATCAAGCGGTTTGATCGTATGGATATTGATCACCTGTGCGTCAATTCCGTCTTCTGCCAGCAGCTTCGCAGCCTCTAAGCTCTCAGATACCGGAAGTCCGGTTGCTATGATCGTAATATCCTTGCCCGGACGTAATTCTACGCCCTTGCCAATCTCAAACTTGTAGGTTGCCTCATCATTGATGACCGGTACTGCCAGTCTTCCAAATCTCATATAGACAGGTCCTACATATTCATATGCTACCTTTACGGCTGCTCTTGCTTCTACATCATCACATGGGTTGATAACTACCATGCCCGGGATCTCTCTCATCAGTGCAAGGTCTTCATTACACTGGTGGGTTGCTCCATCTTCTCCTACGGAGATACCTGCGTGGGTTGCTCCGATCTTCACATTCAGATGTGGGTATCCGATGCTGTTTCTTACCTGTTCAAACGCTCTGCCTGCTGCAAACATTGCAAAGGAGCTCATAAATGGTACATAACCACAGGTTGACATTCCGGCTGCGATACCTGCCATGTTACATTCTGCGATACCACAGTCTACATGACGTTCCGGAAATGCCTTCTTGAAGATTCCGGTCTTCGTTGCTGCTGCAAGATCTGCATCCAGCACGATCAGGTTCTCATGTTCTTTTCCAAGCTCAACTAATGCATTACCATAGCTGTCTCTTGTTGCGATCTTCTTTACTTCTGACATAACACGTCACCTGCCTTTTCCAGTTCTTCCATTGCAATCTTATACTCCTCATCATTTGGAGCCTTGCCATGCCATCCCACATTGTTCTCCATGAAGGATACTCCCTTACCCTTTACGGTATGGGCGATGATCGCTGTCGGCATTCCCCTGGTTGCCTTTGCTTCCTTGAATGCTGCATCGATCTGGTCAAAATCATTTCCATCGATATTGATCACATGGAAATTAAATGCTTCAAACTTCTTATCGATCGGATATGGGGAACATACATCCTCAACGGTTCCGTCGATCTGAAGGTTATTATTATCTACGATCACTAAAAGGTTGTCCAGCTTTCTGTGGCCTGCAAACATGGCAGCCTCCCAGATCTGTCCCTCCTGAATCTCTCCGTCTCCACACAGACAGTAGGTTCTGTATTCTTTACCGGACATCTTTGCTGCCAGTGCCATACCAACCGCTGCGGAAAGTCCCTGTCCAAGAGAACCGGATGACATGTCCACACCAGGAATGTGCTTCATATCCGGGTGTCCCTGTAAATATGAACCGATATGACGCAGGGTCAGAAGATCCTCTACCGGGAAAAAACCTCTCTCAGCAAGGGCTGAATAGTAACCCGGTGCTGTATGTCCTTTGGATAATACAAAACGGTCTCTGTTCTCATCCTTTGGATTCTTCGGATCTACATGTAATTCCTCAAAATAAAGATAAGTAAAAATGTCTGCTGCTGAAAGTGATCCGCCCGGGTGTCCTGCTTTTGCAGAATGTACGG
>DJNY01000117.1:5084-10916 GCA_002441865.1 Lachnospiraceae bacterium UBA6452 | reverse complement strand
ATGAGCAACAAGTATTTTGGCGGCGTTGTGGAAAACAAGGGTGAATCCGATGATCCGGCGCAGGCTGCGATCGATGCGGATCTGAAGGCTGTTGTAACAGACACATACAAGAGAGTTGCAAAGAAGATGGATGATCTGCGTGTCGCAGATGCGATCACAGAGATCTTTGTTCTCTTTAAGAGATGCAATAAATATATTGATGAAACAGAGCCATGGGTACTTGCCAAGGATGAGGCAAAGAAGGATCGTCTTGCAACCGTTCTTTACAATCTGGTAGAAGGCATCACGATCGGTGCTTCCCTGCTTGAGCCATATATGCCGCAGACGGCAGAAAAGATCGTGGCACAGCTGAATACACAGATCAGAAGCTTTGACGACATTGAGAAATTCGGTCTGTATCCAAGCGGTAATAAAGTAACGGAAAAACCAGAGATCTTATTTGCCCGTCAGGATGTGGCAGAAGTTGTTGCAAAGGCTGACGAAATGTTTGAACAGAGAAGAAAAGAAGCCGGAATCCCCGCAGAAGAAGCAAAAGAGGAAGAGGCTGTGATCGATATCGAAGCAAAACCGGAGATCACATTTGATGATTTTGGAAAGATGCAGTTCCAGGTAGGCGAGATCATTTCCTGTGAAGCTGTTCCGAAGAGCAAAAAGCTGCTCTGCTCACAGGTAAAGATCGGTTCTACGACAAAACAGATCGTATCCGGTATCAGAGCACACTATACACCGGAAGAAATGGTTGGTAAGAAGGTTATGGTTCTTGTGAACTTAAAGCCTGCAAAACTTGCCGGCGTTTTAAGCGAGGGTATGCTTCTGTGTGCGGAAGACGCAGAAGGCAATCTGGCACTTGTGACACCTGAAAAACCGATGCCTGCAGGAGCAGAGATCTGCTGACCGAAAGGGGATGATTTTGATCCGGACCGAAGAATTTACATTTGATTCCCGTGACGGGAAAACAAAATTACATGCAATGCGCTGGCTTCCCGAAGGGGAGCCGGTTGCTGTATTGCAGATCATCCATGGGATGAATGAATACATCCGTCGTTATGACGCATTTGCGACTTATATGGCGGAAAGAGGCTTTGTTGTGGTGGGAGAAGACCACCTCGGACACGGCGAAAGTGTTCCGGAAGGGGGCACTTACGGCTATTTCTGTGATAATGATCCGGCGACAGTTGTTGTCAGGGATGTGCACAGACTAAAGAAGCTGACACAGCAGGACTATCCGGCACTTCCTTATCTGATCCTGGGACACAGCATGGGTTCCTTTATCCTGCGTAACTATATTACCAGATACGGAACAGGCATCAGCGGTGCGATCATCTGTGGAACCGGAACACCGAAAAAGAGCCAGCTTGTGGGCGGCAAGCTGCTGACTGCAATCCTTGGGAAGCTGAAAGGAGATACGTATGTCAGCAAGCTGGTAAATGAAATGAGCACAAAGGCTTATATGAGCGGGGAAGGAATGGAAACGGAGCTTGACTGGCTCTGCTCTGACCGGGCAGTGCAGGAGGCTTACGCAAAGGATCCGCTCTGCTCCGGCTTTACCTTTACTGTCAATGGCTATCATACGCTGTATGAGCTGGCACATCGCATGCAGAAGAAAGAGAATCTTGCGAAAATACCAAAAAAATTACCGATTCTGATCGTATCAGGTACAGAAGATCCGGTTGGTGACAGAGGAGAAGCGCCGAAGGCACTTTACGACACGCTCCTGCATCTGGACATTACCAAAACAACGCTGAAGCTGTATAATGGCGCACGTCATGAGCTGTTAAATGAAAAGATCAAAGAGACTGTTTATTATGAACTGTACAACTGGATGGAGATCGTGTTAAACGAGCTGCAGTAAATGCGGCAGGTTATTTCACAGGAGGTTAGAAAAATATGAAAAAATTAATCACACTGCTTTTTTCAGCAGTTTTACTGCTTTCCATGCCTGTTATGGCAGCAGAGGTCGATCAGAGCAAAGTCGTCAATATTGACGCTTCCAAATCGATCATCGCACTTGGAGCAGACCTTTCCGCAGAGCAGAGAGCGACCGTATTATCCCTCATGGATGTGACGGAAGCGGATCTTGCCAATTATCAGGTCATTACGATCACCAATGATATGGAACATCAGTATCTGGATGCGTATCTGGATGCATCCGTGATCGGTTCCAAATCTCTTTCCAGTGTAAAGATCACGCCGGCAGAAAGCGGACATGGTGTGCTTGTCACAACGAAAAACATCAATTACTGTACGACCGGTATGTACCGGAATGCCCTTCTGACAGCAGGCGTTTCCGATGCGGATATCCTGGTCGTAGGACCGACAGAGATCTCAGGAACCGCAGCACTGATCGGAGCGATCAAAGGCTATGAAGCCATGTCCGGAGAATCCGTTTCCGATACGACGCTCGATACAGCCATGAATGAGCTGATCACAACAGGTGAGATCGCCATGCAGGATGCAGACAGTCAGGATATTGAAGAGCTGATCGCCTTTGTCAAAGCAAAAGTGGCAGCAGGCGGACTGGACAGCGACGACCAGATCAGAAGTGCCATCGAAGAAGGCGAAGATAAATTCGGTGTGACACTGACAGAGGATGAGATCAACCAGATCATTGCCATCATGCAGAAGATCAACCAGCTCGGACTGGATCCGAACGTACTGGTTGCGCAGGCAGAAGATCTGTACAGCAAATTTGGAAAGGATTTCCTGAAAAATCTTGATACGGATGCGATCGCCAAGGAAGTTGCCAAAAGTGCAGCATCCGGCTTTTTTGCAAAGATCGGCGATGCGATCAAGGGATTTTTTGCAGGATTGTTTCAGTAAATGACATTTCAGATCCGTAATATCAGAACAGAAGAATGGGAAGATGCAATGGCACTCGTCTGGCGCACATTTTTGAAATACGAAGCGTGCGATTATGAGGAAGAGGGTGTCCGCAGCTTTCTGGATTTTATCACGGATGAACGGTTAAAGAAGCTGCATATGATAGGAGAATATCCTGTCATGGCAGCTTTTTGTGATCAGAAGATGGTCGGTGTGGCGTCCATGCGGAGCATCAACCATATTTCCCTTTTGTTTGTGGACGGTAACTATCATAAAAAAGGGATCGGAACAGAGCTGGTGCACAGTCTCCGGGAGCTGGTTCTTGCAGACGGAAGACGTAACTTCCTGACCGTGAATGCAGCACCGTATGCGACGGGATTTTATCATAAGATCGGATTTACGGACACGGACCGGATGTGCAAAAAAGAAGGAATTTCTTACACGCCGATGGCATGGAATTTCACATCTTTTACAGGAAATCCGACAGATTAGGCAACATGTATAGGAAAGGTTAAAAACTTTGTGTACTTGTGTTATAGGAAAAATCAGAAGTGTATTATATAATACCATTATCGGGTGACAGAATAACACCAAACATATTTTTAGGAGGAAAATTTAATGGCTAACTTATCATTAAAAGACGTATGTAAAGTATATCCAAACGGATTTGAAGCAGTTAAAGATTTCAATCTTGAGATCGCAGATCAGGAATTCATCATCTTCGTAGGACCTTCAGGATGTGGTAAATCTACTACACTTCGTATGATCGCAGGTCTGGAAGATATCTCTTCCGGTGAATTAAGAATCGGTGAGAAATTAGTAAACGATGTAGAACCGAAGGACAGAGATATCGCGATGGTATTCCAGAGTTACGCTCTGTATCCTCATATGACAGTATATGATAACATGGCTTTTGGTCTTAAGTTAAGAAAAGTTCCAAAAGAAGAAATCGACAAGATGGTTAAAGAGGCAGCTAAGATCCTTGACCTGACTCCACTCCTTGATCGTAAGCCAAGAGCTTTATCAGGTGGTCAGAGACAGCGTGTTGCCATGGGTCGTGCAATCGTTCGTAATCCTAAGGTATTCCTTATGGATGAGCCTTTATCAAACCTGGATGCAAAACTTCGTGTACAGATGCGTATCGAGATCGCTAAATTACATCAGAGATTAGGTACAACAATCATCTACGTAACACATGACCAGACAGAGGCTATGACACTTGGTACAAGAATCGTAGTTATGAAGGATGGTATCATCCAGCAGGTAGATACACCTCAGAACTTATATGAGAAGCCACAGAACCTGTTCGTTGCAGGATTCATGGGATCTCCACAGATGAACTTCTTAGATGCAATCGTAGAAGTTGTTGATGATACAGCAGTATTAAAGGTTGCTGGTCACTTCATTCCACTTCCACCTGCAAAATCTAAAAAGCTGATCGAAGGTGGTTACAACGGAAAGACTGTTACATTTGGTATCCGTCCGGAAGATGTATATGATTCAGAAATGATGGTAGAAGCTTCACCACAGAGCACATTCGAAGCTACAGTTAAGGTTTACGAGTTACTTGGTGCAGAAGTTTACTTATACTTCGATCTTGATGAGTTCCAGATGACAGCAAGAGTTGATCCTCGTACAACAGCCAGACCAGGTGATGTTGTTAAATTCGCTATTGATGTTGAGAAGATTCATATCTTTGATAAAGAAACAGAATTAGTAATTACCAACTAATCCAAACAAGTTTACTTGGGGAGATACATTGTATGTATCTCCCTTTCTTTGTATCGAAGAAGGAAAGGATGTGTGCATTTGATAACAGCACAGGTAATACAGAGCTGTCTGGACGATTTAAAGACAATTACAAAGATAGATCTTGCAGTCGTTGATGTGGAAGGCGTCATGGTAGCAAAAAACTCAGACAGATTTGACCAGAATGTAGAATTTGTAACGGAATTTGCTGCATCTCCGGCGGGAAGCCAGGTGCTTCAGGGCTGTCAGTATCTGAAGATCTATGATGAAGAAGATCCGGCTTATGTACTGCTTTGCGGGGATTCCAGTGAAGAGTATATGATCGGAAAGGTTGCGGTATCGAATATCCAGAGCCTGATCACAGCCTACAAAGAGCGGTTTGACCGTAACAATTTCTTCCAGAATCTGATCCTGGATAATCTGCTTCTGGTTGATATTTATAATCGTGCCAAGAAGCTGCATATTGAAATCCAGAAACCGAGAGTGGTTCTGCTTTTGGAAATTCCGGCGGGAAAAGAAAATTATGCCATGGAATTTTTAAAAAGTATGTTTTCTGCACAGTCCGGTGATTATGTGACAGCAGTAGATGAAAATACACTGATCGTTATCAAGCAGGTTGAGGCAAAGGATTCTTATGCAGAAGTGGCGGAAGTTGCGGAAACGACAGTTGCCATGATGAATACGGAAGCAATGATCAATGTGCGCGTGGCATATGGTACGATCGTAGAGGAGCTGAAGGATGTTTCCAAGAGCTATAAGGAAGCCAAAATGGCACTGGATGTCGGTAAGATCTTCTATGCGGAAAAGACGGTCACAGCATACAGCACACTTGGAATCGGACGACTGATCTATCAGCTGCCGATCAATCTCTGCGAAATGTTCATTGAAGAGATCTTTGGTGGAAAGGTTCCGGAAGAACTGGATGAAGAAACACTCACCACGATCAATACATTTCTGGAAAATAACTTAAACGTTTCGGAAACTTCCAGACAGTTATATGTGCATAGAAATACCCTGTTGTATCGTCTGGAAAAACTGGAAAAATATACAGGACTGGATATCCGTATTTTTGATGATGCGCTGACACTGAAGATCGCACTTATGGTTGTGCGGTATATGCGTTATCTGGAGAGTATGGATTATTAAATGTCATGCATTCCCAGTCACACATTTGCTACGCAAATATGCGACAAGTGATGCATGACATTACGAGAACCTCTCGCATGAAAATTGCTGCGCAATGCTCGAGGCTGCATCATGCAT
>DJNY01000117.1:0-5054 GCA_002441865.1 Lachnospiraceae bacterium UBA6452 | reverse complement strand
AGCACTTTCATATATTGGACTAAATGGTTCAATATAAGGAAGTGCTATTTTGTTTACGCAGAAAAAGGATTATGTTTATGTGTATAAAGGGGAGCAGAAGCTGTCCAAAGCAGGACTGCGGAAGCTGACAGTCATGGAACAGAAGGTAAAAGTGGAATTTCTGCTGCAGGATCTGCCGGCTGCAGGCGGAAAAGGAAGCTGCAGGCTGCGTTATCTTCTGGGCGGACAGGAGAAGGAAAAAAGCTGGGAGATTCCGTTTGTATCCGGTGGACGGCAGATGCAGTTTTTGCAAAAGCTGGAGGAGGCGGGAGAGATTGAAGAGCTCTTGGATTGCAGGATCTTTCTGCCTGGAGGAAAGGAGATCCGTGGAGAAGCGGATACTGTCACAGAGGAAAAACAGAATGTAGAAAAAGATGAGAAACTGCTATCAGCGAGTCAAGATAAGAACACAATAGATGTAAAAGAAAGCAGGAAGGAACCTGAAATACCGGAAAATCAAGTGCTCTATATTCAGGATCTGACGCAGCTTCTTTCCATGGGGGAAAAGCAGAGAGAGCTGTATTATAACAGTTTTCTGTTGCATGGCTATTATCAGTACAGGCATGTGGTAGTAGGAAAGGGATTTATCGGTGTTCCGGGTAATTTCAGCCAGCGTGAGGCGATCGCAGCAAAAATGATGGGCTTTCCGCTTTTCATTGAGGCTGAAAATCTGCAACATTGTGAGTTTGGAGAAGAAACCAGAACGGAAATGCCTCAGATGGGGACATATGGATATTTCCTGTGTAAAGTCGGATAGTTCAGTCTACGCCCCGCAGTGCGACCGAAGGAATATCGGGTTTCAATATTTCTATAAATTTCTCCAGTTCCATGCGGGAATAGGCAGAAAAGCCGGGGCACAGAACCTGCTCACTTTCTTTGTAGGACTGTAAAAAGTATCTTTTTGCCCCCTTGATCCAGTCGCCGATCTCGCGGAAGGTGTCTGCGCTGTGCAGCTCTCGCACGACCGTGGTGCGGAATTCATAGGTGAAACGCTTTTCATCTGTTTCATACATCAGAAAATGTACACTTTCGCGGATGCGGGCAAGCATTTCATCGGAAAAAGCATAAGAAGTGCTGTGATCTGCCGGATCAGTCAGTCCTGCTACCTTCAGATAATCGGAGGGACCGGATTTGATATCCATTGCAACATAGTCGATGAGCTTTTGCTCATAAAGTGTACGCAGCATAAAAGGATTGCTGCCATTTGAGTCAAGCTTGACCAGATATCCAAGTTCCTTGACCTCAGCCAGAAAATCAGGCAGATCATGATAGATTGTCGGTTCTCCGCCGGTAATACAGACACCTGTCAGGATATTCTTTCTTTTTTGCAAATAAGAAAGGATATCTTGTTTTGTGTATGCAGCATAAGAAGCAGGATCTAATAACAGATCGCTGTTCTGGCAATACGGGCAGCGGAAATTACAGCCACCGAGAAAAACAGTAGCTGCCACATGTTCCGGATAATCTAATAAAGTTGTCTTTTGTAAACCACAAAATAACATAAACTGCCTTCTTTCTTTGTGTAATGTCCCAGATAAACAGTATACCACTTTAAACTGTCTGAGGGTATAGCGGATCAGGACATTTTATGCGGGAATGCTTGTTATTTCTGCGCATAACCCGTATGATAGAAGCAGGTGGTGTATTTTATTCCAGAGGAAAAAGTGAGGGAAAAAGATGCAGGTGGCAACAGACAGATGTCCATGTTGTAATAAGAAGTTTTTTTATTATGACAACAGACAATATTTTTGTGGGAGTCCGATCAGAACGTGCAGAAAATGCGGAGGCAGTTATATCGACAAAAGATATCATGAACTGGCGATTGAGGGATTGCCGGGCAGCGAATTTTCCAAAGGCTCGTATCTGTTTCTGATCGCGTTAGGTGTCTTTGTATTGTACAGAGGAATTCACCTGATTGGATACAGGGAGCTTGGTATGTCGGATACTGCAGTGAGCAGATGGTTACTTCCGGTTGTATTTACTGTGATGGGATTGATTCTGATCATTGGCGGAATTATTGAACTGATTCGTATCATAAGTGGAAGTAAAGCCAGAAAATGGGAACAAAAGAGACAACAGTCAGTAGCGCGTCTGCGAAATTCTGATTATGCATGGAAGCTGAAACAGGCAGGTTATCCTGTTCCGGAGGAATATCTGCGATAGGAATAACCGGAAGAACACGCTAAGGCGGTCAATACAAAAAGAAAACAGAAGAGAGAATAGTGAGGGAAAGAGATGAAAGAGAAATTAGCGAAGATTTTTGTGGCTGTGTTATTTATCGGCCTTGGTCTGTATTTACTGATCACAGGGATTACAGACCTGACAAGCAAGAGTGATTATGTGGAAGAAAAGATAGATATGGCCGGAGGCGGTCTTACGATCGAGCATTCTATCAATGGACTGATTCCGACCGGAAATGAGTATTACTATATAGGTGTTGATTCTGAGGAAGGTAATATTTATATTGTACGTGCAACGAAAAAGTGGCTGGATCAAAATTTTGATGCAGATGGCAAGGCAATAGGCGGAAGCTATACATTGAAGGCGAAAAAACGGAAGCTGGATTATAAGGTAGAGCGTGAGTTTAGTAATTCGTTTTCCAATATGGATATGACGGGGCTTCAGTTAGTCACAGGTACTTCGTCATGTCTGGATACAGACTATAAAACCTTTGCAGTGAAAAAGCTTGTCTGCGTATTTGCTTTTCTACTGACACTGCTTTGTATTTTTGCAGGGATAAAGGAGCAGGATGAGAATAAAAAGCCTGTATGGGGAAAGGTTATGGCAGTCTCCCTTCTGGTATCTGCGGCATTAATGATCCATGTACTGAGCTATCTATAAGTACTCCGGCAGAACAGAAAGAAGTGAAAATGGGAAAACAGATATGCATGAACTGACAGAAAAACAATTAAAACGCCGGGAAAACCGGCTTCGCGTAAAAGAAGAAAAGCTGCGCAGAGAAGAAGAAGCAAGGCAGCAGGCGCTTATAATCAAACAAAAAACAGATGAGAAGTTTATGAAACAGGCTATTTTGCAGGCGAAAAAAGCAAAAGAGCTTGGTGAAGTACCGATCGGCTGTGTGATCGTACATGACGGAAAAGTGATCGGACGCGGTTATAACAGGCGCAATACCGATAAGAGCACATTATCGCATGCGGAGATCACGGCCATTCGGAAAGCAAGTAAAAAATTGAATGACTGGCGGCTTGAGGACTGCATTCTTTATGTGACATTGGAGCCCTGCCAGATGTGTGCGGGCGCGATCGTACAGGCGCGGATCAAGGAGGTTGTGATCGGAGCGATGAATCCGAAAGCAGGCTGCGCTGGCTCGATACTGAATCTGTTTACGATGAAGCAGTTCAATCATCAGGTGCAGGCAACCTATGGTGTCTGTGAGGCGGAATGCAGCCAGATTTTGAAACAGTTTTTTGCAGGGCTTAGAAAACGTCTGCATGAAACGGATGGTAGTGGTATTTACAATAAGAAATGATGATGTTCATTCAGATATGTAATGTGGGAAAGGAAACGAGATGAGTGTTGTATATTTGATCCTGGGACTCCTGGGAGCGATGTATATAGTAATTGGTGGCAGTGTCTTTTTGGTGTTTGCAACGTCTGAAGGTCTGGCTGAGGCAGGAGGAGCGATTTTTATCCCGCTTATTTTTGTTGTGCTGGGCATTGGATTTCTGGCGGGAATTGTAATACATAAGAGTGTCAAAGGGAGAATTCGGAAAAAAGGGAAAAAATATGTCGCGAAAGTGTACAGCTACGTGGAAAATACCTCTTTTATGGTGAATGAATCTTATACAGTCAATACAGTGGTGCACTATTTTGATGAAACGCACGTGGAAAGGGAGGCTGTCATTCCGACTTGTTTTGAAAAGGGTTCCTCCAAGATGCTTCCTATTGGAATGACCGTTGACATTTACTGCTACCGGGATAAATATGACTATGATCCCAAATCTGTCAGAAGTGAATATCTGCCGGGAGAGGAAGAATTGATGGATGATAAGCCGGTAGATCCGATGCAGCTGAAAATGGTGGCTGTTTCCTGCCCGAACTGCGGTTCCAGTTTTCAGGCAGCAACGGGTTATTCCAGCAAGTGTCCGTATTGTGGCAGCTATATAAATGCGTAAAGGGATTGAAATCCGGTCTGTTAGAAGGCCGGATTTATTTATTGCTATTTTTCGGCAAATTATATAAGATGATAAAAATAGTACTATTTTTCTGGGGGCTCGGATGATGATAAAGATTTTTTTGGTGGAAGATGAAATTGCAATCCGTAAGGGAATCAAAAACAGTATTGACTGGGAAAAAGAAGGATATGAGTTTGTGGGAGAAGCGGGAGATGGTGAACTCGCATATCCGATGATCTTAAAGACGAAGCCGGATATTCTGATCACAGATATCAAAATGCCTTTTATGGATGGATTACAGCTTAGTAAGCTGGTCAGAAAAGAACTTCCCGCAACCAAAATATTGATCCTGAGCGGATATGACGAATTTGAATATGCGAAAGAGGCGATCAAATTACAGGTTGCGGAATATTTGTTGAAACCAATCTCTTCCGCAAAGCTTCTGGATGTGCTCGCACAGGTGAAAGAAGTGATCAGACAGGAGCAGGAAGAAAAGGAACTGATCAAGAAGTATAAAGAAGATATGAAGGAAAACCGTGAGCTGGAAAAAGAACGGTTTTTAAACCAGATCATAACACAGAATCTAAGTCTGGCTCAAATACTGGAGACAGGAGAATCTCTGGGGATGGATCTGAGTGCGCCCTTATATAATATACTGCTTTTAAAAATTACCGAAAACGGGGGAAAGCAGGAGACGTATGCGGAAATTGAGAGCGCGCTGGATACGTTAAGCGGTGTATTTTCTTTCCGGAGAGGCGTGGATGAATGGCTCTTCTTACTGACTGCGGATGATGCAGAGAAGATGGAGAGGCGGATTGAAAGCTGCAGAAAGACAGTCAGACAGATCACAGAAAAAACAGATCCGCCGGTGGAATACTT
>DJNY01000084.1:15230-22140 GCA_002441865.1 Lachnospiraceae bacterium UBA6452 | reverse complement strand
CGGAATATCCGTATACAGGATCACCTGCTTGCGATTGCCGTCATACACGGTCAGATAGCCATCTTCCGCCACAATACATGCATAGTATAAGGAAGTCGCAATGACCTTTCTGACACGGATTTTTTCCGGTGAAAAAGACTCCAGGGACATGGACAAAAAGCCTTCCTCCTGATCCTTCAGGGACGGACTCGTTTCATAATCCTCGATCAGCTTTTCGACCTGCTTGCGGTCTTTTCCGATAAAAGAAGCCGGCAATGTTTCCATCCTGCTTTTTTCTGTCTGCATGGTCTCATCATAAACGGTCACTTCATATTCTGTGTCACAGGTCAGCGTCTGCATACCTGTTGCAGCCTGCGCCGTTTTCCCGTCCGCGCCCTGCCGCCTCATACCATCAGACGGAACACTGTTTTCATCCACACTGACCGTTTCTTCTCCAAACAGCGTATCATCCAGTTTTTCCAGATCCTCTGACTGCTTTTTATAATAGCTTTGCTGTGCACTTCTGACATCCTTTGCCCCCATCAGGTCCTTTGTCAAAAGCTCACTTCCCTTTACCAGTATATAACAGGCAAAGACAATATTGATGAAAATACTGATTCGATAAAAAAGTTTCATAAGACTCTCCTTTTTTATCAGTATTTCCCAGTTTTTTCATCTTATACGTCAGGTATCAGCGTCCCAGCTTTCCTGCCAGAAGCTCCGGCAGGCTGCCAAACGGGATCTGCCGCCATTCATGCTTCTGGAACACGCCCAGGAAAATGATCAGCACCTGATACAGCAGATAGCAGATCACCATAGAAAGCAGTAATGTCATAAGACCGCCCAGGCTCTTCAACAAAAGCAGCTGCATCAGAAATGCGACCGCTCCCGTCAACACAGCGGAAACAAGCGGAAAGACGATCATCCGGAGAAGATCTGCCCGAAACCGTACTCTTTTACACACCATCACAAATTCTGCCAGCGCCAGACATAACGATGTCAGAAAAACCGCCTGCAGAAATGCATTTCCCGCATGCTGTCCGGAACCGGATAATAAAGTAAAGAACCAAAAACCTGCAAGCAGTGCAACAGCCGTCAGTCCGTTACAAAGCAGCTGGCGCTGCATGACGGAAAGGAGTTTTCCTGCGCAGATCGCAAGTGCCAGAAAAACTGCCATGATACAGCCTGTCCGCACAAGCTGTGTCAGTTCTTTATTTTCATCGAAAAAGGCAGCGCTTACTACATTTGCCTGCGCCAGTAAAAAAGCACAGACAGGCAGGACCAGATAAAACAATATCTTCCCCATCACTGCCATACGTTCCCTTGCATGCTGGTAATCTTGTTTTTTCAGGATCACACGCAGTTGTCTTGCCAGATAGCCTGACAGCTGCTGCGCATACAAAACAACCGGCATATAGAGTATAAACACCAGAAGTACAAGCGGCATTGTCACATCCCCTTTGTGGAATGCATATATCATACAGCCAAATGCCAGTGCGGAAAATAAAAGCTCATGAAACATCTGTGGCAGGTATAGCAGGATATAATCTGTCAGCAGATTTTTTCTGCTCTCCGGACTGCGTGTTTCATCTGCTTTCAGTTCTGCACGGATCGTCCTGCGGAGCAGAAGCATCACAAACAGCAGGAATAAAAATCCAAGAAATGCACCAACTGCCAGTCCGCCGATTCCGCAGACCGCAGCATAGGCATAATAATAATCTTCCTGTCTGAAGACTGCGGCGGCTTTTGTTCCAGCGCCGCTGCATATATTTTTCAGGCAGATCGTCGTGACCAGACTGATCAGGGCCGTCACAATGCCTGACAGACTGCCCGGCAGCGGAATACTGCTCCCTTCCAGATATCCTTTCATACACTGCTGCAGCGCCAGGAAAAATACGGCGATCAGACCGATCTGCAGCGGAAATGCATATCGCACTGTTCCGAACAGCACCTTTGAAAGCGGTTCTGCCAGCAAAAATCCCGGAATGCAGAAAAGCAGCAGGACAAGCAGCGTCAGGATCGTGACCGTATGATACAGTCTGTGCGCATTTCTGCTGCAATCCCTGCTCTTCTGGAAATAGACCATTCTGCCCAGCACATCCGGAATGACCGCTGCAGTCAGTGTATATACAGACAGGACTGTGAAAAGTGCCGCTGCGTAAAAAGTAATGCCCTTCTGTCCGATCTGTGCATACAGATAGATCATTTTTACAAAAGCGATCAGCCAGATCACCCAGGGGGCATACATTTTCAAACCGCCCTGTTTCATATAATTTGCACGTCTTTTTCTTCCGTCCATAATCGTTCCTCTTTTATCTCGTTATTCCAAGCTCTTTCAATATTTCTTCCTGTCTGGCAAACATTACTTTTTCTTCCCCGGGCTCCATATGATCGTACCCAAGAAGATGCAGCATACTGTGCGTGACGAGAAATGCGAACTCCCGAAGCGGTGTATGTCCATATTCTTCTGCCTGGGAAAAGACACGCGATGCGCAGATCACAATATCCCCGAGCACCAGTTCCTCCGTATCCGGGTTCAGATATGCACTCTCATCTTCCCGTACCAGTGAGAAATCCGACGGTCTTTCATAATCCACACCCGGAAAAGAAAGGACATCCGTCTCTCTGTCGATCTCCCTGTACTCACGGTTATAGTCCCGGATCCCTTCCGCATCCGTGATCAGCAGGTTCACTTCCACTTCATATGGGCACTTTTCCGCCTCCAGTACTTTACGGATCACCTGCTCCGCCACAGCCTCTGTATCAAACGGAAATTCCGCCTCTATTTCATTTTCAACGCAAAAAGTCATAGTATAAGGTTTCCTCCACAAATATCTTATGTATCTCATTCAGCTGACTGATCGTCAGACTGCAGTGATCCAGAATCCCGCTCTCTATCTGCTTTTTGAAAACCACACCTGCGATCTGCTCATAATTCAGCTCTGCACGTGGATTCTTTTCAAATAAGAACATAACGGACGATACCATCGCATCTGACAGAAGAACAATAGCGGCTTCTTTGGAGACAAGTGGGGTGTTTTTTCCGCCATACTCTTTCAAAAGCTGCACAAGCTCCGGCGGAAAATGGTATTCCTTTGCGATCGCCAGTGCATTTTTCAGATTGCCTTCTCCTCGCATCCGTCCGATCTTATGATAATAACCGCCAGCTTTTGCAAGCATTTCGTCCGCTCCTATCTTTCTGGCGATCTTTTCACAGAAATAGGCTGTATGCACCGCATGGTAATACGCTTTTCTGGAATACTGCTTCAGATCTGTCAAAAGCACATATTCCGGATCGTTCATTTCCTGATACTTGTCCCTGTTTTTGTGCAGAATACGCAGACTTAAATATTTCAGTGCCAGCGTCAGGATAATAAAACTGCAGAACAGATTGATCGCCGCAAACAGAACATTCTCAAATGTGATTACACCCTGCTGTGCAAAGTCCATGCACAAAAGTGCCAGACAGGTAAACAGAAGTGCTGTAAACAATGGAACGCCAAATAAAAAGGTTGTATCCAGATGACTGAATAAAACCATGCCCATCATACCGATCAGTGCAAAACAGACAAATACAATCGGGTCCGGCTGACTGATCAGCACCTGCAGATAAAGAAGGATCAGGTAAGCGCCTATGCCAACCTGTGAACCGGATGCCAGCATGAGCATCACGGCAAGCGGCAGAAACAGCCAGAGCTGGCAGGGCAGGAAGTAATTGGCTGCCACCAGCAGAAGTCCCAGCACATATATACCCAGCAGTCTTTCCGGATATGCGCCGTTATTATATAAAAATGTTTTCTGATATAACCCCGTCAGAAATACAAAAACAAATACAAGCAGAAGCATTCCCAGTGTGATAAACCCTGTCAGGAAGCTGCCTGTATCCGTATCCTTCATAAAATAAAACAGGAAAAGTTCTCCCGGTGGAAGGATCAGCATGAGCAGAGAAAGCAGAATCGTTTTAACGTTTAGCGT
This sequence comes from Lachnospiraceae bacterium UBA6452, assembly GCA_002441865.1. Classification (GTDB taxonomy): domain Bacteria; phylum Bacillota; class Clostridia; order Lachnospirales; family Lachnospiraceae; genus CAG-194. The sequence continues at coordinate 18,186 of DJNY01000084.1, read as the reverse complement.
TTCTGTCAGATTTTCCTTTTTCACGGTACTTCTTTCCGGCTGTTTTGGTTGCTTTTTTTTCATAGTCCTCATAAGCCTTTACAATTTTTTGTACAAGCGGATGTCTTACAACATCCTTACTGGTCAGATTGCAGAATGCAATGTCTTCTACCTTCGATAAGACACGTACCGCAACCTCCAGACCACTCCTTGTCGTAGCTGCCAGATCCTTCTGGGAAAGATCGCCTGTCACAACGACTCGGGAACCGAAGCCGATTCTCGTCAGGAACATTTTCATCTGCGCTTCCGTTGTATTCTGCGCCTCATCCAGGATCACATAGGCATTATCCAGCGTACGTCCGCGCATATAGGCAAGCGGTGCTACCTCAATGGCACCTTTTTCCATATTTTTCTGAAAGCTCTCTGCGCCCATGATCTGATACAGGGCATCATAAAGCGGTCTTAAATAAGGGTCTACCTTGCTCTGCAGATCGCCCGGTAAGAAACCGAGCTTTTCACCCGCTTCAATAGCAGGTCTTGTCAGGATGATCCTCTCTACTTCATTATTTTTAAAAGCTGTGATCGCCATTGCCATGGCAAGATATGTCTTTCCCGTTCCTGCAGGACCGAGTCCGAACACGATCATATGATCCTTCATTGCCTGCACATACTGCTGCTGACCGATCGTTTTCGGCTTTACAGGCTTGCCTGCCACCGTATGGCAGATACACATGCTGTCCATATCCTGCAGGGACACAGGTTCTTCCTCCTGTGCAAGCTGCAGGACATAATCCACCCGCTGCTCCTCCAGATCCGTTCCCCTGCGGATCGACTGTGCCAGTTCTTCTATCAGCTCTGCTGCACGCTGCACATTTCTTTCTTCTCCGATGATCTTTGCACTGCCGTCCCTGTTGATCACCGTAACATGAAGCTGCTTTTCGATCTTTGCAATATAGCTGTCGTGCTGTCCGAAAATGCTCTGCAGACTGTCCATATCCAGATCAAGCTGTATGCTGAAATCACTCAATTTTTCTTTCCTCTCCGTCCATGATGCGGATCCAGATACTGCCATCCGCTTTCATACCTTTTTGATACTTTATTATTCTAACATCATTTTCCACGATTTGAATACCTTTTTGTTGTAAAGTTTCGCAAAATTTTTCAAATTGCAGCTGCAAAAGTGCCTTTGCCGTTGTTTCGTCATAAGATAATGTTTCCAGCGTATAGGCATTACAGGTGATCGTACCGTAATACAGCGGCAGATAAAAATCACCGATCCCCGCCTGGTTCAGATCCGTCACAATATCATATTTTTCATAGGAGGGAAGCATACCGAGGGAAAAACTCTTTGTATAGATCCTCGCATACCACACCTTCTTCTGTTCCCCCGTATAGACTTTCTTTTCGTACGCAAAGGGAAGTGTTCTTTTGTAGGGAAGGGTGGCTCTGATACAGATATCCGCATCTGCATGGACATACATGGTTTCTTTTACTGTTTCATCATCATTATATACCGGTATTTCTCCCTGTACCAGACAGTCTCCTTTTTTGACCGTATCCCCTGCCCTGACAAGCGGAATCCCTGCCCTTGTCACGATCGACTCCACCTCCCCGTCCATTGTTGCGACCAGATCACACGGTTTCTGTTCCGGTTCCTTCTGCGGCAGAAGCTGGTCATTTTCCTTGACGCTGACATACAGCCGCGTTCCCTGGATCCGCAGAGATACCCATGTCAGGAACGGATACGTATCGCGCAGTTTTTTCTCAACCGCATCGATATCCACCTGCCTCGTATAGGTGCCATAATACACATTCTCCTCCTGCAGGAACTGCAAAAGCATTTCTTTTGTCAGCCTGTTTCCGCCTGTCAGTTCGATATCCCACAAAAACTGCGAAACAAGATACAGGCTGAGCAGGCAGCACAGACATCCCAAAAGAAAGATCCGTCGTTTTTTCCATCTGCGGACAAAAAAAGGCAGTCCGCTTTTGGAAAGCAGGACCACCTTTGTTCTCGTTTTATGTACAATGGGTTTTAATTTGAAATAATCCGAAACATACAGATTCATCTCATATCTGTTTTCCGATACCGAGATATCCCAAAGCTCGATATCATGTACACTACACAGGTTGAGAAACCGTTCCGGGGCAAAGCCTGTCACGCGGATCCGCACAAAGCCGCGCAGAAAACGAATGATATTCAGCATACTGACCTCTCTATAAAAACAGGATTTTTTGTATCATACCTTCTATTTTCATTTCCTCATTCGTATAGTATTCCACCCGCAGATGTTTCCCCATAAACTGGATCCTGCATCTGCCTGTGGCAATGACCACGGAGCACTCTGTACATTCCAGGATTCCTTTATAATTTTCTATAAATGCCTCTTCCTGTCCTGTGATACTGACAAGCGCCTCTCCCTTTGCCAGATCCTTTGGCAGGCGCAGCGTATCGGAAATCTGTTCTTTTGTCTGCATAAGTAATTTTGATCTTTTCATACTGCATTATATGCGGTATTTCTGCAAAAAGAACCTTATGAGATCACCTGTTTGATCAGCTTGCTTTCCGCCGGTTTTTCTGCACCGATCGTGATAGCACGTAAAAACCGCTCCTTTGCCTGCGATAGCTTATCCTGATCATTGGCATAGATCGTAGCAAGGCTTTCTCCCGCCTGCACCTTATCCCCCTTCTTCTTATGCAGGACAAGCCCGACAGCCGGATCGATCGTATCTTCCTTCTTTTCTCTTCCGCCACCCAGTATCAGGGAGCAGATCCCGACTTCATCACATATGATCTTCTGTAAAAATCCTGTCTCCTCCGCACAGATCTCTTCCTGTATCGCTGCCAGCTGAAACAGGGACGGGTCATAAATATAAGCCGGATCTCCCCCCTGTGCCTTAATGAATTCCGCCAGCTTTGCAAGCGCACTGCCATCTGTGATCGTCTGCTGCAGCATTTCTCTTGCCTGCTCTTTCGTCT
>DJNY01000084.1:12324-15025 GCA_002441865.1 Lachnospiraceae bacterium UBA6452 | reverse complement strand
GCGACCGTCTTTCTGCCGGCGCCGTTACCGATCTCCGTCATTTCTTTTGCCAGACTGACCGCATCTTCTTCCTTTTTCATGAAAGCACCGCTTCCGGTCTTGACATCCAGTACGATCGCATCTGCCCCGCAGGCTAACTTTTTACTCATGATGGAGCTTGCGATCAGCGAGATCTGATCGACTGTTGCCGTCACATCCCTGAGTGCATACAGCTTTTTATCCGCCGGTGCCAGATCCTTTGTCTGTCCCATGATTGCAATGCCGATCTCATTGACATTTTTTTCAAATGTTTCGATCGCAATATCCGTACGGAAGCCCGGAATGCTTTCCAGCTTATCGATCGTTCCGCCCGTATGACCCAGTCCTCTGCCACTCATCTTTGCAACTTTGCAGCCACAGGCAGCCACCATCGGTGTCAGCGCCAGACTTGTCTTATCCCCGACACCGCCCGTACTGTGTTTGTCTACTTTTACACCCGAAATGCCGGACAGATCCAGCATATCACCGGAATGTGCCATGGAAAGAGTCAGCTGCAGAGTTTCTTCCTTTGTCATACCCTGAAAATAAATCGCCATCATCATGGCCGACATCTGATAATCCGGGATATCTCCCTTTGTATAGCCTTCTACCATATATGCGATCTCTTCTGCCGAAAGTGCACCGCCGTTTCTCTTTTTCGTGATCAGATCATACATTCTCATATGCGTTCCTCCCTTTCCATTTCATACCTTCCCGTCTTTGCTTCATCTTTTAGTCCAGCAGACTCATGACATACGTTCTTGCAGGTGTTTCACTGACCTCGATCATAAAGATCATCCATCCTAACGGATTCAGCTCCTTCTGCAGGCTGTCTAACAAAAATTCCGTCAGATTTTCCAGTGTCGGGTTCACAGTGGTAAACGGTTCAAAATCATTGATGACCCGGCTCTGATACTGATGCAGAAATTCCTCCACTTTTTTCTCTACCTGGTTAAACAAAACAAGCCCGCTGCTCATCTTTGCCACATGCAGTACGATCTCCCATGTATGCGGATGCACTTCTCCCCTTGTTCCGTTAATATAGATCGCATGTGATGCATTCAGATAGAAGTTGAATTTATACTGGTTCTTCGGGATACTTTCCAGATCCAGTACTTCTTTCTCTGCTTTCTGTCCCTGCAGCATTTTCGCTTCTTCTGCCTGTTTTTCTGCCAGCTTGTTCTTTTCCACTTCCTCCTCTAGCAGAAGCTGCTTCTGCTGGAGTTCTCCTGTCAGCCTCGCGATCTTTCTTCGTCCCCTGATCTGGATAAACTGCAGATAATAAACGATCATGACAAAGCAGACCGCCGCAATGATACCGTACATCAATATATGCATATACATCATATCATATCCTGTGATCATTTTTACGTAATCTTCTCTGACGCAGACACCGACCGTATAACCATTTTCCGTCTGAAAAACAGAAGTTCTGTAAGTGCCCCTGCTCTTCTCCAGCCGTTTCATATAGGATGTCAGATCCAGCTGCTGTACATCCACTTTATTCATTTCCGCAGTGTTTTTTATAAATAACAGCTGATCATCTTTTTCTATATAGACAAACTGGCTGGAAGATGTTTCAAATCCTTCTTCTATATTTGCGATCAGTCTGTCCAGGTATGTGTCTGCCGGCTCTGTTTCCGTCTGTAATGCGATATTGCAGACAGTCTGCTGTTGCTGCTGTAAATAGGTTTTTAATCCGTTTTCGATCAGTGTCTCCATTTCCAGCTTCATGATCCAGACAAAAAGGATACCAAGAAGCAGTGTACCAAAAGTCAGTATAAAATTAAACGGACTGTCCGCCCTGCGCAGTTTCCTGTTTTTCTTCATGTTTTTCTTCCTTGTTTGTTAATTTTTTTAACTCCTTGTGCCATGAGATCAGCCATGCAAAATCATGACAGACAATACGTTTTACCTGTCCCCATTCTTCCTTCCATGTCTGCGTACGCCATGCCCCGGTTGTTTTGATACTATTTAAAATGCCCGCCATACGGAACCAGTAGATTACAAAATTATAAAAAGGCAGTAATAACAGTATCAGTACATTTCTGGCGTAAAAGCTGCGCAGTTTTTTATCATATCCCAGGTATGACAGAATATTCAGGTAATATAAAAATCCCGACAGCACATATAAAATGTAGATCAGCACAAGCGAGATCAAAATAAAGGAAAACGGATAATTTAAAAAAGTCAGGCAGATCAGTGCAAAATACCAGATCATACGCGGAAATGCAAAAGTATGGTCAAACATGATGACTCTTGTCATAAAGTTTGTCAAAAAGCCTTTTACCACGCTGCCTCTGTCCATAAACATATGGGCAACTTCCAGCTCTCCTCTCTGCCAGCGTTGTCTTTGCAGACAGAGCTTTTGCAGATTTTCGATTGGATCCACAAAAAAGACCGCATTTTCACAGATTGCGATCTTCTGGTGCAAAAGCTTCCGCACCTGGAAGGTAACATGCGTGTCCTCGCAGACGGTCTCCGTATTATATAACTGCGTTTTCAATATCGTTGATTTCCGGAATGCTGAAAATGCACCTGACATTGTAAAGATGCTGTTCAGCTCTGCTTCAAAATTCCGTCCTGCCAGAAATGCCTGCGCATATTCATAAAATTCCGTCTTTTGGAATATACGACGGAACGGATTCTTCTCTGCCCTGATCATTTCGGGATTTGTCAGGAT
>DJNY01000084.1:6317-12217 GCA_002441865.1 Lachnospiraceae bacterium UBA6452 | reverse complement strand
AAGTGCCTGTGGATGCAGGATACCGTCCGAATCGATGTGGATGATGTATTTCCCTTCCGCATGAAAAAGTGCCATATTCAGTGCTCTGGATTTTCCCTGCTCGGAGTTCATCCATTTCAGATTCATCTGCGGATACTCCTTCTGATAGGCTGTATAAATTTCAAAAGAATTATCTTTACTGCCGTTATTGACAAGCAGGACATCCAGCTGCTCCAATTGATATTCACTGTTCCTGATCGAATCCAGACAGGCATACAGAGTATCTGCAGAATTATAGACCGGAACGATCAACGTGACCGGTGGATAATAAGTAAGCTGCGCATCTTTTTTATACAGGATACGCTTTTTAACAAGCAGAAAAAATCCTGCCACCGCCGGTACGATCTCCATGAGCAGCGGAATAATGATCCAGGATACCCAGAAAACAATTTCATTAGACAGAAGTGTCAGTATTCTTTGCATAATGGAATCCTCCGATCTTCTGTTTTACAATCTGTGATCTGGTAAAAATGTAATAATAAAGTATCACAGACAGAGCATAAAAAATAATCCTGCCAACGATCGTATGTGCAATATAATACGCATCGTTGCCAAAATAATAAATCGTTGTGCAGATCACAAACAGCCGGATGATATTGGCGAAAAAGATCATCATACAGCCCAGCACCGATAATATGATACGCTGCATCCAGTCATATACCCGGAAAAATGCCAGCATGGAAACATATGCCATCATCTCTATAATCCCGGAACATTCATAATCGATGCATAAAGAAATTGCTTCACTTCCATGCTGCACAAACAGCATGCTGTATTCACTGTAAGACTCATAAAAGCCTGTTATCCTTCCTATCACACCTGCGGCAGAGCATACCAGACTCGTCAACGGCTGGATCGCCACGGGCTGGATCCACATCATCATAAACACAAAGAGTCCGACACTGCCCCAGATAAACTGATAAAAATACAGCTTTCCCCGTGTAAACACAGACAACAGGTATATCCAGACAAGAAAACAGACAACTGTAAAGATCGTCATGATTTCTGTAATCCTTTCCTTTTTCCGAGCAGTCCGAATAAAACAACCGCTCCTGCCATCAGCAGAATGCTGAAAAATGCGCCTGTAGAAGTTCCTACCATTGTGACTTTTCCGCCACCGACATTAGGCATGGTTACTTCTACTTTTGCACCGCTTGCGATCGTTCCCTGCTCAAGTCCCATCAGCTTCTCTACCTCTGAGATTTTCATTCTGACCTCAAGCCGGTCATTCGGATCTCCGCTCGATACTGTAACTGCAGCATCTCCCCAGCTGTAAGCCGGGTAATAAGTGAACGGACTGAGTCCTGTATAAATACCGTCTTTACTCAGATTGACATTCTTTCCCCAGTCAATCCCGTTTCTGTCCGCCGTCGGATACCGCAGAAAGAACGGAAGCTGTTTTCCGTTTACATGTAAGTAATAAGCATCTATCGGAATAGAGGAACTGTAAAGCGGATGCATTTCCACATACAGATACATATATTCCCCATCCCGTACCAGTGCAGCCTGATTATTACAAAGCTGGTTGTTACTGTAATAGGTGATCATTGTCTTGGGAATCCCTTCCCAGTCATCATAATAGCCGTCAATCGTAATCTTATCTGCTGCCTTTGCTTCTATATGGATCACCGGAATGATTGCCATTGTAAACAGACAGCACAGAAACAGACCTGCTATCTTACGCTTCCAATTTTTGTTTTTCTTTTGCATGTTCTTCATTTTCCTCATTCCTTTTCATGTCGTATTTGTTCATTCCCCACAAAAACAATAAGATCAAAATGATGCCCATAAGGCTTACGATCATCCCCTGTTTCAAATATGGATACTGCAGTCTGATCACGGTTGTACCCTTTCCGACAGATACCAGATACCAGTCTACGGTAATCTCTCTGTCAGGATGGAAAATATCATAATAGGCAAGTGCCGTATTCGTATTTTCGTAATCTGTCCGTATTGTGATCGTATCACGATCCTGCATAATTTCAAGTGGTACAATTTCCCGCTTCGGAATTGTCTCTCTGTCTATACCGGTCACCTGCTCTAAAAGCTTATAAACGGATTCATCTCTGGTGAGCTGCAGATGATACGGCAGATTCATTGCCAGAAATGTGATGTTTTCATATGCAGATACACTTCCCACATAAGGAAGTACCCGTTCTCCTACTCTGACCGTTCCATCCACCCGGGTCAGCCCGTTCAGATATACGGTGTTCCAGTCTGCATCCTCTGCCGAAAACTCCTGTGGCATATAACTTTTATCCAGGTAAGTCAGCTGCCCGTACGTATCTTTCAGGGTAATACTCTGGGCTGTCACACCTAAGAAAGTCGTAACGCCTTTTGTGTCATTTGTCGAAATATGGTTCATATCTATTATGATATGCACGCCGGCATCGGAAAGTTTTTGTAAAAGTGCTTCTGCATTCTTTTTATCTTCATAAGTAAAATCGGACAGATAGATCGTTTTGTAAAGAGATAATTCTTCAAATGTGTAATGATCGATACAGGTGTCCGAAAGTTCTTCAAATGCTGGGAATAATCTGGCAAGATCCGCTCCGCCTCCGCCAATTGCCGCAGCCTCATAGGTTGTGACTGTTCCAAACTGATCCGGTGTATCTACTGTATATATCAGATAATCCGCTCCCTGCTCCTGCAGGCTGTAACCACTAGCTTTGGCAGCTTCTGTCACAGCCGGGATATCCTCTTCCTGCTGCGGCAGTAAAGCGATCCGGAGAAGCACCGTATCATTCCCCATCAACAGGCATCGGTCAAACAAATAATAAAAATCGCCCTCCGCATATGCACTGTTCAGCTGTACGATATTGACTGCCGTTGCTGCCCCCTGCCATGCCCAGCCAAAGGTATAATCCTTTGACGGCTCCACTGCAGAGATCATATAAGCGGCAAATGCGCCATAACTGCTCAGGTCAAAAAGTGCCATCCTCTGTTTTGTCAGCTCTTTCGCCTGCAAAATACCGTAATTTTCCGCACGCCGCATCTGGGCAGCGCTGACATTGGTCGCCCGGTCCGCCTTCTCTGCATACAGATAGAAACGCGCCGGATACACATCGATCAGCAGGATCATGCAAAGTGCGATCAGCACACCCTTTCTGGCATTCTTCCAGAGCAGAAGTGCCATAAATGTAAACCCAAGACCGACCGGGATAAAACGGATCATCCAGAAGAACTGGTGAAACGGTACTTTGGAATAAAAATCATATAAAGAATTTGTCGTGGAAAAGAATAAAAACAGTCCCGTGATAAATCCCGCCGCACTCTTTCTGCCCGCAAACAGCATGCCAATGATGCCCACGATAAAGATACCGATCCCGTAATAAAAAGTTTCCAGTTCTCCGCTGTATCTGTCTGCCGGATTCAACGATGTAAACCCGTTTGCAAAAAAATCCCGCATAACCTGTGCGGTACCGGCTTCACTCATGCCCATCAGTCCGCCGCGCAGTGCAGGCACAAGCCAGATACCGATCAGAAGGAAGGAAAGCACCATTCCGGTCAACAGAAAAATACCGCGCCATATCCGTTTATTGCAGACTGCATCAAAGCAGACAAACAAAAAGGTGGTAATACCGACCATTGCCGCGATCATCAGATGGCACAACGCGATCAGCGCCATCAGCAAAATAACCGCATACATGGCTTTCGTCCGTTTTTCTTCCAGGAACTGCCAGATCGCATAAAGCAGATATGGCAGCAGTGTTGCCACAACAGCCCGAGGGATATTTCCTTCCGCAAACAGGACACGCATATTATCAGGCAGTAAAAACCATGCCACACCAAGAAAAGCTGCCAGATATTGCTTCTGATAGCGGACGCCGAACAAAAGCCAGCCACAGGCGCCCAGCACAAATAAAACGCCAAGGAACAGGATATAACTGCTCATCAGGTTTCCACCCGTCAGAAACAGACAACCAGCCAGCATATACAATGGTACAGGCGCCCAGTAACGCATCAGCTCGATTCCGTTATACCAGCTTGTATCGTACAGGATATACCAGTTTCCTTCTTTGATTCCTTCATAGACAAGACGTCCACGATACATATGGTTCAGCGTATCCGATCCACGCGGATAAATACCGGACTCCGTAACGGTGTACATCATGACCGCAGCGCTGACCAAAATAAAAAGAACGGCTAGCAGCGTCTTCTTCCATCCGTTTCCGGATATACGAACCCCACTATCTGTTCTTTCATGATCACCCATTGTTTTCTGTCCGGCAGCTTTTTCACTGCCTGCTGCAGTTTTCGCAGCTGCCACTGCCTGTACTGCCTTTTTTTCGTTCTCCGCAGTTTCTTCCTTCTCTTTTACCCCATTTTCTGCGGACTTAATCGTTATCGTAGATTCCTGTACCTTATCCTGCAAATGAAGATCTGCAATTTCATGTACACGGTTGATGCTTGCATCATACAATTTCTTTGTAACGGAATACGTGCGCACCGGCGTCTCATAAATGTCAAGACGCAGCAGGGATAAATCATCCTGCAGCACCTTAGTCAGTTCTTCAAAAAATACATTTCCAATGTTTTCCAGTGTCGTATCACCATTTTCAAATCCGGGCATCTCATCCAGATCCCGGTTTTGGAACGGTGACAGCCAGCTTTCGATCTTCTGCTCGATCTCCTGATACAGCTCCATCTTCCGCAGCGCCTTTAAGTAAAGCACAATGGAAAATGTATGCTGATGTCTGCCAGCCTTGTCACCGATCACATTGGAATGCTTCGCATGTAATTCAAACTTCAGCTTATAGATATTCTGTCCCATACGTTGTTAAAAAAATGTTCTTTCTACCTTTTTATTGATCATTTCAATGCCCGCTTTCAGATCGGGATGTGCTTCCAGGATCTCTTCTGCTTTATCCCGCTGCATCTCATTGATACAAAGTGTACATTTTGACTTTTCCCCTCCTGCGAAAACCCTCTTAAAAAATGAAACATCATCCCATTTTTCATAATAGGAGATCCGTTCATCCAAAAATAACCGTTCCAGCTGCTTCTTGACGTTCAGATCCGTAATTGTACAAAATTCCACTTCATTATGTACCTTCACATCAGCAAATGATATATCTGCCATTTCTTTCACCCGTCTTTTCTTTTAATGTCATGAGGGATTCCCTCTCTTAAACGCTTCCCTTAGCATACCACAAATTCCCCTGTTTGGAAAGTACCAAACTTTAGGAATGCTTTTTCATCGCTTTCTCTGCTTTGATCACTTTCTGGAATTCCTTGATATCCTTTGCAATCTCGCCGCTCAGTGCCAGCAGACAGATCAGATTTGGAATCGCCATCAGCGCATTTGCAATATCGGAGAAGTTCCACACGATCTCCAGAGAAGTTGTTGCGCCTACATAAGCGATCAGAGAAAAGATGATACGATAGATCATATTGTATTTATGTGTACCAAGCAGGTATTCAAATGCTTTCTCTCCATGATATTCCCATCCTAAGATCGTAGAGAATGCAAACAGTGCAATACCGATGCAGACAAGCCATGCGCCCGGTGTTCCAAGTACAGTCTTAAAAGCTGCGATCGTCAGGTCAGCTCCTTTATACAGTTCGCCTGTATCCGGATTGACCGCACCAAGCATGCCTGAGCTTGCAATGGCAAGACCCGTGATCGTGCAGACTACGATCGTATCCCAGAAAGTACCGGTCATATTGATATAACCCTGTCTGACCGGATGGTCCGTTGTTGCCGCAGCTGCTGTAATAGCTGCGGATCCCATACCCGCTTCATTGGAAAAAACGCCTCTGGCAACACCAAACCGCATCGCATTCATCATGGATGCCACGATCGTACCGCAGAGTCCGCCGCCCACTGCTTTTACAGAAAATGCCATATGAAAGATCAT
>DJNY01000084.1:0-6203 GCA_002441865.1 Lachnospiraceae bacterium UBA6452 | reverse complement strand
GCCATAAACGGTACAACCACGCTCGATACCTTGGAGATAGACTTAATACCGCCTACAATAATAAGGAGTGCCAGTGCCGTGATCACAATACCTGTCACTGCAACCGGTACATGGAACGTTGTTTTTACGGATTCCGCAATTGAGTTTGCCTGTGTCAGGTTACCGATGCCAAAAGATGCAACGACTGCAAATAATGCAAACAGCCAGCCAAGGACCGCACCCAGCTTTTTATGCTTAAAAGCTTTTTTCATCGTATACATCGGTCCACCGGACATTTCGCCCTTTTCATTGACCTCCCTGTACTTGATCGCCAGCATACATTCACTGAATTTAGAGGTCAGTCCGAAACAGGCACTGATCCACATCCAGACAAGTGCGCCCGGTCCACCGGATACCATTGCTGTCGCCACACCGACAATATTACCGGTTCCGATCGTTGCGGCAAGTGCGGTTGTCAATGCAGAGAACGGTGAAATATCGCCGTTTCCTCTTGTCTTCTGTCTTGCTTCTTTACTCAGGGTGCTCTTGATCGCATACCCCAGATTCCGCCAGGTCAGAAATCCTGTCCGGATCGTCAGAAATACGCCTGTGCCGACCAATAGGATCAGCATCACCGGCCCCCACACAAAGTCATCAACCGTTACCAGCACCTCTGCAAGTTTTTCCATAAATCCATTCATACTTCATCCTCCTTGTTGTATATGCTTCATTTTATGCTTGTATTATTCTTAATATTTGTATTTCTTTCAGACTCGAAAATCCTGCCGCTATCGCGGCAGATATATAACAGAAAGAGGACAACACATATGTGCTGTCCTCTTTGACATTATTAGTATATCTTATATAATTTTGTGCGTCAAGTGCTATTTGTGATACGGTTCGCCTGCAATGATCCGATAGCTTCTGTAAATCTGCTCCAGCAGGATCACACGCATCAGCTGATGCGGAAATGTCATTTTGGAAAAGCTGAGCTTATAATCTGCTCTTTTCAGCAGACTTTCATGCAGTCCCAGAGAACCGCCGATCACAAACTGGATCTGGCTTTTTCCTGTGATACCAAGCTGGTCGATCTTTTGTGCCAGCTCTACCGAATCAAGCTGCCTGCCTTCGATCGCCAGTGCGATCACATAGGCATCTTCCCTGACATAACGCATAAGGCGCTGTGCTTCTTTTTCCTTGATCTGCTCACAGACAACCCCGGAGGCACGATCCGGTGTTTTTTCATCTGCCACCTCTACGATTTCCAGCTTACAATATTTTGACAACCGTTTGCTGTACTCCGCTATCGCATCCCTGAAATAGCCTTCTTTCACTTTGCCGACCGATAATATGGATATTTTCAATATTGCTTCCTACTTCTTACTTTCTGCGCGCAGTATTTATTCTTCCTCTTCGGAAGTCTCTTCCTCCGATTCCTCTGCAGCCGCTTCCTGCGCAAGCAGTGCTTCGTCATCTTTACTGTAGAGTTCTTCATACCAGTCATCTGCCAGCTTTTCCAGCAAAGCCGGTTCCAGTCCGCCATAATGGGCCTCCAGAAATTCTTTGATCAGTCCCAGACGGCTGTAATAGATCTGCGGCATTTCCTCCGGCTCTCCGGCAAGTTTACCGTCAATCGTCTCTCTTGACATATGCTCTGCAAGTAGCTCCATGATCTGTTCGATATTTTTCTGTTCTTCCTCTGCAATGCCCAGATATTTCTTATAGGTCTTTATCGAAGAAACACCCATTACAATAAATACCAGGAACATAGCGGCCATAATCGCGGAAACAAGGTATTTACCAAGACCGAATAAGTGGATTGGCAGATAATCCAGCATAAGCAGTATGATAAAAACAAGTCCGAGTCCGCCGACCAGAATCAATGCGATTGCACTTGATTTTGCATCTTCAGCCTTATTGTTCTTATCTTCATAAAGGGCTGTCTGCTCCGGCTGTTGCTGCTCCTCCGGCATTGCATCCTCTGCGCCGTCTTCCGCATCTACATTTATTCCCATTGCGGCTCTTCTGTCTTTTTCCTGCTGCTGCATCATTGCCTGCACATAACTTTGCAGATAAGCGGTTGCACGCTCTGCATGTTCTTCTGTCACATACAGTTCAAATTCATCTTTTCTCTGACCGGGTCTGACAAAACATTCCACATCCTTTGACTGCAGAAGCTCTGCCATCTGGTTCATATCATATTCCGCTCCCGAGATCAGGGCTTTCGGCCCCTCCTCGAGAGAATCTACGAGGTCTACATCACAGTCATTACAATGTGTGTAGCCCTCTCTGTATTCATTTTTACATACGGGACACCAAGGCATATCCGATTCCTCCCTACAGGAAATTATTTCTGTGACAGGTACTCATCGATACCCTTAGCTGCAGCCTTTCCCGCACCCATGGCAAGAATAACGGTTGCTGCACCTGTAACCGCATCACCACCGGCGTAAACGCCTTCTTTTGTTGTCTTACCGTGCTCTTCATCAGCGATGATACATTTGTATTTATTGACTTCCAGTCCTTCTGTTGTAGAAGAGATCAGTGGATTCGGAGAAGTACCGAGTGACATGATGACTGTGTCTACATCCATCACAAATTCGGATCCTTCGATTGGTACCGGTCTTCTTCTGCCGGATGCATCCGGCTCACCAAGTTCCATCTTAATGCATTTAATACCGTTTACCCATCCGTTTTCGTCGGATAAGATCTCGATAGGATTTGTCAGAAGGTCGAAAATGATGCCTTCTTCTTTTGCATGATGTACTTCTTCTACTCTGGCAGGAAGCTCTTCTTCACTTCTACGATATACAATATGCACCTCTGCGCCAAGTCTTAAAGCTGTTCTGGCAGCATCCATTGCTACGTTACCGCCACCGACAACAGCGACTTTCTTACCATGCATGATCGGTGTATGGGAATCTTCCTTAAACGCCTTCATCAGGTTGCTTCTTGTCAGATATTCGTTTGCGGAGAATACACCGTTTGCCTGTTCTCCCGGAATACCCATGAATTTCGGAAGACCTGCACCGGAACCGATGAATACAGCATCAAAGCCTTCTTCATCCATCAGTTCGTCGATTGTTGTGGATTTACCGATAACAACGTTTGTCTCGATCTTTACACCGAGGGATTTTACATTTTCGATTTCCTTTGCTACTACTTTTGTCTTTGGCAGACGGAATTCCGGAATACCGTATACAAGTACACCGCCTGCTTCATGTAAGGCTTCAAAGATCGTTACATCATAGCCCATCTTTGCCAGATCGCCCGCACAGGTCAGACCTGCAGGGCCGGAACCGATGACAGCCACCTTTTTGTTCTTCTTTTCCTTTGCAGGAGCCGGTTTGATACCATGCTCACTTGCCCAGTCAGCCACAAAACGTTCCAGCTTACCAATGGAGATCGGTTCTCCCTTGATACCGCGGATACATTTGCCTTCACACTGGCTTTCCTGTGGGCAGACACGTCCGCAGACAGCCGGCAGTGCACTGGATTCATTGATAATATGATAAGCTGCTTCAAAATTACCAAGCTTTACCTGTTCGATAAATGCAGGAATATTGATAGATACAGGACATCCCTTCATACACTGTGCATTTTTACAGTTGATACAACGGCTTGCTTCCTCCATTGCTTCCTGCTCATTATAGCCAAGGCATACCTCTTCAAAATTTGTTGCGCGAACCTTTGGATCCTGCTCTCTGACAGGTACTTTCTTTAATACGTCCATTACTTGTCACCTCCGCAATGACCACATCCACCATGATGTGTATCACCTTCCTGCTGTTTTAATAATGCTCTGCCTTCTGCAGTTTTGTAGATCTGCTGGCGTTTCATTGCCTGATCAAAGTCAACCAGATGTCCGTCAAATTCCGGACCGTCTACACAGGCAAACTTCACTTCGCCGCCAACAGTCAGACGGCAGGCACCACACATACCGGTTCCGTCTACCATGATCGGGTTCATGGAAACGATCGTCTTAATGCCAAGTTCTTTTGTGGTCAGACATACAAATTTCATCATGATCATCGGACCGATCGCAACACAGACATCATATGACCTGCCTTCTTTTTCAACCAGATCCTTCAATGTATTGGTTACCATACCGCTTCTGCCGTAGGAACCGTCATCTGTTGTCGGATATACATTTCCCGCAACCTTTTTCATTTCCTCTTCATAGATCAGAAGATCTTTCGTTTTGGCACCAATGATAACATCTGCTAAAACACCATGCTCATGAAGCCATTTTACCTGCGGATATACAGGGGCTGTTCCAAGGCCGCCGGCTACAAAAATAATCTTCTTTTTCTTCAGTTCTTCTATATCTTCCTTGCAGAATTCGGAAGGCTGTCCCAACGGTCCAACGAAATCATGGAAGAAATCTCCTGCCTTTAAGGATCTCATTTCATTTGTACCGGCGCCAATCGTCTGTACCACGATCGTGATCGTACCTTTTTCTCTGTTATAATCACTGATCGTAAGCGGGATACGTTCTCCGTCTTCTCCTGTTCTTACAATGACAAACTGTCCCGGCAAACATGCTTTGGCAACTCTTTTCGCTTCCACCTCAAAGAGATAAATGTTTGTCGTAAGTTCTTCTGCTCTGACAATTTTATACATTTTCTTCCTCCTCTAGTTCATTGACCCGCAGGTCCATATCTTTCTTATAGTAAAATAATTCTCAAAAAAGTGCAATGGTTTTTACTGTAATTTATGGAGATCATAGGTGCCGATCATATTTTGCACCGCACCAAAACTTTCCCCGGTCGTAACGCAGACTGCATACAGATTTCCTGTTTTCTGCGAAGTGCCGTCTGTCGATACAAAAGTTTCCGACAGCAGATAATAGTACATATCATTTTCCGCAATGACAGAGATTACTTCATATTGCCGGTTTCCTTCCACGCCTTCCACATGTCCGTCCGCATCTGTCAGACTTCCCTGCAGGATCAGCGCCTGCTTGAGCAGATTGACTGCCTGGTCTGCCGAAAGTGCCAGATCCATCTGCAGCGAGTAATCTTCATATAAGACATCACTTGAATTATCATTTTCATCATACATGATAAATGCAAAATGGCTTTCACCGAGCGGCAGCGGAATCGGCCCTGTGTATAAATTGCTCTCAAATCCCGGTTCGGAACCGTCCGTCGTATAATATATCTGATACAGATCAGACGGTGCTTCCACTTCTATCATCTGCGGCTCCGTATACGTACCCGGCTCCAGTGATACAAAAGGTGCGGAAAGTGTTTTAACATCAACCGTATATTTTTCTTCTGCCACAGCACTCATGACACCGTACGGGTTCACATAGACCGCCTGCAGATGGTAAATCCCGGAATCCAAAATGATCGGTGTGATATATCTGTTGCTGCTCTGATCCGGTTGCCCGCCATTTGTTGTGTAATAGATTTCTCCACTGCCCGGTGCGATCAGCTTCACAGAAAGCATCTCATCGTAAGAACCGCCTGCCATGGAAAATTCCGGTGCATCACAGCGATATGCCACATACTTATCCAGTACAGACTGCTCTTTACAGGAAAGTAAAAGCTGGCCGATCTTCTCATACGCCTTCTGGCTTTCATAAATCGGAACAAGCAGATCATATGCCTGCACATAAGCACTGTCCGCTGTAAGCAATGCCTCCAGGGTCTTTTGTTCCATTTCTGTATTGTTCTGCCCTGCATATGCTCTTGCCATCATCATTTTAGCATCCGATGAGTTCGGCGCAAGTGCCGCCGCTTCCTTGGCATAGATGAGCATCTGGGCATAATCCTGCGCTTCATACATATCTTCCGCCATTTTTAACTGATATTCATAGGAAGCATGATTATTCCGGTAGATCAGAGCCCCGGTCAGAAATACCACCAGTACGACAACAGCGATCCCGATACTGATCCCAAGCAGAAATCTTTTTTTATGCAATTTTTTATTATCTGATTCAGTTTGCTCTTCCCCATCTCCGGAAGAATTTCTCTCCGTTTCGGTTGTATCTTTTTTCTGTTCTTTTTGCTCCAGAGGCAGTGGTACGATCTGCCGGGTATCGGCAAGATCATCTGCAATGGAAGAGATCGTACTTTCCAGTTTTGCATCCACCTCTGCATCATATACCGGTACAAGGAGCCGTTCCTTGCCGCATTTTTCACAGAAAATCTGGTCTTCCTTCATGGGTGCACCACAATGTGGGCATTTCATATAGACATCACTCCGTTTGTAAAGCT
>DJNY01000166.1:3139-6290 GCA_002441865.1 Lachnospiraceae bacterium UBA6452 | reverse complement strand
CTTTTCACGGAATTAACCGAGAAGTGCTTTGTCAGATGCAAATTCTTCGCCGGATACTTCCTCAAACTTCTGCAGCAGATCTTCTACCGTCAGCTTTTTCTTTTCTTCGCCTGCGATATTTAAGATCACCTTACCGTTGTTCATCATGATCAGACGGTTTCCGTGCGCGATCGCATCACGCATATTGTGTGTGACCATCATGGCTGTCAGATGGTTTTCTGTAATGATCTTGTCTGTCAGGGCAAGTACCTTTGCTGCCGTCTTCGGATCCAGTGCCGCTGTATGCTCATCCAGAAGCAGAACCTTCGGCTTCTGCAGACTTGCCATCAGAAGCGTAACCGCCTGTCTCTGTCCACCGGAAAGCAGTCCGACCTTGGAAGTCATACGATCCTCCAGACCCAGATCCAGTTCCTTTAACAGCTCATGGAACTGTTCTTTTTCTGCCTTTGTGATGCCCCAGCGGAGTCCTCTTTTCTGACCTCTTCTTGCAGCCAGTGCCAGATTTTCGTCGATCTGCATGGTTGCGGTTGTTCCCGTCATCGGATCCTGGAATACACGGCCCAGGAAAGAAGCTCTCTTAAATTCAGGAAGTCCTGTGACGTCTACACCATCGATCAGGATAGAACCATCATCTACCGGCCATGTGCCTGCTACTGCATTCAGCATCGTTGACTTACCGGCTCCGTTTCCGCCGATCACGGTAACGAAATCGCCCTCGTCCAGCTTGAGATCCACGCCGTTTAATGCATGTTTTTCATTGATGGTGCCAAGATTGAAGGTTTTATGTACATTACGGATTTCTAACATTTATTTGCCCTCCTTACTGCCTGCTGTCATAGCAGCCGCTTTCTTTCCCGCTTTCTTAAAGGAGCTCTTGCTCTGTCCTTTCAGATAAGGAACAGCCAGGAAGATTGCTACAATGATCGCTGTGAACAGCTTCAGATCCTCACTAGGCATCTTCAGCCAGAGAACGATACCGATAACGATATAGTAAATAATGCCACCGATCACAATAAAAGTAAGACGGCCTTTGAAGTCCATATGTTTGCCAAGGATCGCATCGCCCAGTACCTCACCGATGATAACTGCTGCAAGACCGATAACGATACCACCGCGTCCCATATTGACATCGGCAAAACCGGAATACTGGGAAAGCAGTCCGCCCGACATTGCAACGATCGCATTGGAAAGTGCAAGACCGATCAGCTTCATCGTATCGATATTGATGCCCTGTGCTTTACTCATCGCCGGATTACAGCCTGTTGCACGGATGGCAGAACCCTGCTCCGTACCAAAATACCAGTATAAGAGGGCGATCAGCACAATCGCAAAGATCAGCCCGACAATGATCGCTTTTGTCAGGTTACGGGAAGACAGGATCAGATTGTACTTGTCAATACTGAGTGCCTGGTTGGCATGACGGTCCATGATATTCAGATTCACGGAATACAGTGCGATCTGCGTCAGGATACCTGCAAGGATCGGTGGAATACCAAGTTTTGTATGCAGAAGTCCTGTACACAGCCCTGCCAAAAGTCCTGCCAGGGATGCACACAAAAGTGAGATCCAGATGTTGTATCCGCTGATCGTCATCATAACGGTTACTGCACCGCCGGTTGCAAAGGAACCGTCTACAGTCAGATCCGCAAAATCGAGCAGACGGAATGTGATGTACACGCCGAGTGCCATAATCCCCCATATCAGCCCCTGTGCCACATTGCCCGGTAATGCATTCCCAAATGCCGCCGGGTTAAGTGATGTAAAATATTGAATCATAGTTACCTCCTACTAAATTTTATTCACTTAAAAACCAGAAAAAGCAGAGAAAAGGTCACGGAGACCCTTCCTCTGCATATTGCACTGATCAGATATTATTCTGCAGTAATTTCTGTATATCCATCCGGAACAGTAATGCCGAGCTTATCAGCACGGTCCTTGATATATTCTTTTGTAAAGTTCGGAGCGGACTGTACTTCCATTGTGGAAATGTCAGCGCCGTTTACAAGAATGTCGTATGCCATTTCTCCTGTCTTGTAACCAAGGTCATAGTAGCTGATGGAAAGTGTTGCAACACCACAACCCTTAGCAATACCTTCCTCGCCGGCGAAGATCGGAACACCTGCAGGATCTGCTACGTTATTGATTGCTTCTGTACAGGATGCTGCAGTGTTATCTGTCGGAATGTAGATCAGATCTGAATTATCGCAGGCACTCTGTGTAACTGCTGCAACATCGTTGGAATCGGAGAATGTGTATTCTGTTACAGTATAGCCTTTCTCTTCCAGATATCCTTTGATCGTTGTTGACTGATAAATACTGTTTGGCTCAGATGAGCAGTATAAAATACCAACATTTTTTGCATCAGGGAATAACTCAGCGATGCAGTCTGCCTGACCGTCAAGCGGAGCAAGGTCTGTTGTACCGGAAATATTCTTTCCTGTTGTACCTGTCCAGTTATCTACACCAAGTGCTGTACCGTAATCTGTGATGGATGTACCAAGTACAGGAATCGTATCTGTAGCTGCAACTGCTGCCTGCAGAGCTGCTGTTGCATTACCAAGGATCAGGTCATAGTTGTTTGTAACGAATGTTGTACAGATCGTAGAACATGTAGGTGCATCACCTGCTGCGTTCTGCTCATCGAATGTAACCTTGTCACCAAGCTTATCTGTTAAAGCTGTCTTGAAACCTTCTGTAGCGGCATCCAGTGCTTCATGCTGTACAAGCTGGCAGATACCAACTGTATATGTCTTGTCGGAATCTGCGGCTGTGTCTGCAGCCTCTGCGCTGTCATCAGCTGCATCTGCCGCGTCTGTTGCTGCATCTGCAGTATCTGTTGTTTCTGTCGTGTCAGTTGCTGTATCTGCTGTGGAACCACAACCGATGAGTGACATTGTCATGGCTGCTGCAAGCAGAACAGAAAGCATTTTCTTCTTCATAATCTATCTCCTCCTAATCATATACACTTACACTTTAACGCGTCAATGTATCAACTAGGTAAGATTATAGGCGCATCCTGCCGAAAAGTCAACCAAAAATCCCGATAACATCCATCGATTTTTTCGATCAATCTCTGGGTTATTATCGGGATTGAAAATATAGTCTGTTTAAATTAGCTATAACCTGCTGCGCAGGTTATTGGGTCACGCAT
>DJNY01000166.1:1454-3068 GCA_002441865.1 Lachnospiraceae bacterium UBA6452 | reverse complement strand
GCATGGCAAGCATTCATCTGATCGATATAGCCCTGCAGCTTTTCATGTGTCATTGTGCCATCCATAAAGCTGATGACGGCTCTGACCGGCAGATAGCCCATCATGGCTTCCTGCATTTCTTCCGCTGCTGCGCCGAGTCCTTCTCCTTCTGTCGAATTTTCCTCGACCATTGTGCAGGCATCCAGGATATCCTTTAAGAACGGCTTTGCAAGCGGATCTTTCATGATATCTCCGATCGTTGTATTTAAATGATATTTCTTAAACACTTCCACGGCAGACTCTACATATACAGTCTTCTGGCAGACAATATTTCTGGAGGACTGGCCGATCAGGATATCAAATTCTCCTGATTCCACGTGCCAGTCATGCAGGTCTGTGTTGAAGTAAGCAAATGCTCTCTTGGATAAGCTGAAGGTAACTGTTTTTGTTTCGCCGGGTGCAAGCCCGATCTTTGCGAAATCCTTCAGTTCTTTTACAGGACGGATCACTGTGCTCTCTTTGTCAGCCACATAAAGCTGTACGACCTCTTTGCCCGCAGCCTTTCCTGTATTTGTCACATCAACGGAAACGGTCAGCGTATCGGTATCATACATTTTTTCCTTATCCAGCCTCATATTGGAATATGCAAAGGTTGTGTAGCTCAGCCCGTGTCCGAACGGGAACAGCACATCCATATTTTTCTTGTCATAATAACGATAGCCTACAAAGATTCCTTCCCTGTATTCCACAACATCGCCTTCGCCGATGTAGTACAGGTAAGATGGATTGTCGGAAAGCTTCAGCGGAAATGTCTCTGCCAGCTTTGCACTTGGATTGACACGTCCGAACAGGATATCCACTGTTGCACCGCCAACTGCCTGACCGCCCAGATATGCTTCCAGAATACCTTTTACTTTATCTGCCCATGGCATTTCAACCGGAGAACCGTTGTGCAGTACAACAACTGTATCCGGCTGTACCTTTGCCACTTCCTCGATCAGCCTGTTCTGGCAATCCGGCATTCTCATATGCGTTCTGTCAAAGCCTTCGGATTCAAATGCATCCGGAAGTCCTGCGAAGATCACTGCCACCTTTGCTTTTTTTGCTGCTTCCACCGCTTCTGCGATCAGCTTTTCATCGATCACGTCTTCTGCATCGTCGTAGCCCTGTGCATACGTGATATTTGCCATGCCTGCCACCATATCCATGGCACTGTCTATCTTATGGGAATTGATATGGCTGCTGCCACCGCCCTGATATCTTGGTTTTTTTGCAAACTTACCGATAAATGCGATCTCATCTGTTTCGGAAAGCGGAAGGATGCCATCGTTTTTCAGAAGCACGATAGATTCCTCTGCTACCTTTCTTGCCATTTCGTGATCCTTGTCGCGGTCAAATACAGCTGTTTCATCCCTGTTTTCCACAAAACGATATACAATATTTAAAATTCTTTCTACGGTTTTGTCCAGAACCGCCTCGTCCAGCCTGCCTTCCCTGACTGCTTTCACGATCAGGGCATCATTGACACCGTAGGAAGCAGGCATTTCCAGATCCAGACCTGCCTTGATACCTTCTACTCTGTCATTGACTGCACCCCAGTCACTGACTACATAGCCGTCAAAGCCCCATTCATCG
>DJNY01000166.1:1120-1427 GCA_002441865.1 Lachnospiraceae bacterium UBA6452 | reverse complement strand
CCCCATTCATCGCGCAGAATATCTGTCAGAAGCTGTTTGTTTTCTGCTGCATACGTACCGTTGATCCGGTTGTAGGAGCACATCACTGTCCATGGCTTTGCATGCTTTACCGCACCTTCAAAAGCTGCCAGATAGATTTCCCGCATGGTACGCTCATCGATCCGGGAATCGGAAGACATACGTCTTGTTTCCTGGTTGTTTGCCATAAAATGCTTGATGGAGGTACCGACATGTTTGCTCTGTACCCCATTGATCTGGCTTGTCGCGATCTCTGTTGCCAGGTACGGATCTTCTGAATAATATTCAA
>DJNY01000166.1:869-1075 GCA_002441865.1 Lachnospiraceae bacterium UBA6452 | reverse complement strand
TATTCAAAGTTTCTGCCGCAAAGCGGGGAACGCTTGATGTTGACAGCAGGTCCTAAAATAACGCTGACGTCCTCTGCCTGGCATTCCTGCCCGAGTGTCTGTCCCATACGGTAGATCAGATCTCTGTTAAAGCTTGCTGCCGTTCCGCATGCTGTCGGGAAGCAGACTGCTTTGATACTGTCGTTAATACCAAGATGATCCCCGCT
>DJNY01000166.1:181-756 GCA_002441865.1 Lachnospiraceae bacterium UBA6452 | reverse complement strand
CTTTTTCTTCCAGTGTCATCTGGGAAATGATTTCTTTTAACTGTTCTGCTGTCATTTGTTTTCTCCTTTTCCTTTTTATTTTCCGCTGCGTTCTCCCGCATTTTTATCTTACGTCCCATCTGTCTGATTTATCTTTAATCTAACATGGATCATAGTACTTTCCTATAGTCGTTTTTGACCAATCATTAGGTCAATATTGACTTTTTCTCCGCAATAATGCAGTATATTTCTATCAGAGTATGTTATATTCTGATTTATTTGATAAAAAGGTGGAAAACACATATGGCAGACAGCTCTTACCGTGAAATCTACAAACACGAACAGATCAAAACAGAATACGGGCTTCCCGTCCGTTATATTGTATACGAAGAAGACAATGCCTTTGTCAGCCGCCACTGGCACGATGATATGGAGATCGTTTATCTGCTTGCGGGCAGTATGGTAGTTGAGACCGGCGACTGCAGGCGGATCCTGCAGGCAGATGACTACATCATCATCAATTCAAGAGATATCCACAGCACACGCTGTATCGGTCATGCCCGGATCCTGCTTTTACAGTTTCCGATCAACTTTCT
>DJNY01000166.1:0-126 GCA_002441865.1 Lachnospiraceae bacterium UBA6452 | reverse complement strand
CGAGCCAATATCCCGGATTATGACACGATCCGGTTTGAGGGCTACGAACAGCCTTTCCTGTCTCCGGAACAGAATGAAATGCGGAAACTGCTTTTATATGCAGCTGATCTGTATACAAAAAAAGAC
>DJNY01000055.1:29990-36731 GCA_002441865.1 Lachnospiraceae bacterium UBA6452 | reverse complement strand
AAAACAGGCAGGTGGAAATATGAAGTTTTCCTTTACATCCAGAACTGACAGATCGCAAAGAAAAGTAGATGGACGAAAGAAAAAAGCATGCTTCTGCCTGCTTTTTTTCTGCCTGCTGGCGGCATTTTTATACTGGCAGAACAATGGTCTGACGGTCACGGAATATGATATTGTAAATAAAGATTTGCCACAAAGCTTTAATGGGTGTACAATAGTGCAAATATCAGATTTGCATAATAAATCTTTTGGCAGGGGGCAAAGAAAACTGCTGCGCAGAATAAAAGCATGTGATCCGGATGTGATCGTGCTCACAGGAGATCTGGTAGACAGCAACCGACCGGATGTCGATACGGCGCTGGAGCTTGTTTCCGCCGTTGCAGATCTGGCACCGGTTTATTTTGTAACAGGAAATCATGACAACTGGCTTTCGGCAGAAAATACGGATCACCTCATGCAGGGGCTGGAAGACGCAGGAGTTCATGTGCTGAAGGATGAAGTGCGTATTCTGGCGAGAGGTGAGCAAAAGGAAACCATTTATATGGCAGGGATCGACGATGCATCGCTTGCTTCTGCCGCAGCATGTGATAAGGCACTGCAAAAGCTGGCTGCCCGGAAAAAGACGGATGATTTTATGATCCTTCTGGCACATGAACCGCAGAGACTGGATCAATATGCGGCATATGGGGTCAGTCTGGTCTTGAGCGGGCACGCGCACGGCGGACAGTTCCGCATTCCGTTTATCGGCGGATTTGTGGCACCGGATCAGGGCTTTCTGCCTGCTTATACAGAAGGCGTTTTTCACGAAAAAGATACGGATCTTGTGATCAGCCGCGGGCTGGGAAACAGTGTGATCCCGATCCGGCTTTTAAACCGGCCGGAACTTGTAAAAGTGACTTTATATACTGAAAATAAAAAATAGCAATAAAGAAAGGGAAAGGGAAACGTATATGAATTATGAACAGGCGCTGGATAAACTGACAAAATACGGACAACAGCACTTGCTGCATTTTTATGGGGAATTGAATGAGGAACAGAAAAAGACACTTCTTTCACAGATAGAGGCAACAGATTTTGAAGTATTATCTTCCATGGATGCCACGCATAAAATGGAACGTGGTAAGATTGCACCGCTGGCCGCCATGCAGCTTCCGGAAATTGAGAAAAAGAAAGAAGAGTTCCGCAGGATCGGACTGGACGCGATCCGCGCCGATAAAGTCGGGGCTGTTTTACTTGCCGGCGGAATGGGGACAAGACTCGGTTCCGATGCGCCAAAGGGTGTATACAATATTGGTGTGACCAGGGATCTCTATATTTTTGAATGTCTGATCCATAATATGATGCAGGTAACTGCGCAGGCTGATCATATGATCTATTTATATGTGATGACAAGTGATAAAAACCATGATCAGACAGTGGCATTTTTCAAGGAACATCAGTACTTTGGCTATCCGCAGGATCATGTCTTCTTCTTTATGCAGGAGATGGCGCCTGCTGTAGATCATAACGGTAAAGTCTATCTGGAGGAGAAGGACAGGATTGCGACTTCCCCGAACGGAAACGGCGGATGGTTTGTTTCCATGGCAAGAAGCGGTATTCTGGATCAGGTTCACAAAGCAGGTATTGAATGGCTGAATGTGTTTGCTGTAGATAATGTATTGCAGAAGATCGCCGATCCGGTTTTTGTGGGAGCATGCATTGAGGAACAGTGCAATGTGGGTGCAAAAGTGGTAGCCAAGGCTAACCCGGATGAAAAAGTCGGTGTGATGTGTCTTGAAGATGGGAAACCGTCGATCATTGAATATTATGAGCTGACAGAGGAAATGCGGGAGGAAAAAAATGAAAGAGGAGAATACGCATATAATTACGGCGTGATCCTGAATTACCTGTTCCGCGTCAGCGAACTGGAACGCACGATGTCCCACAAGCTTCCGCACCATAAAGTAGAAAAGAAGATCGCACATATTGATGAAACAGGTACAAAGATAAATCCGCAGGAGCCAAACGGCTATAAGTTTGAGCAGCTTGTACTGGATATGATCCATGATATGGATAAGTGCCTGCCATTTGAGGTCGTACGGGAGCATGAGTTTGCACCGATCAAAAACAAAGAGGGTGTGGACAGCGTGGACACAGCAAGGGCGCTGCTTGTCCGGAATGGGATACAGATATAAGTATTGCAAGAAAATGAAGAAATGAACCAACAGACAACAGGAGGAAATGAAAATGGCAATTTTAGTGACAGGTGGAGCTGGTTTCATCGGAAGCCACACAGTTGTAGAACTGCAGAATGCAGGCTATGATGTGGTGGTTGTGGACAATCTGGTAAATGCAAGCAAAGAAGCTCTGCGCCGTGTAGAGGAGATTACAGGAAAACCGGTTACATTTTATGAGGCGGATATCCTGGACAGAGATGCAATGGAGAAAGTATTTACTGAGAATGAGATCGAATGTGTGATCCATTTTGCAGGACTGAAAGCCGTCGGAGAATCCGTACAGAAACCATGGCTGTATTATTATAATAATATTTCAGGTTCCCTGATCTTATTTGATGTTATGAGTAAGCATGGGGTAAAAAACATTATCTTCTCATCTTCCGCAACCGTATACGGTAAACCGGATAAAGTACCGGTAACAGAGGACTGCCCGAAGGGTGAGATCACAAACCCATATGGACAGACAAAGAGTATGCTGGAGCAGATCCTGACAGATATCCAGAAAGCAGACCCACAGTGGAATGTGATCCTGCTTCGCTATTTTAATCCGATCGGCGCACATAAGAGCGGTAAGATCGGTGAAAATCCAAACGGTATTCCGAATAACCTGATGCCGTATATCACACAGGTTGCTGTTGGCAAACTGAAATGCCTTGGCATATTTGGTGATGATTATGATACACCGGACGGAACGGGTGTCAGGGATTATATCCATGTAGTGGATCTGGCAATCGGTCATGTAAAGGCAATCGAGAAGATCAAAGAAAATCCGGGGCTGAAGATCTACAACCTGGGTACAGGCAAAGGCTACAGTGTTCTGGATATTGTCAAGAATTTTGAAGCTGCGACAGGTATTAAGATACCATATGAGATCAAGCCGCGCCGCGCAGGAGACATTGCAACCAATTATGCAGATGCCTCCCTTGCGAAGAAAGAGCTTGGCTGGGTCGCTCAGCGCGATATCAAAGAAATGTGTGAGGATTCCTGGAGATGGCAGCGCATGAATCCAAACGGATTCGCTGATTAGGAAAGCCCGATCACATACTGATACATAAAGATGAAATGACAGAAGCTTCCGCCCATGACGAACAGATGAAATATTTCATGAGAACCAAAATATTGATGTCTGGCGTTAAAAAGCGGGAGCTTCAGTGCATATATGATCCCGCCGGCCGTGTAAATGATCCCACCGGCAAGCAGCCAGCCAAAGGCAGCAGCGGGCAGACGGTGGACGATCGGACTGAACACAAAGACGCAGATCCAGCCCATGGCGATATAGATTACAGAAGAAAACCATTTCGGGCAGGTGATCCAGAGAAACTTAATGCCGATTCCGATCAGTGCAAGCGACCAGACTGCGACCAGCAGCGGATACCCCCACTCTGGATCCAGCACCAGAAGACAGACCGGCGTATAGGAGCCTGCGATCAGAACGAAGATCATGGAATGATCGATCTTGCGGAATATTTTGATCACAGCCGCCGGTAAATTGATAGAATGATAAGTGGCACTTGCGCCATATAATAAGATCATGCTGATGATAAAAACAAGCATGGCAAGCAGGCAGACAGAACCATGCGATGCAGCTTTTAACAATAACGGAACTGCTGCGCCGACAGCCATGACCATGGCAATAAAATGGGTAAGTGCACTTCCGGGTTCCCGTAATGTGATTTGCATAATAACAACCTCCTTATAAAACAGGACTTGCGATATAAACCGTTTACCTCAACTATATTACTATAAATGCAATACGTAGTTTTAAAAACTACTTGATACAATACAAATACTACATCAAGTATATACAAAAGTCAACAGATTGATACAGACAATCTGATACAAAATCCGGTAAAATGTACGGCAGAAAAGGAGAATTTCTATGTTTCGAATGTGGGCAAAGATTTGGAAAAACAATCATATGGTCAAAGATACCGTAGTGGAAGATGCATCCGATGCTGGCAGAACGCAAAAGGTATTTCATGCAATGGATGAAATTATCTATACCTTTGATCTGGGGAAGCCGATCTGGCTGGATAAAACGATTAAAGAATTCCAGAACCATAGCAGAGCCCGTTTTTATCAGGACAATTTTATAGAACCTATCGATTTTGACTATCTGGAGATCCAGATGATAGAGGAAGACTAAAGTACGAAGCAATAAATCTTAAATATTAGTAAATTTCCACAAAAAATCAAAAAACGTGGTATAATATATGTCATGAATTGCTAAATTCACGATGTAGTAAGGATGTAAAAAAGAAAGTTGGGGAATTTATGGAATTTGTACCAAATACGAGAAATGACATTGACAGCTGGAAGGAAGTCCAGCTTGTATATAATTCTGCGCTGAAAGAGATCGGGACAAAGCTGGAGATCTTAAATGATGAATTCCAGCATGTACACCAGTACAATCCGATCGAACATATCAAATCGCGCATCAAATCACCGGAAAGCATTGTAAAGAAACTGAAAAAGCACGGCTATGAGTCGAGTATCCAGAATATGGTAAAGTACGTCAATGATATTGCGGGGATCCGTGTCATCTGCTCTTTTACATCCGATATTTACAGGATTGCGGAAATGCTGATCAATCAGAATGATATCCGTGTGCTTTCCGTGAAGGACTATATCCTGAATCCGAAGCCGAGCGGGTATAAGAGCTATCATCTGATCGTGACGGTACCGATCTTTTTATCGGATCGTATTGTAGATGCCAAGGTAGAGATCCAGATCAGAACGGTCGCAATGGACTTCTGGGCGAGCCTGGAACACAAGATCCATTATAAATTTGAAGGTAATGCACCGGAGCATATTAAGAAAGAACTGGTGGAATGTGCCATGATGGTATCGGATCTGGATGCGAGAATGCTTTCCCTAAATGAAGAAGTCCAGGAGCTCATCGCCAGACAGAAAGAGGAAGAGGCAAAAGCAGAGACTGTGAAACCGGAAAATGAAAAGGCAGAAACCGGAAAAATAGAAGAAGCGGTTATATGATACAGAAAAAGAAAAGTGTTGCCGATTGCGATTGGCAGCACTTTTTTGCGCAACCCCCATAAAATGAGGAGTGCCGCGAAGCCTTTCGGCCCCGCGGCTATTATGAAAAAATTTATCTTTCGGTAGATGTCTTTGGTAATAAAGGATTGTTTCCTTTGATTTAAATAAAGTATACCAATCAAATATGAACAAATTATGAACGGCATATGAAATATAAGTGAATTTACACAAAGCATAAAAACGATGTATGTAAAATCTATGCAAAATGCACAAAAAATGTGCAGCTATAATACGGCCGGCGAGTGTTGTAAAAGGGCGGAAATAATGATAGAATGATTATTAAGTGCACGGATAATCAGGATGACGGAGGATAAGCATGGATAATTTTATGGACAGGCTGACGAAGCGGTTTAATGCCGGTGAACTGATACAGGCAAATGGCGAAGCAGAAGCACGCGAAAATGAGAGACTGCGGAAACAGACTGCGGAATATGAAAAAATGATGCAGGAGATCCGGCGTCTGAATTTAAAAACGGTTGAAGTTTCCGAGCAGGTATCCCAGATGCTTTCCTGCGGGATCGAGCAGCTGGAAGAGTATGAGGCGAAGCTGAGAGCATATGCTGTGGAAGACGAGGCAAAGGAAACGGAAGCAGCAGTTGATGCGCAGCAGATGAATCTTGCGGTAACGCAGGAGCTTGCGAAGCAGAAAAAGGCATTGGATCAGCAGATCGTGGGAATGCAGGAGTTGATGGATGCACAACTGAAAAACATGCAGGACAGCATGGGCGTACAGTTTTCGGGTGTAGATGATAAGCTCTCAGGTGTAGGCGACAGACTTTCCGGTGTAGATGAGAAGCTTGTGGACGTAGGCGACAAACTTTCTGCTGTAGATGAAAAACTCACCGGTGTTGACGGACAGATTTCCGCAGCGGTAGAAAAGCTCCTTGCAGAAAATGCACAGAGTCTTGCAATGCTCAAGGAGTGGAATGAGCAGAAGCAGCAAGGAAACCAGACAGAAACACTTGATACAGTCAGAACGGTAGAGGATAAGCTGGAGCATCTTTCCGGTAACATTGCGGATAATGCCATCAGGCAGCATAGCCTTCTGCAGGATATGGCTGTCAATACGGAAAATGCCCTGCAGGATCTGACACGTACAACAGAGGATGCCCTGCAGAATCTGCAGACAAAGATAGAACAGCAGGCACCGGCAGAGAATGCAAATGCAGAGCTGGTTGAGGCGACCGGCCAGATCAAGGAAATGATCGTGAATATCCGCCTGTATCTGGATGATGTGCAGAAGCATATTGAAGATTATGTGCATAAAGAAGATGTTAAGGTCTATAGAAATGTGCAGGCTGTCTTAATGGAGCAGCTCAGTAATAAAACAAGAGATTTAAACGATCACATGGATTCACTTGAAAAATCCGTACAGAAAAGTAAAGGAACAAAGCCTCTGCTTGTATTTGCGATCCTGCTTTCAGCAGCTTCCCTTGCGATCCAGATCCTGCAGATGCTGGGGATCTTATAATGG
>DJNY01000055.1:18122-29905 GCA_002441865.1 Lachnospiraceae bacterium UBA6452 | reverse complement strand
GTGGCAGATCAACAGGGAAAATCCAATATTTTTACAGTTGCCTGGGCAGGGACAGTCTGTACGAATCCGCCTATGGTTAGCATTTCTGTCAGAAAAGAACGGTTCTCGCATGCAATGCTTCTGGAGACGGGAGAATTTGTGATTAACCTGACAACAGAGAAGCTGGCATATGCGGTCGATTACTGTGGTGTCAAAAGCGGCAGGGATGTTGACAAGTGTAAAGAGCTGGGGCTGCATCTGCTTCCCGGAAAAGAAGTAAAAGTACCGCGCCTTGCAGAAAGCCCGGTCAATATCGAATGCCGTGTTACGGAAGTAAAAGAGCTTGGTTCCCATGATATGTTTCTTGCCGAGGTGGTAGCGGTCAGTGTGGATGATGCTTATATGGATGAGAAAAATTCATTCCATCTGGAGCAGGCAGACCCGATCGTTTATTCGCATGGTACTTATTACGCTATGGGAAAAGAGCTGGGACGTTTTGGCTACAGCGTAAGAAAAAAGTCTTGACGAAGCAGATGAAAATCAGTATGATGATGACAAGAACAAAATAAAGCACAAGATAACTATTATAATAGAATAAATAATAATTGCCACGAAGATGTAGCATCAGGATTTTTCCTGATGCTATTTTTGTTAGTGAGGAAGGAAACGCTTATGGATACGATCGAAAAAAACATTTCCATTAATTTAAGGAAGATCCGGAAAGAACAGAATATGAGCCTGGATATGCTTGCAGAGCGGACGCTTGTCAGCAAGAGCATGCTTGGACAGATCGAAAGGGGCGAATCCAATCCGACGATCACAACAGTTGCCAAAATATGCGAAGGGCTGAAGATCGGAATTGAAGATCTGCTTTACCGGGAAAAGGATCCGGTCTCTCTGGTCAAAAAGGAACAATGCCGTGTGACGAGAAGTGCGCAGAGCCGCTATGCGGTCAGACTTGTTTTTCCGTTTGACAAAGAACGGAATTTTGAGATCTATACGATCAGTATCGAACCGGGCGCACAGATGCAGCTTCCGGCGCATGGAGCACATATGACGGAATATGTTACGGTCACACAGGGTACACTGA
The DNA here is from genome assembly GCA_002441865.1 of Lachnospiraceae bacterium UBA6452. Lineage (GTDB taxonomy): Bacteria > Bacillota > Clostridia > Lachnospirales > Lachnospiraceae > CAG-194. The sequence goes on along the minus strand of DJNY01000055.1, from coordinate 28,836 downwards.
TATTACGCCATGAAAATAAAGAACTGAAGCTGTCGAGCGGAGATTCCGCATGCCTGTGTGCAGGTGGGGAATATACGTGGCAGAATGCAGGCGACGGACAGGCGCAGATGAGCGTTGTTATGACGGTGTCCTGACTTTACAATTAAACAAATAGCTGATAAAATAGACCTGTTATGAAAATCACGAAATACTACAGACATGTGAAAACCACATATTGGAAGACGGCTTTTCTGATCGCATTAGCAGGTCTTTTTTTGTTGCCTTCTTATACAAAGGTAGAAAAGACGGGAAACAATGTCTTTGAGATCACCTTAAACGGAGAAGCGGTCGGAACCGTTTCAGATACAAAAGATGCGGACTCTCTTTTGTGGCAGGCAAGAAAAGAGATCGCAAAGCAGGAAGATACCCTGTTTCTGGCGGATGCAGAGCTTTCCGTGACGGGACGCGAAGCATATTTTGCACAGTTTACCGGCGAGGATGAGATCCTTGCAAATATGAAAGAGGTGCTGACTGCCTCACAGATCAGGACGATCCAGCCGGCATTTACGATCAAGATCAACCAGCTTATGATCAATCTGTCCAGTGTACAGGAAGTTTCGGAAGCACTGCAGGCTGCACTTGACCAGTATCAGGACGGGCAGCAGTTTGTGGCACAGCTTGGGCCGGATCAGACAAGAGAGCTGAATGTACTGACCGTAGAGGCAAAGAGTGCGGTGGAGAAAAAGGCGGAAGAGGCTGAGGAGCAGGACAGACCGTTGATGGCAGGCTGCGCAAAGGCACTTGCCGATATGGTAAAAGATACACAGGCGGCAAAAGAGCTGACCTTTGATGATTTTGATTATGGGCTGACACAGCTTTCCTATGCGGATAATGTGGAGATCGTAGAGTCCTATCTTCCGTCAGATCAGATCCAGTCGCTGGCAGATGCCAGGGATCTTCTGACAAAGGAACAGGATCAGCAGCAGATCTACGAAGTACAGCAGGGAGATACTCTTTCCGAGATCGCGATAAACTGTAATATCCCGCTGGACAAGATGATCGAGCTCAATGACAGCCTGGAGGATGAAAACTCTGTGATCCGTGTCGGAGAAGAACTGGTCATTACTTCGCCGGAACCGGCGCTTTCCATAGACAGACAGGAAGAAGTTTATTACGAAGAGGATTATGAAGCAGATATCCAGTATGTTTACAATGATGACTGGTATACAACGGATACACAGGTTCTGCAGCAGCCATCTGCCGGACATCGTAAGGTGGCGGCGCTGAAGTCCTACCATAATAAAAAGGAAACAGAGACGGAAATCTTAAAAGAAGAAGTCACAGTGGCTGCGGTTCCGAAGATCATTGAAAAGGGAACCAAGATCCCGCCGACTTATATCAAACCGATCTCAGGCGGACGTTTATCTTCCCAGTTTGGCAGAAGAAAAGCCCCGACAAGAGGTGCTTCCACATACCATAAGGGAATTGACTGGGCAACGCCGGTTGGTACCAAGGTTGTGGCATCCAGTGCGGGAACGGTTGCCAGAGCAGGCTGGGGAAGCGGCTATGGTTATGTTGTCTATATCAATCATGCGGATGGCAGACAGACAAGATACGGTCATCTGAGCAAGGTGCTTGTACGCGTGGGAGAACAGGTCTCACAGGGACAGAAGATCGCCCTTTCCGGTAATACCGGCAGAAGTACGGGGGCACATCTGCATTTTGAAATCCTGATCGGTGGTACGCAGGTAAATCCGCTGAATTATTTAAACTAAGCAATTTTCTCCAATTTATGGAAGCAAATGCAATGGATTTACCGAATTTTAAGGATAGAAATGCGTAAATCTGTATCAAAATAGACAATTTACAAAACTATATATTGTGTTATATAATTAGTAGATAAACAGGATACACTAAATTTGAGGTGTGACATGGAACAATATGTGATTAAAGGTGGAAATCCGCTGGTTGGCGAGGTGGAGATCGGCGGTGCGAAAAATGCGGCACTTGCGATTCTGGCAGCAGCAACTATGACGGATGAGACCGTTACGATAGAAAATTTACCGGATGTCAGAGATACCAATGTACTGATGCAGGCAATGGAAGAAATCGGCGTGCATATTGACAGGATCGACAGACATACCGTCAGGATCAACGCAGGCAATATCAATGACCTGGTTGTAGATAATGAATATATCAAAAAGATCAGAGCTTCTTATTATTTGCTGGGAGCTCTGCTCGGCAAATATAAAAAGGCAGAAGTGGCGCTTCCGGGCGGCTGTAATATCGGCAGCAGACCGATCGACCAGCATTTGAAAGGATTCCGTGCACTTGGTGCCAAGGCGGATATTTCGCATGGTCATATCTGTGTGGAGACAGACAAGCTTGTCGGTAATCATATTTATATGGATGTGGTTACGGTAGGTGCAACCATCAACATCATTATGGCAGCAGCGCTTGCGGAAGGACAGACGATCATTGAGAATGCAGCGAAGGAGCCGCATGTTGTAGATGTGGCAAACTTCTTAAACAGCATGGGAGCCAATATCAAAGGCGCCGGAACGGATGTGATCCGTATCCGCGGTGTGGAAAAGCTCCATAAAACAGAATACTCCGTTATCCCGGATCAGATCGAAGCCGGTACGTTTATGTTCGCGGCAGCAGCAACAAAGGGTGACGTAACAGTCAAAAATGTAATTCCGAAGCATCTGGAATCCATCAGTGCAAAGCTGATCGAGATCGGCTGTGAGATCAAGGAGTCTGATGATGCAGTCCGTGTTGTATCTTCCAAGCCACTGACACACACGCATGTCAAGACACTTGCTTATCCGGGCTTCCCGACCGATATGCAGCCACAGATCGCTGTGACGCTGGCACTGTCGGAAGGAACCAGTATCGTAACGGAAAGCATCTTTGAAAACCGTTTCCGTTATGTGGACGAGCTGACAAAGATGGGAGCCAACATCAAAGTAGAAGGCAATACAGCTATTATTGAAGGTGTTAAGAAATACACGGGAGCACATATTGATGCACCGGATCTCCGCGCAGGTGCAGCACTGGTAATCGCAGGGCTTGCAGCGGAAGGAATCACGGTTGTGGATGATATTCTGTATATAGAGCGTGGATATGAAGACTTCGATGTGAAACTCAGAGGACTGGGCGCTCAGATCGAGAAAGCGAATGATGAGAGCGAAGTACAGAAGCTGAAATTGAAAATTGGATAAAGGAAATGAAATGGGACGTTCTGTGGAACGTCCCTATTATTTTATATAAGTAAAATTACAGAAGCCGTTCGATCGCAATATCCTTTTGTTTGGAAAGGTCAACAAAGGTATCCCCGCATTTGATCATGGGACGTGAAAACTGCTGCGGATTGATGAAAACAACATCACCTTCCTGTCCATTTGTTAAGCGGACACGCTGTCCGATGTAGGTAAGGACAACATTTTTCAGAAAGCAGAGGATATATTCAGATTCATACTTCTGCAGTCCTTCCTTTTCGAAGATATCGATAACGGTAAAAGGACAAAGAGGTCCGCGGTAAACACGTGCTGCTGTCATGGCATCGTAAACATCTGCAATGCTTACGAGCTTGGCAAATTTATCGATGCGGTTTCCGGTCAGCCCAAAAGGATATCCGCTGCCATCACAGCGTTCATGGTGCATGAGAGCTGCATATTTAATGTGTTCGTTGATCGACTGATTTTGCAGAAGTTTGTAACCCTCAATCGTGTGCGTTTTGATCACGTCATATTCCTCGTTGGTCAGATGATCGGGCTTCTTGATGATGGAATCGGGAATACAGAGCTTCCCAATATCATGAAACAGTCCGCAAAGCGTTGCAAGCTCCGTGTCTTCCTGTGAAAAATGCAGCCAGCCGGCAAAAACATTGCAGATCAGGGCAACATTCAGACAATGCGCATAGGTAAGATCATCGTAAGCCCGCATGTTGTGCAGCATATTAAAGAAATTAACGCTTCCGCCGTCTGCCTGCAGAAGATCCAGTGTGTCGTCCAGCATGGCAGAAACATCGATCGGGGCACCTTTTTCCACAATATCATTGATCTGGCTTTTGAAATCAACAATCGTTGTATCAAAGGTCTCCTTGAATTTGTGAAATTCCGGGCTCGCCTGGATACGGGCAGAGTACGGATCGGATATGGATGGTTCCTGTACATCATTTGCCATAATACGGATGCTTGGAACAGAATAAAATTCAAGCCGGGTAATGATCTTATCGGTCAATACGGTGCCCTTTGAGACAATCAGCTGATTGTTGTAAGAATAGACATCTTCACCGGTGACCATGCCCGGTATTAAGTTGGCTATAAAAGTTCTTTTCATCCTGTCAGCCCCTTGGTCATAAACAATTAAAATTAGTTAAATTATACGGTTTGCAAGTTTATCTGTCAATTCATGGGCGGATAAGAAAACAGAATAGTGATATCCGGATCACTGTTGACATTCATACTGACCTCTGCTATCATAACCACATTCATCGCCGCCCTTCAGGCAGCGGATATCTCAGAGCTGCGGCTCATCTTAAAAGGGCATTTCGCCCGGGTTTTCAATTTTAAAATACAACAGAGGAATCAATAGTAAATGCCACAAATGGATTTAAATTGTCATGTTGATAAGAGCATTTGAATGACATATAATAAAGCTATCCATAATATATTGATGCTTTCTCTGTTTTTATTATAGATGTAACTATAAACAGACAGAGAAAGGAAAGAGAAATGGATAAGAAGCCGAGAAAAACTGAAAAAAGACAGTTGGAAATCGTCAGGCAGCTGCGACCGATAGATGACTGCTTTTTCGAAGTAATGATGGAAGATCCGGATGCTTATGCAGAAGGTAATGAGGATACTGTATTTAATATTGAAATCCAAAGGGCAGATAATGAAAACCATGTGAAGCGAGTAAGGTACAATGCTTCCGTGATAACAGTAAACCGTTCGGAACCAAGAGATTTGTTTGAACAGGTGCAGGAACTGTTTGTTATTTATATTGCGGATTTCGATGTATTACGCAATGGAAGGACGATCAGTCATACGGAAATGACATGTATGGAAACAGGTGTAATATTGAACGATGGACTGCATGAGATCTTTGTTACAACTGTTGGAAAGGATAACAGCAAGATCGCAAGACTGATGAAGGAATATAAAAATCCCGATATGAATAATCCGGAGTTTCCGAAACAATCCAGGCGGGTACAGAAAATGAAGCATGATCCAGAGGAGGTGGCTATCGTGTGTACATTGGTAGAAGATTATGCAAAAGAACGAGAACGTGAAGGTAAAATTCAAGAAGCTGTAGAATCAGCTGTAGAATATAACAGACCAAAGGAAGAAACAATTGCCAGACTTGTAAATAAGTTCAGTTTATCAGAAGAAAAAGCACAGGAATATTATGATATGTTTGCCAAGTAGCTGGTATAAAAGGAAAATAAATTGTATGTAAATTAAACAGGAGAAAGAAAGTGAACGCAGTAGAAAATTACGGAATACGCTATTTGGAAACAAAGGATCTGGATCAATATAATGCACTGCTCCGATATACCTTTCAGGTAACGGAGGACGAGCTGACGGCGACAGGCTGGAAGGACGAGGAGATCAAGCAGTCAAAGTTCCCGGTGCTGGAGCGTGCGGATGTGCTGGGCTGCTTTGACGGAGATTCGTTGATCTCACAGTTTGCGGTCTATCCGCTGAAAATGAATATTTACGGAGAAGTTTTTCAGGTTGGATTTGTAACAAGTGTCTGTACTTATCCGGAATATACCGGGCAGGGCATTATGAAAAAACTGATGTTTGAAAGCCTTTCTCATATGAAGAAACAGGGGCGGTCATTTGCCCTTCTCTATCCGTATTCGATCCCGCTGTATCATCATCTGGGCTGGGAGATCATTTCCAACAAGATTTCCTTTAATATCAAAGACCGGCAGATCCCGACCAAGGTAAAAGCACCCGGTTATGTACGCCGTGTGGACTGGGAAAGCACGGATTTCCATGAACTGCATTCGCATTTTGCATCGATCACACACGGATGCCTGTTCCGGAACGCACTTGCATGGGAAGAATACTGGCGCTGGGATGAGGATGATACCAATGTGGCGGTCTATTATAATACGAAGGATAAACCTTGTGGATTTATGGTATATCTGATCAAAAACGATATCATGCATATCAAGGAAATGATCTATTTGAACCGGGAAGCGAAAAAGGGGCTTTGGGAGTATATCCATGCGCATGACTCCATGATCGATGAGGTACATGGCAATACCTATTTCAGTGAACCGATCGCTTTTGAAATGGATGACGGAGATATTAAGGAGACGATCCGACCGTATGCCATGGGGCGGCTGATTGATATCGAAGGCTTTCTGGAAGACTATCCATGTGATCCGGATGGCGGCACTTTATATATTGAACTGGAAATCGAGGATGCGCTTCTGCCATGGAATAACCGTTCTTTCAGACTTTGCTTTTCGGACGGTGTCTGCCATCTGACGCAGGAAGAACCGGAATACAGTCTTAGTATGGAGATCGGAACGCTGACAACGCTTCTTTTGGGCTATAAAACAGCAGAACGTCTGTATGAACTGGAGCGCATTGAGGGAAAACAGGAAGCAGTAGACCGGCTCGATGATGTTCTGTTCCATAAAATACCATACATTTCAGACTACATATAGAATAGCTGACTTGATAAAAATTCCACTTGACGGCTTCTGTATTCTGCCGTATAGTAGCAATAGCAATGTAGTTACGTAGAACTTCATATTGGTAAATTTCTCTTATTCAGAGTGGTGGAGGTACAGAGGACCTGTGAAGCCACGGCAACCCCCTGTCGGGAAGGTGCCAACCTGAGCGAGCTATCGAACAATAAGAGGACTTCTATGTTTATTGGTCCGCTTGTTTCAAGCGGACTTTCTTAATGTCAAAGGAGGACAAAATGGACAAACGTTTATTTACTTCAGAATCTGTTACAGAAGGACATCCGGACAAAGTCTGCGATGCCATTTCCGATGCGATTCTGGATGCCTGCATGGAGCAGGATCCAATGAGCCGTGTGGCATGTGAGACATGCTGCTGTACAGGTTTTGTGCTGGTAACGGGTGAGATTACAACAAAAGCACATCTGGATGTACAGAAGATCGTACGTGAAACTGTAGATGAGATCGGTTACAACCGTGGCAAGATCGGCTTTGATGCAGATACCTGCGCAGTTATGGTAGCACTTGATCAGCAGTCTGCAGATATTGCGATGGGTGTTGATAAAGCACTCGAAGCAAAGGAAAACAAAATGTCTGACGAGGAGCTGGAAGCTATCGGTGCAGGTGATCAGGGTATGATGTTTGGTTATGCAACAAACGAAACAGAAGAGTATATGCCTTATCCGATCAGTCTGGCACACAAACTGGCACGTCAGCTTGCAAAGGTCCGTAAGGATGGCACACTGCCTTACCTTCGTCCGGATGGCAAGAGCCAGGTTTCCGTAGAATATGATGAAAACGGAAAACCGCTCCGCCTGGAAGCAGTTGTACTTTCCACACAGCATGACCCGGATGTCACACAGGAACAGATCCACGAGGATATCAAAAAATATGTATTTGATCCAATCCTGCCAAAGGAACTTCTGGATGAGGATACAAAATATTTCATCAATCCGACAGGACGCTTCGTCATCGGTGGACCTCATGGTGATGCAGGTCTGACAGGACGTAAGATCATCGTAGATACTTACGGCGGATATGCAAGACATGGCGGTGGCGCATTCTCCGGTAAGGACTGTACAAAGGTTGACAGAAGCGCAGCTTACGCAGCAAGATATGCGGCAAAGAATATCGTTGCAGCAGGTCTGGCTGAGAAATGTGAGATCCAGCTTTCTTATGCGATCGGTGTTGCACAGCCGACATCCGTAATGGTTGATACATTCGGAACAGGAAAGCTTTCCGATGAGAAGCTCGTAGAGATCATCCGTGAGAACTTTGACCTCAGACCGGCAGGTATCATTAAGATGCTTGATCTGAGACGTCCGATCTACAAGCAGACAGCAGCTTACGGACACTTTGGCAGACATGATTTGGATCTGCCTTGGGAGAAGCTGGACAAGGCAGATACGCTGAAAGCATACTTATAAAATGCGATTTTGCGCATGTGATTCTGAATCGTTACTACAATATAAAAATGGTGGAAGCAATTTCGGCTGCTTCCATCTTTTTTATTGTTTGAAAACAAGAGAACGTGTATACTAAAGGGGAATATTGTATAAAATCGAGGAAAATTATGGCATTTACGCATTTACATGTCCATACAGAGTACAGTCTGCTGGACGGTTCCAATAAAATTAAAGAGTGTGTGAAACGGGTAAAAGAGCTTGGCATGGATTCCGTGGCGATCACCGATCATGGCGTTATGTATGGCGTGATCGATTTCTACAGAGCTGCGAGAGCAGAAGGCATCAAACCGATCCTTGGCTGTGAGGTATATGTAGCACCTAACTCCCGCTTTGATAAAGAACTGACAGGCGGAGAGGAAAGATATCACCATCTCGTTCTGTTAGCTGAGAACAACCAAGGCTATGCCAACCTGATGAAGATCGTAAGCCGCGGCTTCACAGAAGGCTATTACTATAAGCCGCGTGTTGATATGGAAATACTGCGTGAGTTTCATGAGGGTATTATTGCGCTGTCAGCCTGTCTGGCGGGCGAAGTGCCGAGATACATAGAAAAAGGCATGATCGAAGAGGCAAAGCAGGCAGCACTGAAGTATCAGGATTGTTTTGGAAAGGGCAACTATTTTCTGGAGCTGCAGGATCATGGTATTCCGATGCAGCAGACAGTCAATGCAGCACTTCTCTCCATGAGCAGAGAGCTTGATATTCCTCTGGTGGCAACGAACGATGTGCATTATACACGGGCAGAGGATGCGCAGGCGCATGATATTCTGCTCTGCATCCAGACCGGCAAAGTCGTAACGGATGAAAACCGGATGCGTTATGAAGGCGGTCAGTATTTCATCAAGAGCGAAGAGCAGATGAAAGAGCTGTTTCCGTATGCACTGGAGGCTTTGGAAAACACCCATAAGATCGCGGAGCGTTGTAATGTGGAAATAGAATTCGGCGTGACAAAGCTGCCGAAATTTGAAGTGCCGCAGGGCTATGATTCCTGGACATACTTAAATAAATTGTGTATGGACGGTCTGAAGGAGCGTTATCCGGATGACGACGGGACACTGAAAGAACGCCTGGACTATGAGCTTTCTACGATCCGGAGAATGGGATATGTGGATTATTTTCTGATCGTATGGGACTTTATCAATTATGCGAAAGAAAATGGGATACCGGTAGGACCGGGAAGAGGCTCTGCCGCAGGGGCGATCGTTTCCTATTGCCTGAAGATCACGGATATTGATCCGATCCGTTATAACCTGCTCTTTGAAAGGTTCCTGAATCCGGAACGTGTGTCCATGCCCGATATCGATATTGATTTCTGCTATGAAAGAAGGCAGGAGGTCATCGATTATGTACGGCGTAAATACGGTGCGGACAAGGTAGTGCAGATCGTTACCTTTGGTACGATGGCAGCCAAAGGTGTGATCCGTGATGTGGCACGTGTGCTGGATCTGCCGTACAGCTTTGGCGATACACTTGCAAAAATGATCCCGAATGAACTGAATATTACACTGCAGAAAGCACTGGATATGAATCCGGAGCTCCGCAACAGATATGATACAGAGGAGCAGGTGAAAAATCTGCTGGATATGTGTATGAAGCTGGAAGGTTTGCCGAGGCATACTTCCATGCATGCGGCAGGTGTCGTAATCTGTCAGAAACCGGCGGAGGAATTTGTACCGCTGTCCAGAGGTTCGGATGGTTCCATCACGACACAGTTTACGATGACAACGATCGAGGAACTCGGGCTTTTAAAGATGGACTTCCTGGGGCTGCGGACGCTGACAGTCATCAAAGATGCGGTTGACCTTGTCAGACAGGATACGGGAAAAGAGTTATCCATGGGTAACATTGATTACAATGATCCGAAGGTGCTTGATTTTATCGGAACGGGAAAGACAGATGGTGTGTTCCAGCTGGAAAGCGGTGGTATGAAGAACTTCATGAAGGAGCTCCGGCCGCAGAGTCTGGAGGATATTATTGCCGGTATTTCCCTGTACCGTCCGGGGCCGATGGATTTCATCCCACGTTATATCAAAGGAAAGAACAATCCGGAATCCATTACTTATGAAACACCGCTCTTAGAGCCGATCCTGTCACCAACCTACGGCTGTATCGTCTATCAGGAGCAGGTTATGCAGATCGTGCGGGAGCTCGGCGGATATACGCTGGGACGAAGCGATCTGGTCAGACGTGCCATGAGTAAGAAAAAACAGGCTGTCATGGAGAAAGAAAAGGCTAACTTTGTGTACGGTAATCCGGAGGAGGGCGTTCCGGGCTGTATCAGCCGTGGGATCAGTGAAGCAGTGGCAGATCATATTTATGAAGAAATGATGGATTTTGCCAAGTATGCGTTTAACAAGTCGCATGCAGCGTGCTATGCAGTTGTTTCCTACCAGACAGCTTTTTTGAAATATTATTATCCGCTGGAGTTTATGGCAGCGCTTATGACATCAGTCATAGATAACTCAACAAAGGTAACGGAATATATCATGAGCTGCAGAAGCATGGGGATCGAAATACTGCCGCCGGACGTGAATTACAGCCAGGCAGGCTTTTC
>DJNY01000055.1:15946-18022 GCA_002441865.1 Lachnospiraceae bacterium UBA6452 | reverse complement strand
CGGGCAGCACATGGCAATTATAAAACACTGGAAGATTTTATTACGAGAACGAGTGAACTTGATATCAATAAGCGCGTGATCGAAAATCTGATCAAGGCAGGTGCGTTTGATTCCCTGCCGGGCACCAGAAAACAGAAGATGCTTGTGTATGCAGGGCTGGTAGACCGGCTTGTAAAGGACAAAAAGAACAACATTGCCGGACAGATGAGCCTGTTTGATATGGCAGACGAGGAAGATAAGAGTGATTTTCATACGCCGCTTCCTGACGTGGGAGAATTTGACAGGCAGGAGCTTCTGGCTTATGAAAAAGAAGTGGTCGGCTTTTATATAAGCGGTCATCCGCTGGAGGAATATAAAACATTCCTGGAACGCCGGATCACCGCAAAAACATCTGATTTTTACAGGGATGAGGAAACTGGTGAGCCAAAGGTAACTGACGGAAAAGAGGTCGTGATCGGTGGTATCTTAACGGATAAAAAGATCAAATATACAAAGAATAATAAGATCATGGCATTTCTGACGATCGAAGATCTGTATGGCAGCATTGAAGTGATCATTTTCCCGCGGGATTATGAGAAAAACCAGAGCCGCCTGGAGGTAGACGGAAAGATCTTTGTGCAGGGGCGTGTACAGCTGGAGGATGAAAAGGATGGCAAACTGATCGGTTCTACGATCAGCAGGTTTGATGAAATGCCGCGTCGTCTGGCGATCGGCTTTGCGGATAAAAACAGCTACCTGCAGCAGGCAGACAAGCTGACAGAGCTTCTAAAGGGATCGGAAGGAAAGGATTCCGTTCTGATCGTCTGCAAGAAGGAACGCGTACAGAAACTTCTGCCACCAAACCAGAATATTCATATAGAAGAAACACTGCTTGAACGATTAAGGGAAGCGTTCGGAAAAGACAATATAAAGGTTTTATAACAGAAATATTGCAATAGTAACAAAAAAATAATACAATAATAGTGCAAAACAGACAGGAGGATAAGCAAGTGGCAAATGAAATCAAAACAATTGGTGTTCTGACAAGCGGTGGCGATGCACCGGGCATGAATGCGGCTATCCGTGCAGTGGTCCGTAAGGCGATTGCCAATGGCGTGAAGGTCAAGGGCATCAAAAAGGGCTATCAGGGACTGTTAAACGAAGAAATTATAGATATGCAGAAAAAGGATGTATCCGATACGATCCAGCGGGGGGGTACGATCCTTGGAACAGCCAGATGTGCTGAATTCCGGACACCGGAAGGACAGCAGAAAGGCGCTGAGATCTGTCGGAAGCATGGGATCGACGGCATTGTCGTGATCGGCGGCGACGGTTCTTACCGCGGTGCGCAGGCACTTTCCAAGCAGGGTATCAATACGATCGGACTGCCGGGAACGATCGATCTGGACATTGCATGTACAGATTATACGATCGGATTCGATACGGCGATCAATACGGCAATGGAAGCGATCGATAAGGTAAGAGATACTTCTTCCTCCCATGAACGCTGCAGTATCATTGAAGTTATGGGCAGAAATGCCGGCTATATCGCACTCTGGTGTGGTGTTGCCAATGGCGCAGAAGATATTTTATTGCCTGAGAAATACGATTATAACGAACAGAATATCATCAACAATATCATCAACAACCGTAAGCATGGTAAAACCCATCATATTATCATCAATGCGGAAGGAATCGGTCATTCCACATCCATGGCAAGACGGATCGAAGCCGCAACCGGTATTGAAACAAGAGCAACGATCTTAGGTTACATGCAGCGAGGCGGTAATCCGACCTGTAAGGATCGTTTCTATGCGTCTATTATGGGAGCTTATGCAGCAGACATTCTCTGCGAAGGAAAGACAAACAGAGTTGTCGGTCATCAGGGCGGTAAATTTGTAGACTTTGATATTGATGAAGCACTCGCAATGCAGAAGGATATTGACGAATACGAATATAGTGTCAGTAGAATATTGTCCATGTGACGTATGTTCAGAGCCGGGCGAATTTATATAAAACATGTGGGGCATATTTATATGCAGCCACATGTTTTTATAAATTCATGCGGCGAGAGCCGCGACATGAGCAAATGGAAAG
>DJNY01000055.1:10044-15848 GCA_002441865.1 Lachnospiraceae bacterium UBA6452 | reverse complement strand
TCATCATCTAATAGTAAAATCAAACATGTCTGCCAGCTGGTCACCAGAGCAAAAGCGCGCCGCACGGAGCAGCTTTTTGTGGTAGAAGGGATCCGGATGGCAAAGGAAGCACCAAAGGAGCTGTTAAAGGAGGTCTATGTATCGACCTCCTTTTTGCAAAAAAAAGAACAAAGTAAGCTGTTGGAAACTCTTTTCGTACCTTATGAGGAAGTGAGTGATGATGTATTTGCGAAAATGAGCGATACGGTGACGCCGCAGGGGGTGTTATGTGTCCTCAGGCAGCCTGCCTATGATCTGGATGAACTGCTTGGCAGAGACGGTACATTTCTGGTACTGGAGGATATCCAGGATCCGGGCAATCTGGGTACGATGCTGCGGACGGGAGAAGGCGCGGGTATTACAGCGGTTATCATGAGCAGAAATACGGCGGATCTGTTTAATCCCAAGACGATCCGTTCCACAATGGGATCTGTTTACCGGGTTCCGTTCTGTTATGTGGAGGATCTGAAAGCAGTGGTGGAACAGATGCGTGCTGCCGGTATACAGACCTGTGCAGCACACCTGCAGGGAAAGCATACATACACGCAGGAATGTTACAGTGCAAAAACAGCGTTCCTGATCGGAAACGAGGGAAACGGACTTTCCGATGAAATTACGGCGCTTGCCACATGTAAGATCCGGATTCCGATGGAAGGACAGGTGGAATCCTTAAATGCTGCTGTTTCCGCGGCAATTTTAATGTATGAGGCAAAGAGACAGCGGGAAGACGGTATGAAATAGAAAGGAAGCATAAATATGAAGATAGGATTTATTGGACTCGGAAATATGGCAACGGCCATGATCGGCGGAATGATCAAGAAAGAGATCGTAAGCCCGGAGGATATACTCGGATCTGCCAGAACAGAGCAATCGGTAAAGAAAGCGGAAGATGCCTTTGGTATTGTGGGCTGCAAGGATAATGCAGAAGTGGCCGGGCAGGCGGACATCCTGTTTCTGGCTGTAAAACCGCAGATGTATCCTGATGTGATCGGGCACATCAAGAACTTTGTAAAGCCGGAGACGATCGTGGTTTCCATCGCACCGGGCAAAACGATGGCATGGCTGACAGAGCTGTTCGGAAAAGAAGTAAAGCTTGTCAGATGTATGCCAAATACACCGGCACTTGTCGGGGAAGGCTGTACAGGTGTCTGCAAGGCGGACAATGTCACGGATGCGGAAATGGAGCAGGTACTTTCTCTGTTGAACAGTTTTGGTAAAGCATATATTGTTCCGGAAAAACTGATGGATACCGTTGTAGGAGTTAGCGGCAGCTCACCAGCATATGTATTTATGTTCATAGAAGCAATGGCAGATGCAGCCGTTATGGATGGCATGCCAAGAACACAGGCATATGAATTTGCAGCGCAGTCCGTTCTCGGAAGTGCCAAAATGGTACTCGAAACAGGAATGCATCCGGGCGTATTAAAGGATATGGTATGTTCTCCTGCCGGAACGACGATCGAAGCGGTCAGAGTGCTGGAAAAATCAGGCTTCCGCAGTGCTGTCATTGAGGCGCAGAAGGCATGTGTGGAGAAGGCAAAAGGCGTCTGAAAGCCCAAAATTTGACAAAGTGTGAAGAATCTGTTATAGTCTCTCATATAAGATTTAACATTTTTGTAACAAATGCAACAGAAATGTAACGATGTCTTATAAAAAAGTTAAGAAATAAACCTATGCGTTTACATGGGAGGCTTTATGTTTAGTAGAAAAGAAATTCTGAAAAAAAGTCTGGCAGGTCTTATGGCAGCAGCTATCGTACTGACAGGTGTACAGACACCGGTGCAGGCAGACAATTTACAGGATGAGATAACACTTCATGCAGGTGCGACGGCAGTTATGAACAGCGCCTATGGAGATACGGAACAGAAGACAGACAATACAGATCTGCAGGCAGGCGCAGCACTCTATCTGGAAAAAGATGGAGAAGAGCTGGCTGAGGTGACAGAGGTAGATGCCGGCACAGTTATAGAAGAAGCAGCTGAAGAAGAGAAAGCTTCTGATGTGGTAATGGCAAATGTCAATGATGCGGTCAATGTCAGGGTAGAGCCGAATGAGGAAGCGGAAGTAGCAGGTAAGCTTTATAAGAACTGCGGCGGTACGATCCTTGAGCAGGCAGACGGCTGGACAAAGCTGACAAGCGGTGAGCTGACAGGCTGGACAAAGGATGAATTCCTTTTATTCGGTGATGAAGCAGAAGCAATGCAGCAGGAAGTCGGTTCCCTGAAAGCAACTGTTAAAACAGATGCACTTCGTGTCAGAAAAGAAGCAAGTGAAGATGCCGGTATTTATACCGTACTTGCACTTGGAGAATCCGTTACAGCGGTAGAAGAGGCAGATGGCTGGGTAACGGTACAGGTAGATAAAGATACACAGGGCTATGTCAGTGCAGATTATGTGGATGTAGCTTTCACGGTAGAAACCGGAAAGACAAACGAGCAGATCGAAGCAGAAAAGAAAGAAGAAGAGAAAAAGAAACTGAGTGAGAATCGTGGTGCGGTCAGCTGTGAGACATCCGATGTTACTTTACTGGCAGCACTGATCCAGTGTGAAGCAGGCAGAGAGCCCTATGAGGGAAAACTGGCGGTCGGAGCAGTTGTTATGAATCGTGTCAGAAGTGGTTCTTATCCGGGTTCCATAAGCGGCGTTATCAATGCACCGTCACAGTTCCCGCCGGCAACGAATGGCAAGGTGGCAGCAGTGATCGCAAGCGGTCCAAGTGCTTCCTGCATAGAAGCAGCACAGGCAGCGATCGACGGTGCAACTAATGTGGGCGGCGCAACACACTTTAAGGCAGCCAGCAGTGGTGCAGCAGGTGTTGTGATCGGCAATCATGTTTTCTGGTAAAAGCAGGACGAAATAATAATGCAGGAATAAGCTGTTATTTCAGAGGAGTATTTCTCTGGGATAGCAGCTTTTTGAAATTCATATTTGAAAAGAAATGAAACACAACGGGAACAGAGGAGCAATGAGCGGAAGGATAAAGAGAATAATGGAGACAGCTGCTGTCCTGCTTGTAACAGCACTGGTATTCGGCAGAGCATGTGCGGAACAGCGGTTTCAGGAAAAGATGGAAACCTTGTGGCAGCAGTATGAAACAGAGGAATCACGGGAGGATAACCTGCAGCTTATCAATCTGCGGGTAAACTACATAGCGGATCCGGTCGGGATCGATACACAGGAGATCACGTTTTCCTGGGAACTGGCATATCGGGAGGCACCTGTAAGGCAGGAGACAACAGAGGCGCAGGGCGGACGGATGGAACAGGCAGAAGAGGGTGACCGGACAGAACATACGGCAGAAGACAGGCAGTCAGCTTACCGGATCATCGTGACAGATGAAGCAGATGAAATGGTGTGGGACAGCGGAATTGTCAGGAGCAGTCAGACAACGCAGGTAAGTTATGCGGGAGCTGCGCTGCAGGATCTGACGGTCTACACATATACGGTCACAAGTTTTACGGAAAAAGGGTGTCTGTTGGGAAGCGGCAGATTTGAAACAGCCTGTCTGAATACGGATCCGTTTGCGGGAGCGGAGTTTATTACCATGCAGGAGACAGAAGCGGTTTATGAGGATGGACAGCCTGTTTTTTGTAAACGGTTTACTGTGAAGAAAAAACCGGTAAAGGCTGTCCTGCTCTCTTCCGCACTGGGAATTTACGATGTTTATATCAATGGCAGCAGAGTTGGTGACTGCGAGTGGAAACCCGGCTGGACGGATTATAATAAGACGCTGCTTTACCAGATGTATGATGTCAGTGATCTGCTGCAGGAAGAGCGTGAGAACGGAATTGCCGTGATGCTCGGAACAGGCTGGTGGTGTGGCAGAAACGGATTTGGTACATATGACTATCACAGACCCGCTTTTATCGGAAAGCTGCTGCTTACTTATGAGGATGGCAGCAGAGAGATACTGACAACGGACGAAACATGGGAGTATGTAAAGGATACCCGTGTGCAGGCTGCGGATTTCTTCAATGGGGAGAAAGTTGACTACAGCAGACCAGACACTGCGGAACTATCCTTGCAAATGCAGGGAAAAGCGAAGAAGGCAGAGATCAGTCACGACTTTAGGGGCAGCTTTTACAGCTCCTGCGGGATCGAGGTGGCAAAAAAAGATGCACTGACGCAGACTATGCAGCGGGGATGGATTTATGAAACGGTAAAAGAGAATGGAACGACCTATGGAGAAGCGGAGCGGATACAGGAATGGGAGCAGGAACCGTCAGAAGGTATTTTCCTGAAAAGCGGGCAGACACTGGTCGTAGATCTGGGGCAGAATCTGGCTGGGGTTCCATCCGTTACTTTCTGCAGTGATACTAAAGGTGAGCTTACGCTTACTTTTGGAGAAATGTGTAATGAGACGGGAAGTGCAGAACGCGGGGAAGACGGTGCAGCGGGAACGGTTTACCGTGCGAATTACAGATCTGCACAGACACAGATACAGATTGAAATGCAGGAAAAACAGAGAGAAACGTATATTCCCACATTTTTCTATACGGGATTCCGTTATCTTTCGATCACAACAACGGCAGATGTGACACTCTCCCGGATACAGGGGATCAGTGTGGGACTTGACAGCCCGGAGGCAGGCAGCTTTACATGCGATAATGAGAAGCTGCAGAAACTGTATGAAAATACCAGGTGGAGTCAGAGAAATAATTTCGGCTGGATCGCATCGGACTGCCCGCAGCGTGATGAACGGATCGGCTGGACTGGTGATCTGGCGGTTTACAGCATGACTTCGATGTACCTGCAGGATCTGTATACTTTTTATGAAAAATGGAGCAGGGATCTTCTGGATGCACAGAGGGAAGACGGAGCATATCCGGATACAGTACCTTATACGATCACAACGGGAAGTGGGAATGCAGGCTGGGCAGATGCAGGTATTGTGATACCGCTTGGCGTGTATGAGAAATACGGGGATCAGGAGTTGCTTGCAGCTGCCTATCCTTCCATGCAGGCATATATGGAATATCTGGAAAAGAGAAGCAACTTCGCAGGTGGACAGATTGGCGCAGAAGCGACATTTGGTGACTGGCTGGGGACGGAAAAGTCAGATGCCACATTTATGTCGGCGCTCTGGTACGGTGCAGATGCCTTCTGTATGGAGAGGACAGCAGCGGCGCTGCAGAAGCAGGGGGATGTCAGAAAGTACCGGAAACTGCATGAGAAAATCCGGACTTATCTGTATCAGACCTATGAAATAGCGGAGCGCCTGGAGCAGATGACGGAAAACGGTTTTTCCCAGACGGAGCTCTGTATGCTGCTGCAATATGATCTCCTGATGGAAAAGAACCGGGAGAAGGCCGGACGGCTGCTTCTCTCCTCGGTAGAAGAAAATGACTACCGGCTGATGACAGGCTTTGTCGGAACGGGACTGATCCTGCAGACGCTGACAGATACGGGGGCGGAGCAGGCTGCTTACAGATTGCTTTTATCGGAGGAAAATCCTTCCTGGCTGTGCAGTGTGGAGCAGGGGGCGACAACGATCTGGGAACGGCCGGATTCTTACACCGAAGAAAACGGTTTTTCCGGGGATGAGATGAATTCATTTGACCACTATAACAACGGCTGCGCGCTGCAATGGGTATATGAATCCCTGCTGGGTATCCGGGTGGATCAGACAAAGGAACAGCCGATCACGATCGCACCGGTTCTGCCGGATGAAACGATCGCACTGACACAGGCAGCAGGCAGCTATCACAGCATTTACGGGGAGATCAGGGTCAGCTGGAAGATGAACGACCGGAATACTCGCAAAG
>DJNY01000055.1:8098-9938 GCA_002441865.1 Lachnospiraceae bacterium UBA6452 | reverse complement strand
GGTTGCGGACACAGAGGCAGAGTTCACGATTGAAATCCCGGCTGGGCAGACCGCACTTGTCACACTTCCGATAGAGGGATTCGGAACAAAAACCCTGCAGGGCGGTATATGGAAGTTTGCAGGCTTTTTGGAACAGTAATCTTGCGGGATAAGCATTTTATAGGTATAATGAGCGCAAAAGAATTGAAAAGAAGGAAAAAACAATGGTAAAAATAATCGCAGACAGCACATGTGACCTTTCAGACGAACTGGTTGAAAAATATGATATATCCATTCTGCCTTTGCATATCCTGTTAGGAGAAGAGGAATATGAGGATGGAAAGACCATCACACCGGAAGAGATCTTTGCGTGGTCCGATGCACATAAGACAACACCCAAAACCTCTGCACCGGGGCTTGATCAGGCACTTGCACTGATCCGGCCGTTTGTGGAGGAGGAAAGAGAAGTGATCTGTTTTTCCATTTCAGACAGTATGTCCACTTCGGGAAATGTGATGCGGCTTGCAGTCGAGGAACTGCATGCGGATGGACTGGTAACAGTGATCGATTCGGAAAACCTGTCTACCGGGATCGGGCTTCTGGTAGTAGAGGCAGCACAAATGGCACTGGAAGGCAAGACAGCGGTGGAGATCTCGGAGCGGATCTATGACCTGCGCCCACGTGTCAGAGCCAGTTTTGTGGTGGATACTCTGACGTATCTGCACAGAGGAGGAAGATGCAGCGGTGTGGCGGCGCTGGCAGGCAGTGTGCTGAAGCTGCATCCCAAGATCACGGTAAAAGACGGTGCCATGGGTGTGGCGAAAAAGTACAGAGGAAAGCTTGCATCCGTAGTGCGTGCTTATGTGACGGATATGGAAGATGAACTGCGTCTGGCAAGACCGGAGCGGGTTTTTATCACACATTCCGGTTGTGACAGAGATATTGTAGAGGAAACAAGAAGCTATCTGGAAGGGCTGGGTGTTTTTGAAGAAATACTGGAGACAAGAGCGGGCGGTGTTGTTTCCAGCCATTGCGGACCGGGAACGCTCGGTGTATTGTTTATTGCCCGGTAAATGATATGTAAATACGGGGTAAATCGCTTGAATAAACAGGGAAAGTATAGTATGATTCCATTATACGGGCGGAGCCTGTATGACAGAGGTCAAAAGGGGAAAGGAGAAGCAGATGACATTAATAGGATTACTTTCTACATCGCTGTCGTTATTCTGGCTGGCTGTGCTTGTAGTATGTATCGTCATTGAAATTGCAACGATGGGACTGACAACGATCTGGTTTGCAGGCGGCGCATTGGTGGCAGCTGTTCTGGCTATGCTTTCCGTACCGTTTCCGGTGCAGGTCGTCAGCTTCATTCTGGTATCTTTCATACTGCTGTTATTTACCAGACCGATTGCAGTCAGATACTTCAATAAGGACAGAGTCAGGACCAATATTGAAAGCCTGATCGGACAGGAAGCGATCGTCGTCAGTGAGATCGATAATCTGGAGCAGATCGGCCGTGTGACATTGCAGGGAAAGGAATGGACTGCAAGGACAGAGAAAAACGGAGTGAAAATTCCGGTGGGCAGCGTTGTGATCGTAAAGGCGATCGACGGCGTA
This sequence comes from Lachnospiraceae bacterium UBA6452, assembly GCA_002441865.1. Classification (GTDB taxonomy): domain Bacteria; phylum Bacillota; class Clostridia; order Lachnospirales; family Lachnospiraceae; genus CAG-194. The sequence continues at coordinate 8,342 of DJNY01000055.1, read as the reverse complement.
AAACTAATTGTTGAGGAAAGAAAAGAGGATTAAAAATGGGAACACTTATTACCGCACTTGTTTTACTTGTAATCGTAATCTGGGTACTTGCCGGCTGCATTAAGATCGTGCCACAGGCACAGGCTTATGTAGTGGAGCGTCTGGGCGCTTATCAGGGAACATGGTCTGTAGGACTTCATTTTAAGACACCTTTTATTGATAAGATCGCAAAAAGAGTCGTATTAAAAGAGCAGGTAGTGGATTT
>DJNY01000055.1:0-8061 GCA_002441865.1 Lachnospiraceae bacterium UBA6452 | reverse complement strand
CACCACAGCCGGTTATCACAAAAGATAACGTTACCATGCGGATCGATACGGTTGTATTCTATCAGATCACAGATCCGAAGCTGTTTGCATACGGTGTCGAGAATCCGATCATGGCGATCGAAAACCTGACAGCAACAACACTTCGTAATATCATCGGTGATATGGAGCTTGACCAGACACTGACATCCAGAGAGATCATCAATACAAAGATGAGCACAACACTGGATATTGCGACTGATCCATGGGGAATCAAAGTAAACCGTGTAGAGCTGAAAAATATCATCCCGCCTGCAGCGATCCAGGATGCAATGGAGAAGCAGATGAAGGCAGAACGTGAAAGACGTGAATCCATCCTGCGTGCGGAAGGTGAGAAGAAATCTACGATCCTTGTTGCAGAAGGTAAGAAGGAATCCGCAATTCTGGAAGCAGAAGCTGAAAAGCAGTCAGCTATCCTGCGTGCGGAAGCACAGAAGGAAAAAATGATCCGTGAGGCAGAAGGTGAAGCTGCTGCGATCTTAAAGGTACAGCAGGCAAATGCCGATGGTATCCGTATGATCCGTGAAGCGGGTGCAGATGAAAAGGTTCTGCAGATCAAGAGTCTGGAAGCACTGGAAAAGGTTGCAGAGGGAGAATCCACAAAGATCATTATTCCATCCGACCTGCAGGGTGTTGCATCACTGGCAACTACTTTCAAGGAAGTAATTTCAAAGTAAGAGGTTAAAATAGAACTGTAGAAAACAGGTAAAGGGATGGCTTCGCAAGAAGTGATCCCTTTATTCGGGAATATGGTACGAAACAGCAGCCGCAAGGATTTAATATTGTTGCGGACAGAAACAAATGGGAAAGGACAGCATATGAGTAAGGTAGATTTAAAGGGACGCGATTTTTTGAAACTGCTTGATTATACACCGGAGGAGATCCTGTATCTGGTCGATCTGGCAGCAAAATATAAGGAAATGAAGAAAAAGGGCAAGCTGCATGACAGCCTGCATGGCAAAAATGTGGCACTGATCTTTGAAAAGACATCCACAAGAACACGCTGTTCTTTTGAGGTGGCAGCACATGATCTTGGTATGGGAACCACTTATCTGGATCCGACAGGCTCCCAGATCGGCAAGAAGGAAAGTATTGCAGATACCGCAAGAGTGCTTGCCGGTATGTACGATGGAATCGAATACAGAGGATTTGACCAGTCTATCGTGGAAGAACTTGCACAGTATTCCAAAGTGCCTGTATGGAACGGACTGACAAATGAATTCCATCCGACCCAGATGCTGGCAGATATTCTGACGATCCGTGAAAAACTTGGCAGGATCAAAGGCGTAAAGCTTGCATATATGGGAGATGCCCGTTATAATATGGGAAATTCATGGATGGTAACGTGTGCAAAGCTTGGTATGGATTTCAGAGCCTGTGCACCAAAGGCTTACTTCCCGGATCAGGAACTGATCAAAACATGTGAAGAGATTGCAGAAGAAACAGGTGCGAAGCTGACCTTTACGGAAGATCCGATGGAAGGCACAAAGAACGCTGATGTTATTTACACAGATGTATGGGTTTCCATGGGCGAGCCTGATGCAGTCTGGGCAGAAAGGATCCGGGATCTTTCTCCTTATCAGGTGAATAAAAAGCTGATGGACAATGCGGCTGAAGGTGCCATCTTTATGCACTGTCTGCCTGCATTCCACGATCTGAAGACAAAGATCGGAAAAGAAAAGGGCGGGCAGTTCGGCGTGACAGAAATGGAAGTAACGGACGAAGTATTTGAATCAGAGCAGTCCGTTGTCTTTGATGAAGCCGAAAACCGTATGCATACGATCAAGGCAGTCATGGCAGCAACACTTGGCGCATAAGGATAATGCAATGAAGACAGAAATATTAAAATTACTCAGAGAGCAGGACGGATACCTGTCCGGACAGCAGATCTGTGAAACACTCGGTGTTTCCCGGACAGCGGTCTGGAAGGTGATCAACCAGTTGAAGGAGGAAGGCTATCAGATCGAAGCTGTTCCGAATAAAGGCTATCATCTTCTGCAGACACCGGATATCCTCTCTGTCAGTGAAATAGAAAGCAGACTGACAACAGATTATATGGCAAGAAAGCTCTATTACTATGATGTGACGGATTCGACCAATACGGACTGTAAGCGGTATATGGAAGAAGAGGGTGTACAGGGTACACTTGTGGTGGCGGATATGCAGCGTGCAGGCAAAGGACGCAGAGGCAGAAGCTGGGAATCACCAAGCGGACATGCCATATTTATGTCACTTGGTCTGAAACCGGAAATTTCGCCGAATAAGGCTTCCATGCTGACGCTTGTCATGGCACTTGCGGTCTGCGACGGAATTGCCAGTGTGACAGGGCAGGAAACAGGGATCAAGTGGCCGAATGATGTTGTGCTGCATCAGAAAAAGATCTGTGGTATTCTGACGGAAATGAGTGCGGAGCCGGATTACATCAATCATGTGATCATTGGTGTCGGCATTAATGTCAACCAGACAGAGTTTCCGGAGGAGATCGCCAAAACAGCAACGTCCCTTCGTATTGAGATGGGGCATCCTGTGCAGAGAGCATCCGTGATCGCTGCGGTAATGTCATATTTTGAAAGCTATTATGAGAAATTTATACAGGCGGGCGATCTTTCCGCCGTTCTGGAAGAATACAATGACAGACTGGTGAACCGGAATGCGCAGGTACGTGTTCTGGATCCGAAGGGCGAATTTTCGGGTACGGCGCTCGGTATCAACAAAAGCGGTGAGCTTTTAGTAAAAAAGGAAGACGGAAGCGTGGCGGAAGTATACGCCGGTGAAGTTTCCGTAAGAGGAATATATGGATATGTCTGATCTGCAGATGAAAGACCGTATGGCAGATGGCAGAATTGTTCTGTGCGGTTCCAATGCATACGAAAAAAAATATTATTTTAATCCATTGTTTAACTCCGTACCGGAATCGGTTAAGGAAGAGCTACATATCATCTGTGTTTTGTTTACAGAAGAAGCAGGCGGTGTTTTCCTGATCGTTTTTGAGCCGGATGGAAGCATCTCCATGGAGACAGAGGCTGCGGAAGAGGATATTTTATATGACGATATCACGGCGGGGCTGCTGGTCAGTGAGATCCGCAGACACAGACAGTCGCTGTTTGAGGAGCTGCAGCTGTTTTACAGGGTTTTTGTACTGAAAGAAGATATAACACTGGAGGATGAAGCGTAGGATGATATTAGTACTGGATGTGGGAAATACAAATATTACATTTGGCGCATATGAGGAAGAAAAGCTGGTGACAACATTCCGTATGACGACAAAGGTGCAGCGCACTTCAGATGAGTACGGGATCGTGATCAGGGATCTTCTGCATATGAACGGTGTAAAACGGACTGATATTGAAGGCAGCATTGTGGCAAGTGTTGTGCCAAACGTGATGCATTCCCTGACAAGTGCCATGATCCGTTATATCGGAACAAATCCGATCGTTGTGGGACCGGGAACAAAATCAGGAATCCAGGTAAAGACGAAGAATCCGCGGGAGCTTGGTGCTGACCGTGTGGTTGATGCGGTGGCTGCCTATGAGAAATACGGCGGACCGATCCTCGTGCTGGACTTCGGTACTGCGACAACTTATGATTTTGTATCGGAGGACGGCTGTCTGATGGCTGGCGTGACTGCGCCCGGAATCCGTATTTCCGCTGCGGCACTTTCTGAAAATGCTGCAAAGCTTCCTGCATTTGAGATCAAAAAGCCGGACAGCATTTTAGCGGGCGATACCGTAACGAGCATGCAGGCAGGTATCATGTACGGACAGATCGGCCAGACAGAATACATCATCCGCCAGATGAAAAAGGAAACCGGCTGCGACAACATGAAGGTTGTTGCGACAGGTGGTCTGGGAAGAGCGATCTCCAGGGAGACTGCGCTGATCGATTATTATGATTCCACCCTGACACTGGACGGGCTGCGGATCATTTACCAGAAAAACAGACAGGAAAAAAAGCATGAATAAAAAGCTGAAAATAGGAAATGTCAGCCTTGAAAATCCGGTTGTACTGGCTCCGATGGCAGGTGTAACAGACCTGCCATTTCGTTTGCTCTGTAAAGAGTACGGAGCCGGACTTCTCTGCATGGAGATGGTATCGGCAAAGGCAATTTATTACAACAATAAAAATACAGAGCTTCTGATGGAAATCCATCCGGAGGAAAAGCCGGTTTCTCTGCAGCTGTTTGGATCGGATCCGGACATTATCAGTGAAATGGCAAAAAAGATTGAAGAAAAGCCGTTTGACATTCTTGACATCAATATGGGCTGCCCGGTGCCAAAGGTAGTTAATAACGGGGAAGGTTCCGCCCTGATGAAGAATCCGAAGCTTGTAGAGGAAATTCTGACCAAAACCGTAAAGGCGATCCAAAAGCCGGTAACGGTCAAGATCCGCAAGGGCTTTGATGAGGCACATGTCAATGCGGTAGAGATCGCGAAGATCGCAGAAGCAAGCGGTGTGTCTGCGATCGCTGTGCACGGACGTACAAGAGAGCAGTATTATGCGGGATCGGCAGACTGGGAGATCATCGGACAGGTCAAAGAGGCAGTTTCTGTCCCTGTCATCGGAAACGGTGATATCACAGACTGTGCTTCTGCAGCCGCGATGTTACAGCAGACAGGCTGTGACGGTATTATGATCGGGCGTGCGGCGAGAGGAAATCCATTCATTTTCGGGCAGATCGCCTCTTTTCTGGAAACAGGGAAGCAGCCGGATAAGCCGTCGCTAACGCTGATCAGGGATACGATACTCAGACATGCTGATCTGCAGGTAAAGTATAAAGGGGAGTATACCGCAGTGCGCGAAATGCGCAAGCATATCGCATGGTATTCCGCAGGGCTTAAGAATTCTGCCAGACTGCGGGGCGAGATCAATGAGATCGAAAGCATGGAGGAACTGCGCGAAAGAGTCATACAGCTTTTTTCTCCCGCATAAGCTGTGGTATGGAAGATTATTTTTATTACCTGACGGGGGAAAAACCGGAGAAAGCACCTGCTTATGTGGATATCGGTGACTACCGCATATGGGGCATGTGGATAAAAGAAGAAAAACTGCTGCAGCATCTGACAGACAGGGCGATCGCACGGAAAAAAGCAAAGAAGAAAAACAGCCGGGCTGTATATTCATTTTTGCGCCGGTTGTGGAAACGCAAAATTTTCATATACAAAACAGAAGAAATGCCCAACGCGGCAAGTGTGGATTTTGGAGATCCCATGCACAAAGTAGCCAGCGATGCGTTTAAAAAGAGATTGCCGGGAGAAAACCTGCTTATGTGGGATTTTCCCGGCAAACTTTTTCATGCGTTTGGCAGGGAGATGCTGCAAAAGCTGTTTGCAGAGCATGATAAGATCACACTCTTCTGCCTGCTTTCCGGGGAAACGGATCATGAGCTGACGCAGTTTCTGGCGGATCATGCACTTTGTCTGCGGGAGCTTGTCTTTTTTACAGATACATATGGAACGGACAGGGCGGAGGACATGCTGGAGGAAATCTATGAACAGACCGGACTGGCGGGAAGCTGCAGCAGTTATGCGAAGCTGCCACTGTATCTGGCGGACATACGGCGGTATGAGCTCCCTGTGACGGCAGATGATGCGGGAAGAGGAGAAAAACTGGTCATTCTGGACGAAAACGGAGAAATTCCGGCAGCATTTTCCAGGGCAGTTTATATAGCAGCGCATTCTTCCTGTACAAAAAGGAAAATCAGACAGCTGCAGGAGTGCGGAATGCACTGTAAAACCTTGCGAAAGTACCTTGACAGTACCTTTTTGAGTGGGCTATAATGTCTAAGTTAAAGTGGCGGCAGATGCCCGCTGTATCAAAGCAAAGAAAGGATGACAGTCGTGGAAGCAAAGAAAAATATCTTAACCTATGAAGGTCTCAAGAAATACGAAGATGAATTGGAAAATTTAAAGGTCGTTAAGCGTCAGGAAGTTGCGCAGAAGATCAAAGAAGCAAGAGCACAGGGTGACTTATCCGAAAATGCTGAGTATGATGCAGCAAAAGATGAGCAGCGTGACATCGAAGCAAGAATTGATGAGCTGGAAAAAATCTTGAAAAATGCCGAAGTTATCGTAGAAGATGAAGTAGATCTCGACAAGATCAACGTCGGCTGTCAGGTAAAGATCTTAGATATTGAAATGAACCAGGAGCTTGATTATAAGATCGTAGGTTCTACAGAGGCAAACAGCTTAAAGGGAAAGATCTCCAATGAATCCCCGGTAGGACGTGCACTGATCGGTGCTAAAACAGGCGATATCGTAAAGGTAGAAACACCTGGTGGAGAACTGGAATATCAGGTACTTGAAATTCAGAGAGCAGGAGTATAAGAACGTGGGAGATAAGAATCAGAATCAGACACAGGATGTCAACCAGCTTCTGCAGGTTCGTCGTGAAAAGCTGGCGAATCTGCAGCAGGCAGGGAAGGATCCTTTTCAGATAACAAAGTTTAACCAGACACATCATTCCATGGAAGTGAAGAAGCTTTATGAGGTACATGAGGCAGAGCTTTTAAAGGATCATAGAGAGCCGGACGTATCCGGAATGGATGAGGAGCAGGTAAGGGAAGCACTGAAGGCAGATTATGAAGCAAAACGCGCCATCATGGATGCCCATCCTCTTCATGTGGCGATCGCCGGCCGTATGATGTTCAAGCGTGTCATGGGTAAAGCTTCATTCTGTAATATTCAGGATTTACAGGGAAGCATTCAGGTCTATGTGGCAAGAGATTCCATTGGTGAAGACTCTTACGCAGACTTCAAGAAGGCAGATATCGGTGATATCTACGGACTGGAAGGCTTTGTATTCCGTACAAGAACAGGCGAGATCTCTATCCATGCAGAGAAGATGACACTTCTTTCCAAGAGCTTACAGATCCTGCCGGAGAAGTTCCACGGACTGACAGATACCGATACCCGTTATCGTCAGAGATATGTGGATCTGATCATGAATCAGGACAGCAAGGAAGTTTTCATCAAGCGTTCCCAGATCATCAAGGAGATCCGTAATTTCCTCGCAGACCGTGATTTCATGGAAGTGGAAACCCCAATGCTGGTTGCAAACGCAGGTGGTGCGGCAGCAAGACCGTTCGAGACACATTACAATGCGCTGAATGAAGACGTTAAGCTTCGTATTTCTCTGGAGCTTTATCTGAAGAGACTGATCGTAGGCGGACTCGAGCGGGTTTATGAGATCGGCCGTGTATTCCGTAATGAAGGTGTGGATACAAGACACAACCCTGAATTTACGCTGATGGAATTATATCAGGCATATACAGACTATGAAGGCATGATGGAGCTGACAGAGAGCATGTTCCGTTATCTGGCAGAAAAGGTATGTGGCAGTACAAAGTTCACATACAATGGAATCGAGCTTGATTTCGGTAAGCCGTTTGCACGTCTGACCATGAACGATGCCATCAAGAAATATGCAGGTATTGATTTTGATACAGTAGAAAGTGATGAAGCTGCCAAGGCACTTGCCAAAGAGCACAACATCGAATTTGAAGAACGCCATACAAAGGGCGATATTATCAATCTCTTCTTCGAGGAATATTGTGAGAAGGAGCTGATCCAGCCAACCTTTATCATGGATCATCCGGTAGCCATTTCTCCACTGACAAAGAAGAAACCTTCCGATCCAAGCAAGGTAGAACGTTTCGAGCTTTTCATCAATACATGGGAAATGTGTAACGCATATTCCGAGCTGAACGATCCGATCGATCAGAGAGAGCGTTTTGCAGCACAGGATGCAGCTTTTGAAGCCGGCGATGAAGAAGCCAACCACACAGATGAGGACTTCCTGAATGCACTGGAGATCGGTATGCCACCGACAGGCGGTATCGGATACGGTATCGACAGACTTGTCATGCTGCTGACCGATTCACCGGCAATCCGTGATGTTCTGCTGTTCCCGACGATGAAGTCACTCGACTCCGATAAGAAGTATGCAAAAGCCGGCAATGCACAGGCAGACGGCGAAGATGCAGAGGGACAGGCAGCAGGCGCAAATGACAACAATGGTTTCTTTACA
>DJNY01000056.1 GCA_002441865.1 Lachnospiraceae bacterium UBA6452 | reverse complement strand
CATAGCTGTATCCTCCCATGAAATTAAATATTTATTAGCTTACTGATATGAAATGCAATATATAAAATGGTCTTGTCCTCAAAGTTATTCAGATCAAAATCCGGTAATAGTTCAGTGATCTTATCAAGCCGGGAAGCCATTGTATTACGATGGATAAAAAGCTCCGTAGAGGAATCCTTTATACTGCAGTCATTTTTTAAATAAACGTAAAGTGTGGTCAAAAGATCCGTATGATGCTCCTCATCAAAATGGATAAGAGGATACAAATGACGGACATAGCTTTCGTTTATATAGGATTGGGTCGGCAATTCTGCTACCAGATGATATAGCAGATTGTCAGAATAATGATAAATATTTTTTTCAGGCTCCAGCCTTCTGCCAAGACTTAATGATTGTAGCGCTTCATAATAACTTGATTTCAGTGTAGTAATGCCCGTTAAAATCTCACTGACTCCAATGTGACAGGATAATATACCATTGGCAGCCTGTTCTGCCAGCTTCTCAATATATTTATAGGCTGTTTCATATATCTTTTGCTGTGAATCGGATGTAAAAAGCATAAGGATAATAATATTATTGTCGTCGTGGTAATGGTATACTGTACATTGATGAAGAGAAGATAAATGCTTAATATAATGGGTATATTGATCAAATATCTGATTTTTTTCATCCTGTGCAGTATCAATATGAAAATCAGGCTGCAGAACAATACAAATTCTGTTGGCAAACGGTGAAAATCCATATATTTCACATTGCAGTTTGATCTCGGATTCTGTCAGTTCTCCGGAAAGCATATTTCTCAGGAAACTGTTCTGTCCCTGACGGGATGTCTCCTGTCGTATTTGTTCATTAATTGTTTCAATGGCAATGAGGGGCAGAATACTATATGCAAAATTATATAAAATGCTGTTAAATCCGGTTGCTGTATTCAGAAAACAGATGAACCCCAATAAACGGGATTCACTTGTCAGACTGAAAATAACCTTGTCGAAACGGGTAATCACTTCAAAACGGTTACACGCAAAAGTGGATAAAATATCCTCGCAAAGTTTTTTCTCAAACGGAAGCAGAGTATCTTCGTGGTGACACAGATTAAATGCTCCCGGGGAATAATACAGGAGTTCAAAAGTCTCATTTGTCAATATGAGGGGAAATCCCGTAACTTTCTCAATATTATTCAGAACATCTACGAGAGAATGCTCATGTGACAGGCTGGAATTGAATTTGTGATACATCTTGTAAAGCCGGTCTGCATCCATCAATTCATCCTGCAGGATGCTTGCATATACAATGCGGCTGATCTGTGAGAAATTGCTTTCATAGGAAACGATCAGAATAGGAAATCCCAACTGGTTCGCATCGTTGATCATATTCTGAGGAATCTCATTTAAATAGCGTTTTAATGCAATAACAAGACCGGCACATCTTTTGTAATGCAGTTCTTTGATAAAGTCCTGACACAAAGAAGGATCTTCCTTGAGAAAATATCCGGTAGAAAGAATAAGCTCTCCACCAACAAGGAAACGAATAGTATCCGGATTGTCCATAATATTGACACCTGTTATCGTATTTGAACTTCCTTTTTTTCCTGCTACTAATTTAAAACCAAATGTAGAAGCTTGTTTTTCGAGCCAGCTGATCGTAGTGTTCATATCAGTAACTTCCCTTTCTATAATAATATAATTTATATATATATAATAAATTTGCAATGTACGCAATACACAAAAATAGGGAATAACAATGTGCACAGGGCACATTGAGATTTAAAAAATTTGAGAATAAAATAGAACTGCAACGAGGCAAATAATCTGAATGATTGTTTGCCTCTTCTTTTTTGGGGAGGTGGTAAAACATGGAACAGAAAAAAATTCTGGTGATTAATCCAAACACGGAAGAGGCAATGACAGAACAGATACGAAATCAGCTTTTACCGATCTGTCCGGAAGATGTTGTTCTTGATGTTATGACAAATGCGGCAGGACCGGTATCGATCGAAGGACATACAGATGAGATTGTCAGTGCATATCATATACTTGAGATGATTTCGGAAAACGGGAAAGAATACGATGGGTATTTGATCGCCTGTTTCAGTAATCACCCGTCTATTGCAATGCTGAGAGAACTGACCGGAAAAAGTGTGATCGGAATTGCCGAAGGTGCCTGTCATTATGCAGCATTGGCAGGAAATTCGTTTGCTGTTGTAACAACATCGCCTAAATGGGTTCCAATGCTGGAGGAAGCGATCGAGAATTTTGGTCTTGCAAAAAAATGCAACGGTGTATATACCTCCGGGCTGAGTGTGGAAGAGCTGCACAGTCTTTCGCAGGAAAAAGTGGAAAAGGAGATCATACAGGCAGGCAAAATAGCAGTAAAAAACGGAGCAGAGGTAATTGTATTGGGATGTGCGGGAATGAGTGGCATGAAGGAAAAACTGGAAGAAAGTATAAAACTTCCGGTTATAGACTCCTGCGAGGCAGGCTTCCTGATGCTCTACGGAATGTGTCAGATGCACCTGAAAAGCAGCAGGGCCTGTATGTATGCACCGCAATTACCACGCAAAACAAAAAACCTGAATGAGAAAATAAAACGGTTTTATGAATAGAGGTGAAAGTCATATGTATGATTTACTGGTGAAGAATGGATTACTTGTAAAAGCAGACGGAATCGTAAAAGCAGATATCGCTATAAAGAATGGGGTATATGCGGCATTTGCAGCACCCGGTGAGATCGCAGAGGCAAGGGAGATCATTGATGCAAAAGGGAATTATATTTTTCCGGGCATTATAGATTGTCATGCGCATATGAATGAGCCGGGATTTGAATATCGGGAGGATTTTGAGACCGGAAGCAGGGCAGCAGTTTCGGCAGGATGTACGACATTGATCGATATGCCGCTGAATAACAATCCTTCTCTTCTGAATGCCGAAATATTCAAAGAAAAACTGGCAAAGATCAGTACACATTCTTACGTGGATTTTGCACTCTGGGGCGGTATCGTCGGTGACGATATGACATCAGAAAACGGGATAAAAAATAATCTGGCAGATCTGGAAGCACTGCAAAAATGTGGGGTTGCTGCATTCAAAGGATTTACATGTCCGAACGGAGACCTGTTTCCGACTGTAAATCTTGGGAATGTCCGAAAGGCACTGGAAATATTGAAACCCTATAATGCATTATGTGGTTTTCACTGTGAAGAATATGGACAGGTTCTGGAAAGAGAAAAGGAAGGTCGGAGAGAAAATACATCCGATAACAGGAAGAAGATCAGAGCGTTTCTGGATGCACATGATGTGTGGAGCGAGTACGTCGCAACAAAAAATATAATTGATATGGCCCGTGCAACGGGAGGACGCGTACATATCTGTCATGTCAGTCATCCAATGGTAGCGCAGATTGTAAAGGATGCCATGCATGAAGGCTTACCGGTAACAGCCGAGACTTGTCCGCATTATCTGGCCTTTACAGAGGATTTTGTGTTTGAAAAAGGAGCACCTGCAAAATGCACGCCTCCTATGCGGAAGAAAGAGGATGTGGAAAAGTTGTGGGAATATGTGCTGGACGGAACCTTATCCTGTGTTGGAAGTGATCATTCTCCGGCAGCAGATGAGGAGAAGGATAATGCAGCAAAAGATATCTGGCAGGCATGGGGCGGTCTGAATTCTGTCCAGTATTTCCTGCCTATGGTATTTGATCTTTTAGTACATCAGAAAAAGCTGAGTCCGACATGGATCGCCAAAGTGATGGGTATCAATCCTGCAAAGATATTTGGATTGTATGGAAGAAAAGGTGCTTTTGAAATAGGATTTGACGGAGATCTTGTAATCGTGGATCCCAATAAAGAATGGAAATGTGAGCAGGACAAGCTTTATACAAAAGGGCATGTAAGCTGTTTTGACGGTCTGACCGGAAAAGGAAGTCCTGTTTGTACCATTATCAGAGGCAGAAAGGTTGCTGAAAATGGTACATATCTGAAGGAAGCCTGTGGAAAGGGAGAATATTTACGCTCTGTCAGATAATGAAATGGAAGGTGGCCATATGAAAATTCTTTTAAAAAATGCCAAAATTGCAACATTTAATGAAAAGAATGAAATATTGGAAAATGCGGATTTGTTGATTAAAGGTAGGAGAATTGAAAAAATAGGTCATAATTTATCTCTTTCAGCAGACAAAGTCATACAATGCGATGGAAAACTTGTTATGCCGGGACTTGTCAATTCTCATCTGCATTCGGATGAAAATATGTTCAGGGGTCTGTTTGATAATCTCCCTTTGGAACCATGGATGCTTTACAGTTGCCCGCCGCTTATGTATGGACCGTTTTCTACAAGACTTATTTATTTAAGAACGATGGTCGGTGCAATGGAAATGGTAAGAAAGGGAATTACCTGTTTTCAGGATGATGTCAGTGAATGCCCGAAAGGCACTTTTGAGGGGTATGACAGTGTATTTCAGGCGTATGAGGATCTGGGACTCAGGGGAAACATCGCACTTAATATGGGTAACAGGAAATATCTTGATAAACTTCCCTACACCAGAGAGTTTATTCCGGAAGCATATCAGAAGCAGCTTTCCGAAGCACCGGATCAGGAAGAAATGTTTTCCCTGTATGATGCTATCATCAAAAAATGGAACAATAAAAATGGAATGAAGGTTGTATTTTCCACATCAGCTCCCCAGAGATGTACAGATGAATATCTGATGCGGGCTCTGGATTATGCAGAGAAGTATGATCTCCCAATGCATACGCATATTCTGGAAACCCGTATGCAAAGAGTAACGGGGACAGAATTTTACGGAAAATCGATCGTACAGCACATAAAAGATCTGGGCTTCTTAACGGATCGGCTGACGATCATACATGGTGTATGGATGGACGATGCAGATATGGAAGCGATCGGTAAGGCAGGAGCAAGTGTGGCGCATAATCCTGTCAGCAATTTAAAGCTTGGCAGTGGCATTATGCCTTTGAGGCATCAGCTTGATCATGGCGTGAATGTTGTTCTGGGGACAGATGGAATGAGCAGTAATGATGGATACAGTATATTTGAAACACTGAAATTTACTGCATTGCTGCAGAAGGTCATGGATCCGGATTATAAAACATGGAGAAGCGCAAAGGATATTTTGGATCTGGCGATCAAAACGCCGGCGCACAGCCTGCGGAGAGAAGGAGAAATTGGAGGTCTTACAGAAGGGCATGATGCGGATCTGATCATTTTAAACCTCCGTTCAGAAGCCTTTACGCCACTCAATGATATTTATAAACATCTTGTGTATTGTGAAGACGGATCAGATGTGGAAACGGTAATTTCAGGTGGAAAGATCGTGATGGAACAGGGCAGATTGCTGCATGTAGACGAACAGGCACTTCTGACTGAACTGGCTGATATGACGGAAGAATTTCAGGAAAGATTCAAAGAAACAGTAAAAGAGAATGATAAGCTGATGCCATATATAGACGGTATTTATAACAAGTGCATCAATGCCTGTCGTGAGTATACCTGTAATTTATTTGTTTAAAAAATGGTATAGGAACCTATGAAAGGGGTGTGGAAGATAAGATGAGAACATTAATTCAGAATGCAACAATATTATACGGAACGGAAATGGAGACGAAGAAAGCAGACCTTTTGATCTGTGATGAGGATATCACAAAGATCGCGGATCATATTGCAGCAGAACCGGATATGGAAATCATTGATGCAACAGATCTGCTTGTAGCACCGGGACTTTGCAATGCACATCTTCACTCTGATGAGAACCTGTTTAAGGGAATGACAGATAACCTGCCACTTGAATTATGGATGTTATATACCTATCCAACCTTGAAATATGGGCCGTTTTCCAAGCGGCTGATCTATCTGAGAACCATGCTTGGCGCGATGGAGATGATCAAGCATGGTGTTACACTGGCACAGGATGATGTTTCTGAGTATCCATCCGCTACGTTGGAAGGAACAGATGCAGTCATGGAAGCTTATACAGATCTTGGAATGCGTGCAAGCGTCACGACCAACTTGTGTGATAAACAGTGGAAAGATAAATTACCTTATCTGTCAGATATCTTACCGGAGGAAGTAAAGAAATGTTATCCGCCTGCTGCTGACAGACAGGAAATGTATGATCTGATCCACGCAATGGTTTCCAAGTGGCATAAAAAAGGCGGTATGACAAATGTTGTATTAGCACCGGTCGCACCACAAAGAGTAACAGACCAGTTCTTTACGGATATGTACGGACTGGCTGAAAAATATGATCTGCCGGTACATACTCATGTGCTTGAGACCAAGATGCAGCGTGTCACAGGACAGGAATTTTACAAAACTACATTGATCCAGCATATGAAGGATATCGGAGTATTGGGAGACAGAACAACGATCGTGCATTGTGTATGGGTAGATGATCACGATATTGAGCTGATCGCAAATGCCGGTGCTTCAGTAGCACATAATCCAGCCAGCAATACAAAGCTCGGAAGTGGCATACTTCCTTATGCAAAACTGCATGAAGCAGGTGTCAATCTGGCACTTGGAACGGATGGGATGAGCAGTAATGACAGCCAGAGTATTTTTGAAGCGATGAAGATTACGGCACTTTTGCATAAGGTAACAATGCCGGATTATAAGAGATGGCCGAATGCAAAAGATGTCTTTAAAGCTGCTACAGTCGGTGGAGCAAAAAGTACAAGACGTATTGATCACACAGGCTCGATCGAGGAAGGAAAGAAGGCAGATCTTGTCTTTTATGATCTGAATTCTATTGCATTTACACCGACAAATGATCTGTTAAATCACCTTGTATATTGTGAAAACGGAGAAGATATTGTCAGAGTTATGGTAAACGGTAAAACAGTTGTAAAAGACGGCAAGATCCTGACGGTAGATGAAAAGGCAATTTTAAATGAATTGAGAGCAGAACTTCCGGGCTTTTATGAGAAATACAAAGTTGCCAAAGAATGGGCTGATAAGATGTTCCCATATGTACAGCAGGTATATGAAAAATCATATACGCAGTCAACAAACCTGAACAGATTATCCGGTAATGATGCGGAATGGGTAAAGGTATCTGGTTTTTTAAATAAGTGATCAGAAGGAGGTAGTCTAGATGAAAAAGAAAAAAATAGGAATTATTGGTGGCGGTATATCCGGAACGGCACTTGGATATCATTTAAGTCTTTATGAAGAAGCGGAGGTAACACTTTTTGAGAAAGACCGGATCGGTTGTGGGACGACAGCCAAATCTGCCGGAACGGTTTGTCTTTTTGATGATTCATTAAAAAACCGGTATTGGGATGTCAGGTTATATGGATTTGAAACCTACCTCAAGATGGAGGCAGAAGAGAAAGGATCCGCCGGATTTGACAAAACAGGTACACTGGTCGTTGCCACTTCACCGGAGGTTGAGGATACCATAAAGACCGGTATTGCACTCGCAAAGGCAGCAGGTTATACAGGCGAATATATCGTAGATAAGGATCGTATCAGGGAAATCCTTCCGGGTATTCAGACAGACGGAATCCTCGGTGCGGGTTATACAAAGGATGATGGATATTTCGATGGCACAATGATCTCCAATACGTTTGCCAAGAAGCTGGAGCAAAATGGTGGAACCATCCATACGGGCGTGAAAGTCGTAGAACTTATCAAAGAGGACAATGAGGTTAAAGGACTGAAAACAAGTGACGGTAAGACATGGGAATTTGATGTTGTTGTAGACTGTACCGGTCCATGGAGCAGATTCACAGGGGAGATTGCGGGAATAGATGTACCGATCTGGCATACAAAAGCGGAGGCATTTTTCCTTGCACCGCCGGTAAAAAGAGATGGTTATATCTATCCGATCATCAAATACCCGGCATTTTATGGCTTGAGAGCAGGAGATAACCTGTTTATCTGTAAATCACATCTGTCCATGGATCTGGACGATCCGATGCATGCAGGGCAGTGGAATCCTGATGACTTACCGCAGACAGGCGGAACAGATGATTATTTCATTGAGTTTTTGCTGGATCAGATGGATTCTTATATTCCGGAGCTTGCGGATTCCGGTCTTGTTTCGTCCTGGCTTTCCTACAGAGCCGAAACAAGAGACTTTTTACCGATCGTCGGAGAGACACCTCTCAAAAATTATTTGTTGGCGACCGGCTATGGTGGAAACGGTGTGATTGAAGCACCTGCTGTATCAAGAGATCTGGCAAAATTCATTATGCGTGGTGAATCTACCATGCTTTTGGAGGAATGGGCATTTAAGAGACTGTTGACGGAAAAATAGAGGTAGCAATATGAAAATAGCAGTTTGTATCAAGATGGTTCCGAACTCGGACCAGGTAAAGATCGATCCAAAAACACATAATCTGATCCGCGAAGATGTGGAGATGGTCATCAATCCTTCCGATATGAATGCATTGACGGAAGCCATACATATCCGGGAACTTGCCGGTGGAACTATCGATGTTTTTACAATGGGCATTGCGGATGCAAAGAATATCTTATATACAGCACTTGCGATCGGAGCTGACAGAGCTTTTCTTGTGACAGACAGGGCTTTTGCCGGCGGTGATTCTTTAGGTACAGCACGTGTTCTGGCAGCTTCCGTAAAAAGTACAGATGAATATGATCTGGTATTGTGCGGTGCGCTTTCTGCTGACGGTGCGACCGGGCAGGTAGGACCGATGATGGCAGAGCTGCTTGGACTGTCTTCTGTATCGCTTATCAAAACAGTAGAAGAGATCAGCGAAAAGAGCATTACCGTTTCCAAAAGCTATAAAGGGCAGAAGCTGCTTTTAGAGCTTTCCATGCCATGCCTTTTCACAGTAGGACTGGGTGTAAA
>DJNY01000197.1 GCA_002441865.1 Lachnospiraceae bacterium UBA6452 | reverse complement strand
GGTGTGGTAGGTCTTCTGATCGGCCTGTTTCTTGGTATTGCCGGTATTAAATTTAAAGTAGATGTAGATGAAAGGGAAGAAGCGGTACTGGCTGCCCTTCCGGGGAATAACTGCGGTGGCTGTGGTTATCCGGGCTGTTCCGGACTGGCTGCTGCGATCGCAAAGGGAGAAGCCCCGGTAAATGCCTGTCCGGTCGGCGGTGAACCGGTCGGTAAAAAGATCGGTGAGATCATGGGTGTTTCAGTCGGAGAATCCAAGCGTATGGTTGCTTTTGTCCATTGTCAGGGTGACTGTGATAAGACAAAGGTAGATTACGAATACACAGGTGCACAGGATTGTAATATGCTTTCCTTTGTACCGAACGGAGGCCCGAAGACTTGTAACTACGGCTGTCTCGGCTACGGAAGCTGCGTTAAGGCATGTCCGTTTGATGCGATCCATGTGGTAAACGGTGTTGCGGTAGTCGATAAAGAAGCATGTAAGGCATGCGGCAAATGCGTAGCTGCCTGTCCGAAGCATCTGATCGACCTGATCCCGTATGATGCCACATATGTTGTTGCCTGTCATTCCAAAGACAAAGGTCCTGTTGTTATGAAGGGCTGCAGCGTAGGCTGTATCGGCTGTACATTATGTGCGAAGAACTGTCCGAATGAAGCAGTGACGATCGATAGCTTTTTATCAACGATCGATCAGGACAAATGTAAGGGCTGCGGTATCTGTATGGAGAAGTGTCCGAAGAAATCGATCGTAAAACATTAAAATAATGTAATAGGAAATTTTCTCAGCAAGTTATTTCAGATTTGGGTATACTGATAGTGAAATGACAGATGGCAGGAGAAAGGAGTTATTATGAAAACAGAAAATGCATGGGAAAAATACACGAATACACAACTGGAAGAGGTAGATGCTTTAAGCAAAGCATATCGTGCATTTTTAAATCACGGAAAAACAGAGAGGGAATGTGTAAACCAGATCGTGGAACGCGCAAAGAAAGCTGGATATAAAGAACTTTCCGCGCTGATCAAAGAGGGCAGGACCTGTAAGCCGGGTGATAAAGTCTATGCGGTCAATATGGAAAAGGCAGTTATTTTGTTCCAGGTCGGCAGTGAGCCGATGGAAAACGGGATGAACATCCTGGGGGCACATATCGATTCCCCAAGACTGGATGTAAAACAGAATCCGTTATATGAGGATGGAGATTTTGCATTTCTGGATACCCATTATTACGGTGGTATCAAGAAATATCAGTGGGTGACCATTCCGCTTGCCATACATGGTGTCGTGGTCAGGAAAAACGGCGAAAAGGTGATCGTCAATATCGGTGAAAAAGAAGATGATCCGGTCTTTTTCGTTTCCGATCTGCTGGTGCATCTGGCTGCTGATCAGCTGGAGAAGAAGGCTTCCAAGGTGATTGAGGGAGAAGCACTGGATATCATTATCGGAAACCGTCCGCTGCAGGATGAAAAAGACGACAGCAAAAAGGAAAAAGTACAGGCATTTACACTGAAACTTCTGGAAGAACAGTATGGGATCGAAGAAAAGGATTTCCTTTCCGCAGAACTTGAGATCGTTCCGGCGGGAGAAGCGAGAGAAGCAGGACTTGACAGAAGCATGGTGCTTGGCTACGGACAGGACGACAGAGTCTGTGCATTCAGTTCTCTGGAGGCAATGCTTGAGGTAGAGGATCCGAAACGTACCGGCTGCTGTATTTTAGTGGATAAGGAAGAAATCGGAAGTGTCGGCGCAACAGGCATGCAGTCCAGATTTTTTGAAAATGCCGTTGCAGAACTTCTGGCACTCACCGGATGCTATACGGATCTGACGCTCCGAAGATGTCTGGCAAATTCCAGAATGCTTTCCTCTGATGTCAGCTCCGCATTTGATCCGACCTATGCAGCAAGCTTTGATAAGAAGAATGTGGCTTATCTGGGACATGGCATGGTATTTAATAAATTTACCGGTTCCAGAGGAAAATCAGGTTCCAATGACGCAAATGCGGAATATCTCGGCTTTATCCGCAAGATAATGGACGATGCAGGGGTTACTTTCCAGACAGCAGAGCTTGGCAAGGTAGATCTTGGCGGCGGCGGAACGATCGCTTATATCTTGTCTCTGTATGGCATGAATGTGATCGACTGCGGGGTTCCGGTACTGAATATGCATGCACCGCATGAGGCAACTTCCAAGGCAGATCTTTATGAAGCAAAATGCGGCTACAAAGCATTTTTGGAGGCTTAGTTTCTGGTATCGATGATTTCTCCGTCATTTGTGATGAAGATTGCCTGTGCTTCTCCGTTTAAGGAGGAGATCAGATCTTTTGCATCAGCAAGGCCGAGGATCATGCAGGTCGTGCTCAGGGCATCCGCCTGCATGGAAGAATCCGTTAATATCGTGACGCTTGACAGGTTATTCTGTATAGGATAACCTGTTTTTGCGTCCAGAATATGATGATAGATCTCACCATTCAGTTCAAAATAGCGTTCATAAATACCGGTTGTGACAACAGAGGCAAAGGTATCCTTTTTGTTGTCGGCGGCAGAAACGGTCGTGATGCTTTTTCCCTGTTCTGCAAAGGGCTCCTGGATACCAACCGTAAAAGCGGATCCGTCAGGTTTCTGACCAATCGTCAAAACGTTTCCGCCTAAATTGATAATGCCACTTTCGACATGCTGGGACAAAAGGTATGCCTTTAACTGATCTGCAATATAGCCTTTTGCGATAAAACCGAGGTCGATCCCGGCGTCAGGATCGGAGAGTCTTACTTTATTGCCGTCTATTTCCACCATATGATAGTCTACATGGGTCAGCGCCTGTTCGATCGTGGAAGAAGCCGGCACATAGGCATTCCCGGACTCCGGGTCAAAGCTCCAGAGGGCTTTCACAGGTGCGATCGTGATATCCAGATGTCCGTCTGTGACCGCGCAGTACTGCAGCGCAGTATACAGCAGAGAAACGGTTTCGGAAG
>DJNY01000181.1 GCA_002441865.1 Lachnospiraceae bacterium UBA6452 | reverse complement strand
CAGATACTGGTTCCCTGTATCAAGGTGACGATACCGCTTACCCTGGCAGCATTTGCATTCAGCTTTGTGCTTGGATTATTACTGGCGCTGGTGCAGGTGGGAAAGGTAAAAGTGCTGGATCAGGCAGCTAAAATATATATCTGGATCTTCAGAGGAACCCCTCTTTTAGTACAGTTATTTATTATTTTCTTCGGTCTTCCAAGCCTGGGCATTATGATCGACGCTTTTCCGGCGGCGGTCATTGCCTTTGGCATGAATCTGGCAGCCTATAATGCAGAAGTGTTCCGTTCCTCCATTTTAGCAGTTCCGAAAGGACAGATGGAAGCGGCGGAGATGATCGGTATGAATAATGTGCAGATCTATACAAGGATCATATTGCCACAGGCTTTCCCAATCGCATTTCCGACATTGTTCAATAACCTGATCAGTCTGGTGAAGGACACCTCTCTTGCATCCAGCATTACAGTCATCGAGCTTTTTACAAAGGCTGAGCAGATTGCTGCAAGGACATTTGAACCGTTCGCGTTATATTGTGAGGCAGCGGTTGTTTATCTGATCATCTGTACAATATTGACTGCACTGCAGCAGTATCTGGAAAAGAAAATGCAGTTTACGTATGAGGAGGTGAAGCCGGATGCTTAGTGTCAAAAATGTCCATAAAAAGTACGGAAATGTGGAAGTATTAAAAGGCGTAGACCTGACCGTAAAGACGGGCGAAGTGGTAGCTGTGATCGGGCCTTCCGGTTCCGGAAAAACAACACTTCTCCGCTGTATCAGCTTTCTGGAGCGGGCAACTGCCGGTGAAATGGATTTTGAAGGAAAGCATTATGAAATCAGCTCCCTGCATCAGAAAAAGATCCGGGAGATCAGACAGCAGATGGGATTTGTGTTCCAGGGGTTTCATCTTTTCCGTAATAAAACAGTGCTGCAGAATGTGACAGAAGGTCTGATCGTTGTCCGTAAAATGGAAAAGCAGGCAGCGGTAAAGATCGCCCATGAAATGCTTCAGAAGGTTGGCATGGATGAAAAAGCAAAATATTATCCGGAGCAGTTGTCCGGCGGACAGCAGCAGCGCGTGGCGATCGCAAGAGCCATAGCACTCAGCCCGAAGATCATATTGTTTGATGAACCGACCTCCGCACTCGATCCGGAGCTGACAGGCGAAGTACTTGCCGTTATGAAAAAGATTGCGGATGAAGGCATCACAATGATCGTTGTCACGCATGAAATGGGATTTGCCAGAAATGTAGCAGATAAAGTGGTCTTCATGGAGGATGGAAATATCGTGGAGGAAGGAACACCGGAAGAAATTTTCGTTTATCCGAAACAGGAGAGGACAAGACAATTCCTGCAAAACACATTGGGAGAATTTGAATATGCAATTTAAACAGAAAATGCAGCAGGTCACATTTCTGGTGATCGCTGCATTCTTTTGGGGAACAACCTTTGTCGCGCAGCGGATTGCGGGACGAAGTCAGGGGGCATTTACGTTTTGCTGCATCCGGAATGTGGTAGCGGTTATTTTACTGACACCTGTTATCCGGATACTGGAAAGCAGGTATCCTGCGTGGAAGGACAGGGACAGAGAAGAAAATGCTGCGATCCTTAAGGGCGGCTTTGTGACCGGTATTTTTCTGGCTCTGACAGCCATATTCCAGCAGATCGGAATTACAATGGGAACCAGCGCCGGGAAAGCAGGATTTCTGACATCCTGTTATATTGTACTGGTTCCTGTTCTTGGTATTTTCTTCCGGAAAAAATGTAAGTCTTCCATATGGTTGTCGGTGGTGCTGGCGATTGCTGGGCTGTATTTGCTGTGTGTGACAGACGGCGTATCCTATGAACAGTCGGATATTTATGTGCTGATCTGCTCGCTGGCATGCGCATTTCAGATCATCAGCGTAGATCACTATGCGCCGCAGATCAAAAATCCGGTCAGACTGGCACAAATGGAATTTGGTGTGTGTGCGGCTATCTGCGCGATTCCTATGTTCTGGGTGGAAATGCAGCATAGCATGGCGGGTTTGCAGCTGTGGCTGCAGTCACTTACGGATATCCGGGCATGGATCCCTGTTTTGTATGCGGGCGTTTTTTCCAGCGGTGTCGCCTATACGCTGCAGATCTTTGGACAAAAAGATCTGAATCCGACGATCGCTTCACTTGTTATGAGTCTGGAATCCGTCTTCTCCGTGCTCGCCGGTGCGCTCATATTACATGAGGTGATGTCGGGAAAAGAGATCATGGGCTGTATTATTTTGCTGATCGCGGTTATTTTGGCACAGATATGATCAAGATAGAAGGAGAGAGGTTCGCTTTGCGGATTTCTCTCTTGTTTTTATAAGAGGAAATCAGTAAGATATAGGATAGTATAAAAAGCGGAGAAAGGAGGCAGATCATGTTTTGCATTGCGGAGGAACTGAAAAAACTTCCCCACTCGCCCGGCGTTTACATCATGCATGATAAAGCGGATACCATTATTTATGTAGGAAAAGCGATCGATCTGAACAGACGTGTGCACTCCTATTTCCGGACGAGTACGAAAAAAACGGCGAAGATCCAGAAAATGGTCAGTCTCATCGATCATTTTGAATATATCCTGACCGATTCGGAGCTGGAAGCTCTGGTGCTGGAAAATAACCTGATCAAGGAACACCGTCCCAAATACAATACGATGCTGAAGGATGACAAGACGTATCCTTATATCAAAGTGACACTCGGAGAAGAATACCCGAGGGTTCTTTTTTCACGTCTGATGAAAAAGGACAAATCCAGATATTTCGGCCCTTTCACAAGTGCGTCCAGCGTCAAGGACACGATTGAGCTGATCTGCAAGCTGTATAAGATCCGTACCTGTAACAGGCAGATCGGAGCAAATAATGAAAGAGCCTGTCTCAATTATCATATGAAGCAGTGCGATGCGCCGTGTATGGGCTATATCAGTAAGGAAGAGTATGCGCAGAATGTCAAAAAGGCAGTGGATTTCCTGAACGGGGATTATCATGGCGTTCTGAAAGAGCTGGAGCAGAAAATGGAGGAAGCCTCCGAGCAGATGGAATTCGAGGAGGCGATCCGTTACCGGGATCTGCGAAACAGCGTGCTTGCTGTGGCGCAGAAGCAGAAGATCACGGACAGCAACGGAGAAGACAAAGATGTGATCGCACTTGCAAAAGACGAGAAGGATGCTGTTGTGCAGGTATTCTTTGTCAGAGACGGTCGTCTGATCGGACGTGAACATTATTATATGATGCATGTGGCAGACCAGACAGAGGAAGAGATCACGGGCAGCTTTGTAAAACAGTTTTATGCGGGAACTCCTTATCTGCCGAAAACGATCATGCTGCAGTGTGAAATACCGGATATTCCGCTGCTGGAGGAATGGCTGAGCGGGCGGAAGGGCTCTAAGGTGCATTTTGTGGTACCGAAGATCGGAACGAAGGAAAAACTGGTCGAGCTTGCGGCAAGAAATGCGGCTCTTGTTCTTTCCCAGGATAAAGAACGGATCCGCCGGGAGGAAGAACGGACAACAGGTGCAGTTGCGGAGATCGCGAAGCTGATCGGGCTTACGCAGGTCAACCGGATCGAGGCATTCGATATTTCCAATATCAGCGGCTTTGAATCGGTCGGATCCATGATTGTATTCGAAGGCGGAAAGCCGAGAAGGAGCGATTATCGTAAATTTAAGATCAAAACGGTAGAAGGCCCAAACGATTATGCCAGCATGCATGAGGTGCTGACCAGGCGTTTTACGCACGGACTTACCGAAAAGGCGGAAAATAAGGAAAAAGAAAAGGATGATGCATACGGCAGTTTTACCAAGTTCCCGGATCTGCTTCTGATGGACGGCGGACGCGGTCAGGTCAACATTGCAAAGGAAGTACTGGAGGAGCTGCATCTTTCCATTCCGGTCTGTGGTATGGTAAAGGACGATCATCACCGGACGAGAGGCTTGTATTATGAAGGCGTGGAACAGCCGATCGATCCGCATTCCGAGGGGTTTAAGCTGATCACAAGAGTGCAGGATGAAGCGCACCGGTTTGCGATCGAGTATCACAGATCACTGCGGAGAAAGACGAATGTCCGTTCCGTCCTGGACGAGATCAAGGGCGTCGGCCCTGCCCGCAGAAAAGCACTCATGCGTCATTTTGATTCTCTTTCCGAGATCAAAAACGCTTCCATGGAGCAGCTTCTGGAGATCCCGGAGATCAGTGAATCCTGCGCACAGGAGATTTATGGATTTTTTCATAAGGAAAACGGATAAAAAGTTGTAGACCTATTTTATTTATGTTACACTAGTAAAGATGTAGCGTTATATTGGGAAACGCAATATCTGCATGGGAAAGTGCATAAATATAATAGTGAGATAAGGAGTGGGGTTATGGCAAGTGTAAGTTTAAGCAGAATTATTGAGAAATTCAAGCTGGAGAATCTGACACCTGAGATCGAGACAAAGGGAATCAAGATCACACAGCCGGATATCAACAGACCGGCGCTGCAGCTTGCAGGCTATTTTGAACATTACGAGGCAACACGCCTGCAGATCATCGGATTTGTGGAATATACCTATATGAACAGTCTGACAGAAGAGCGGAAGGAAGAAATTTTTGAAAAACTGTTATCCAATCCGATCCCGGTTATCGTGTTCTGCAGAGAGCTGCAGCCGGATCCGCTGTTTCTGAAAAAAGCGGTTGAGCACAAGATCCCACTGTTAATGACGAAAAAAGCAACCTCTGCTTTTACGGCGGAAGTGATCCGCTGGCTGAATGTAAAGCTGGCACCTTGTATTTCCGTACATGGTGTACTTGTGGATGTTTACGGTGAGGGCGTTCTCATCACAGGCGAGAGCGGAATCGGTAAGTCAGAGGCGGCACTGGAGCTGATCAAGCGTGGACACCGTCTTGTTACGGATGATGTGGTAGAGATCCGCAAGGTAAGCGATGATACCCTGATCGGATCTGCACCGGATATCACAAAGCATTTCATCGAGCTGCGCGGTATCGGTATTATTGATGTCAAGACGCTGTTCGGTGTTTCCAGCGTAAAGGATACGGGAAATATCGATCTGGTCATCCGTCTGGAAGACTGGAGCAAGGATAAAGAATATGACCGTCTTGGTCTGGAAGAAGAATATGTGGATTATCTCGGCAATAAGATCGCCAGCCATACCATTCCGATCCGTCCGGGACGTAATCTGGCACTGATCTGCGAGTCTGCAGCGGTTAATCACAGACAGAAAAAGATGGGTTATAATGCAGCACAGGAGCTTTATAAGCGTGTGCAGGAATCGCTTGCAAAGCGCCGTGATGATGATGAAGAATAGAAAGTGAAAACAGAAGGAGCATACAGAAGAATGAAAAAATATTGTTTTGGAGTAGATGTCGGCGGTACGACGATCAAAATGGGATTCTTTGATACAGAGGGCAATGTCCTTGATAAATGGGAGATCCCGACACGTACAGAAAACGGCGGAGAAAATGTCCTGCCGGATATCGCAAAAGCAGTTACAGATAAACTGGCTGAAAAGCAGGTTGCTAAAGAAGAAGTTGCGGGAATCGGTGTCGGTGTACCGGGTCCGGTAGACAGCAAGGGTGTTGTATACAAATGTGTCAACCTTGGCTGGGGCATCTTCAATGTCAATGAAAAGCTGGAAGAACTGACAGGCATTTCCGTAAAAGCCGGCAATGATGCCAATGTGGCAGCACTTGGCGAAATGTGGAAGGGCGGCGGACAGGGCTTCAATACACTGGTTGTTGTCACACTCGGTACCGGTGTTGGCGGCGGTATCATCTTAGACGGACAGATGCTGACAGGTGCAAAGGGTGCAGGCGGTGAGATCGGTCATATCCATATGAACGATGCAGAGCCGGATGAATGTGGCTGTGGCAATCATGGCTGTTTAGAGCAGTATGCATCTGCAACAGGTGTGGTACGTCTGGCAAAACGCGCACTTGCAAAAGCAACGGAAAAGACTGTATTAAATGCAGATACCGTGACAGCAAAGGATGTCTGGGATGCAGTAAAAGAAGGAGATCCTGTTGCACTGCAGGTAGCGGAGCAGTTTGGTAAATATCTTGGTGAAGGACTTGCGATCGTAGCAGATGTTATCAATCCGGAAGCATTTGTTATCGGTGGTGGTGTATCCAAGGCAGGGGAAGTACTTCTTTCCTATATTGAGAAAAACTACACAAAGACCGTATTCCATGCAAGCAGGGATGTAAAGTTCACACTTGCAACACTCGGCAATGATGCAGGTATCTACGGCGCAGCAAAGTTAGTACTATAAATATAATGATGTCAGGGTCAAAAGGTCTAAACCCACATGAGCTTGCTCATAGGTGGGTGAAAGACCTTGGGACCCGCCCTGATATGAGCATAAAAGTGGAGCGTATGCTACACGATATGCGAATATTGGGTAGGATTGTGGGAGTGCAAAGCACGGAACAATCCGTATGACATCTTTTGACAATCATATAAACAATTTAGTAGGTGAATAATTTGAATCAGTCTTTACTGGAGTTTATCAGGGAAACAGTTACCCCGGAAAATATGAAGCTGCAGGAACCCATGGCAGCCCATACGACATTTCGTACAGGCGGTGAAGCAGCAGTATTTGTGGAAGTCCCAGGAAAACAGCAGCTTACCCGGCTTGTGCAGTATATGGCAAAGATCTCACAGGAGTTCTTTGTGCTGGGAAAAGGCAGCAATCTGCTTGTCGGGGATAAAGGGTATCCGGGGATCGTGCTGAACCTTGGAAAACAATTTGCACGGATAGAGGTGGAAGATGATATCATCCGTGCAGAGGCTGGGGC
This sequence comes from Lachnospiraceae bacterium UBA6452, assembly GCA_002441865.1. Classification (GTDB taxonomy): domain Bacteria; phylum Bacillota; class Clostridia; order Lachnospirales; family Lachnospiraceae; genus CAG-194. The sequence goes on along the minus strand of DJNY01000181.1, from coordinate 2,758 downwards.
TTCGCTGCCGCAGGTAGCAGTGACAGCCATGCGGCACGGGCTCAGCGGTCTGGAATTTGCAGCAGGCATTCCGGGCAGCATAGGTGGTGCGATCGTCATGAATGCGGGCGCATACGATGGAGAAATGAAGCAGGTAACGAAAAATGTTACCGTTCTGAACCAGGCGGGAGAAGAAATGGTGCTGGACTGTGATACCATGGAATTCGGATATCGTACCAGTATCATCAAAAACCGTCCGTTCGTTGTAGAAGAAGTGGAACTGCAGCTTGTCAAAGGGGATCCTGCCGTGATCAAGGCAAAGATGGATGATTTTAACAGCCGCAGAAAAGAAAAACAGCCGCTGGAATATCCGAGTGCGGGAAGCACCTTTAAAAGACCGGAAGGTTATTTCGCCGGAAAACTGATCATGGATGCAGGCTTGCGGGGATTTCGGATCGGCGGTGCGCAGGTATCGGAAAAGCATTGCGGTTTTGTGATCAATGTTGGAAATGCGTCCTCCGCAGATGTCAGAGAAGTAATTGACGAAGTCAGAGAGCGTGTAAAACAGCAGTTTGGCGTTACATTAGAACCTGAAGTAGTATTTTTAGGTGAATTTTAACTGCTGTAAGGAGGTAATATGCGGCTTGTAATCGTAACAGGTATGAGCGGAAGCGGAAAGCAGACTGCGATGAAGCTTCTGGAAGATGCGGGATATTACTGCGTGGACAATCTGCCGGTACCACTTGTGCCAACGTTTGCAGAGCTGATCGTACAGCCGGGCAGTGAGATCGAAAAGGCTGCGGTCGGGCTGGATATCAGGTCCGATCAGGCATTTGGAGACATCATGAAGGCGTTGTCCCAGTTGACGGAACGCAATATCACATATGAAGTTCTGTTTATGGATGCGGATGATTCTACCCTTTTAAAACGCTATAAAGAGAGCCGCCGGATGCATCCGATCGACGGAAACGGTGCGATCGAAGACAGCATTTTAAAAGAACGCAGTATATTAAAGGAAATACGGGATAAGGCAGATTATGTGATCGATACATCCTCCCTTCTGACAAGAGAACTGAAGGAAGAGCTGGACCGCATATTTGTCCAAAATGAGGCATATAATAGCCTCATGATCACGATCATGTCCTTCGGCTTTAAAAATGGAATCCCGCTGGATGCGGATCTTGTATTTGATGTCCGCTTTCTGCCGAATCCGTTCTATATTGATGAACTGAAGAGGAAAACAGGAAACGATAAAGAAGTATACGATTATGTCATGTCTTTTGCAGAGGCAGGTATTTTTTTAGATAAGCTCACAGATATGCTTGCTTTTCTGGTTCCGAACTATGTAAAAGAAGGAAAATACCGTCTTGTGATCGGGATCGGCTGTACAGGTGGCAGACATCGCAGTGTGACCCTTGCCAATGCGTTGTATGAGCGCATGAAAAACCATGGAAATTACGGGCTTACACTCGTGCATAAGGATATTGACAGGTTGAAATGATAAAGAGGTGCAGTATGTCATTTTCCGGACAGATCAAAGAAGAACTGGCACAGGTCATCAGTTCTCCCAGACATTGTCAGTTGGCGGAGCTGGCAGCACTGATACAGTTCTGCGGACATATAGAAGAGGATGGAACGCTGCTCGTGCAGTCGGAAAATCCGCTTGTGATCAGAAAATGCTTTACATTACTGAAAAAAACATTTAAGATAGAAGCTGTTGTGAAAAATCAGACGCAGCCGCAAAATTACAGGCTTTCTGTGGCAGGAGCGGATGCGGTCAGGGTATTGGAGGCACTGAAGTTCTATGATGCGGAGGGTCATCCGCTCGGCGAACCGATCCGTGAACATCTGACAGATCCTGTTCTGATCAAAAACAGCTGCTGCAGGAGAGCTTACCTGCGAGGCTGCTACATGGCGGTAGGATCTATGAGTGATCCTTACAAATCTTATCATCTGGAGCTGGTCTGTGGCTCACAGGCGCAGGCAGAGCAGCTTTTAAAGATATTGCATGATTTTTCATTAGATGCTAAAATGGTACTTCGTAAGAAATACCATGTAGTATACATGAAAGAAGGAGAAAATATTGCGGATTTTCTAAATATTACGGAAGCACACAAGGCATTAATGGAATTTGAGAATACGCGTATTTATAAAGGTATGCGCAACATGGTGAACCGCAAGGTGAACTGTGAAGCCGCCAACATCACAAAGACGGTAAATGCCGCGACAAGGCAGGTAGAGGATATCAGACTGATCCAGGAAAAACGGGGGTTGGAAGGTCTGCCGGATCCGCTGCGCCAGATGGCATATGTCCGTCTTGAAAACCCACAGGCATCTTTGGGGGAGCTGGGAAAGCTGCTGGATCCACCGGTGGGCAAATCGGGAGTAAATCACAGATTGAGAAAATTGGGGGAGCTTGCAAAAGAACTGAAAGTTTAAGTAGGAGGAATCTCAAAATGATTGAAAGAACAATGAAGATCGAGCTTGAAAACGGGCTTGAGGCAAGACCTGTTGCAGTGCTTGTACAGAAGGCAAGCATGCATGACAGTACTATCTACATTCATGCAGAAGGTAAAAAAGTCAATGCAAAAAGCATTATGGGAATGATGAGTCTGGGACTCAACATGGGTGAAGAGGTTACAGTCGTTGCAGACGGTGCAGACGAGCAGGATGCAGTCGACAGCATTGAAAAGTATCTGAGTGGACAGGAATAATCTTTCAGACATTGCAGGCAAGGGACACGGATACGTGTCCCTTTTTGTGTAATAGGAAACTTCGT
>DJNY01000208.1:18954-19239 GCA_002441865.1 Lachnospiraceae bacterium UBA6452 | reverse complement strand
TGAACCGATTCCCATGCTGAGCGTGACGGACATATCGTTTCCGATGTTGACCGTCTTCACATCTTCCAGCAGGTCAAACCGGTTTTCCTTCAGTCTTTTCAGTGACTGCTTGCGGACAATGACGAAAAATTTATCTTTCTCCATCTTCTTCACAATACCGTCATAGGCCGCAAAATATTTATTGAGCTTTCGCTCGATCAGAGCCGTCAAAAGGGAACGTCTGACTTCTTCGACGCTCTCAAGGGCTTCTTCATAGTTATCAATGTATAAAAGTCCGACACAAAG
>DJNY01000208.1:17250-18870 GCA_002441865.1 Lachnospiraceae bacterium UBA6452 | reverse complement strand
TACAAAACGACCATAAAGCCTTCATATCTGCCTTCAGATTCAAAGATATCGCTGTTTTCCACCATTTCAGCCAGCGGGATCTTTCGCATTTTCGCAGTAAATTCGCGTTCCTCAAAAGTAAAGGAAAGCTCAGTCAGTTCGTTGTTTTCTTTTGGCAGCTTATCCTTTGTGATGCAGGAGAACAGGGAATGAATATCTCTGTTATAGCCCTTTGGCTTATGCACTGTTTCCTCAAAAGTACGGTTTGTCCATATCACTTTACCGTTTTCATCCAAAAGCGCGGTAGGAACTTCAAAATCGCGCAAAAGACGTTTCTGGATCTGTCCGTACTGCGTGGCAAAGCTGACCAGCTCATTCATCAGGATCGATTTATTGAAATTCATCATGATCAGAGACATGATCAGGTAAAAAAGCACAAAACCGGATAATACGACACCTGCTTTGATATCCAGTGTATAGATCCAGATATCGACAACTGCCAGCAGAATACCCAAAAGCATCGACAGCTGCAGATAGGTTTGCAGTTTTCCCTTTAGTTTTAATTTATGCTTCATAGTAGTTCCTCTTTGTTTTTCTTATACGCCACTATAGTATACCTTTAAAATACAATATGGTCAATCTTTTGGAGTTCTTCCTCCGTAAAGGCGTGACGTCTGATCTTTGTTGTATTTTCAATGATCTGCGCCGGGCTGGATGCGCCGATCAGAACAGAGGTCAGTGCGTCATCCTTGAGGATCCAGTTCAGTGCCATCTGTGCCAGACTTTCTCCTCTCTCCTGTGCCATATCATTTAAGGCAGAGATCTTCTGCAGCATTTCCGGTGTCAGGCTGGAGGCTGTCAGATACGGACTGTTCTTCTGGATACGGCTTCCCTGCGGGATCCCATGCAGATATTTATCAGTCAGGAGTCCCTGTGCCAGCGGGCTGAAGGCAATGATGCCCAGCCCAAGCTTTGGTGCTGTTTCCTTCAGACCGTTCTTTTCAATCGTCCGGTCAAGAATGGAGTACTTATTCTGGTTGATGATAAACGGACAGTGCATCCCGGTCAGAAGCTGCTCCGCCTTTTTCAGCTGTACACCGTCATAATTGGAAATACCCACATACAGTGCTTTTCCGCTTTTTACGATATCGGCGAGTGCTCCCATTGTTTCTTCCAGCGGTGTTTCCGGATCCGGTCTGTGATGATAAAAAATATCAACATAAGAAAGTCCCATGCGCAGAAGGCTCTGATCGATACTTGCCATCAGATATTTTCTGCTGCCGCCGTCGCCGTAAGGGCCTTCCCACATATCATAGCCTGCCTTTGTGCTGATGATCATTTCATCTCTGTAGACGCCGAGCGAATGCTTTAGGATCGTACCAAAGTTGCGCTCTGCGCTTCCATACTCCGGTCCGTAGTTATTGGCAAGGTCAAAATGTGTGATGCCCAGATCAAATGCAGTTTCGCACATTTTTTTACTGTTTTCGTAACTGTCATAGGAACCGAAGTTATGCCACAGTCCCAGTGATACCGCCGGAAGCTTCAGACCGCTCCTGCCACATCTCTTGTATTCCATTTCCTGATATCTGTTTTTATCTGCCTGATATGCCATCGTATTTTTCACCTCAAAATGTCATGAAC
>DJNY01000208.1:0-17164 GCA_002441865.1 Lachnospiraceae bacterium UBA6452 | reverse complement strand
CCTCTACCTGCTCCTTTGTTCCAAAACCTTCCGAAAATGCACTGGCGCTGCCAGCACACAATCCTTCCAGAAACGCCTTTTTATAATCTCCCGTCTGCAGATAGCCATGTAAAAATCCTGCCACCATGGAATCTCCCGCGCCTACGGAATTCACTACCTTTCCCCAGGGCGGTCTGCTGTCAAAAATCCTGCCATCCGCCGCTGCGCAGACAGCACCTTCTCCCGCAAGTGATACGAGCACATTTTCCGCACCCATTTCCTGCAGCTTCTTCGCAAGCTCTGCCACCTGGCTGCGCTGCGTTATTTCCGTTTTGAAAATCTCTTCCAGTTCTCTCTGATTGGGTTTTATCAGAAACGGATGCAAAGGGAGTGCCTCTTTGAGCGTCTCTCCCGTTGCATCCACTACAAAATGCACACTTCTGCCCTGCAGGTGCTGCATGAACTGTCTGTAACTGTCCTGTGGCATGCCCGGCAATAAACTGCCCGACAAAACCACATAATCTTCTGCCGAAAGAGCTTCCAGTCTCCGGTAAAAAGCCTGCACGGCCTCTGTCTCCGCCTGCGGGCCTTTTGCATTGACCTCTGTTTCCTGCCCGGCAGAAAGCTTGACATTAATCCTTGTATTACCATTTTGTAAAAAGATCAGTTCCCGCCCAAGTCCCGCAGCATCCAGTTGTCTGCACAGTTCTTCTCCCGTAAAACCGCCTGCAAAGCCCAGAATAATACTTTCCGTTCCCAGATTATGTAACATCTTCGATACATTGATCCCTTTTCCGCCTGCCACAAGCCGTTCTGTTACAGAACGGTTTGTCTCTCCTATCTGCAGCGTTGGCAGAGAAAGCAGATAATCTAACGAGGGATTCATCGTCACCGTATAGATCATTTTATTCCTCCATCATTAGAACCATCGCCCATAAAAATCACCTTCGGTGATGGGGCGAGGCTGCATCATGAATCTGCCGATTCATGACATTAAAGGCATTCCGCTCTCTTTTGACCGGATATCCATTTTGATCCGGCAGTCGGCAAGATGCTCATAATTTGCCTCCAGCCGGTATGCAACATCCAGACTGATGTGATTTTCCTCTTCCGAGATCTCCACACTGTCCGTATCGATCCCGATCATAATATCGCCGTAAGGCGTCGTATAGCAGGTATTGTTTTTCTTTTCTTCCTCAAATGCCATTTTGACATTGACAACACCTTTTTTCTGTACATGAAGTGCTCCGTCTTTAAATTTGATCATATTTCTGACTTTTTGGTCAAATCCTTCGATCACTTCATCATAAAACACGTAAGAATAGCCGTTCTTCTGATAAAAATTTCCCTTACTGATCACTTCGACCTGCTCCGGTTTTTCTTCCCCCATCTGGAGTCCCGAAACAGAGATCAAAACATCTTTCGTCATCTATCTTCTCTTCTTTCCACCAAAATAAAATCCATATCTGATCTTCTCTTCCGGGAAGACCGTATGAAGCGTGTCAAGATCCATCTGTTCCAACATTTCCACTGTATAAGTTGTTTCCCGCACATATGCAGGATCGATCCTGTAGCATCTGCCTGTCACCAGACTGTCGTCCTCGTATAAAAGACTGAAAAAGAACGCCAGCCCGAACAGCATCGAAAGCATTCCATACAGCATCGCTTCCATCCATGTTTTTTTCATGTTATCCACTCCCTTCTTCTGGGAGTATCAACAGATTTTTACCACTTTATTCCGTAAAATGCAAATGTTTTCGGATTGTATACAGCTGATTTTCAATATGCTGCGTGATCTCAGCCACTGCACGCTCCTCATCCCGCGCTGCAATGCTCTCATAGATCCGCCTGTGTTCCTCGATCAGCAATGCATGGTATGCACTGTCTTTGATATATTCAAACCGGTAACGGTACATCTGCTCTGACAGCGTATTGATCATCTGTTGCAGACGTTCATTTCCCGTCGCCCGCACGATCACATCATGCAATTTGACATCCGCCCTGGTGATCGCCGTTGCTTCTCCGGTCTTTGTTGCCAGTACAAAATCATCACATGCCTTTTTCAGATCAGCGATCTGCTCATCCGTGATCCGCTGGCAGGCAAGCCTTACAGCAAGCGAATCCAGGCAGGTGCGCACTTCCAGCACATCCTTCAGGTTTTTTTCCGAAATCTTTGCGACTTCTGCCCCGCGGCGCGGGATCATTGTCACAAGTCCCTCCAGCTCCAGCTTACGGATTGCTTCCCGGATCGGTGTACGACTGACACCGAGCTTTTCAGCCAGATGGATCTCCATCAGCCGTTCACCCGGCTTCAACTCTCCCGTCAGAATGCTCTGTCTGAGCGTTTTAAACACCACTTCTCTCAGTGGTAAAAATTCGTCCATGTTTTCCTGCATGAAATCCTTCATTAACCTTCTCCATTTTCAAATGTCGTCACAAAAAGCTGTTTCGCAAGTGCTGCTTTTTCCAGTGCTTTGCAGGCAGTCTGTGCCTGCTCCTTTGTATCAAAAATACCAAATACGCTTGGCCCGCTTCCACTCATCAGTGCTGCCCGTGCTCCCTCTTCCAGCAGGATATCCTCGATCTGCCCGATCACCGGATATTCCTTTGCCGTCACAAGCTCCAGCACATTGCCGAGCCTTTCACAGAGGGCATTTAAATCCTTCTGCTCCAGTGCCTGTATCATGCCCTCCACATCCGGATGCGGATAAGAAGGAAGATTGTCAAGTGCCCGATATACAACAGGGGTTGACACATTGATGTCCGGCTTTGCCACAACCAGATATGCCTGCGGCGGAGATGCGATCTCCGTCAGTTTTTCTCCGATGCCCTGTGCATGGGCGGTTTTTCCAAGTACACAATACGGAACATCTGCACCGATCCTGACACTTTCCTTTTGCAGTTGCTCCTTTTGAAGCCCCAGTCCCAGAAGCTCATTGACGCCCAGGAGTGTGGCTGCAGCATCTGTACTGCCGCCTGCCATGCCTGCTGCCACAGGGATCCTCTTTTCCAAATGAATCGTCACGCCGTCTTTATTTCCTGTCAGCTCTCTCAGCAGCAGAACTGCCTTATATATAAGGTTGTCTTCCCCTGACGGAAGCTGTCCGTCATTTGTCGTCAGGACGATCTGATCATCCTCTCTTTTTGTAAATGTCAGCGTGTCATGTATGCCAACGTTCTGCATGACCATACTGACCTCATGATATCCGTTTGGCAGTCTGCCCGTGACATCCAGCACCAGATTGATCTTGGCATATGCCTTTTTTGTGATTTGCTCCATAGTTTGCGTTCCTCGCCTTATTGAAACTATTCAGCACCCCATTCGCAAAATCGCAGCTTATGACGGATTTGCATGGCTCTGAATAGTTTCATCAGATTGTATCAATATTTGTACAATTTACTATATACCGAAAACAGCAAAAAAGCAACCGGATATACTCCGCCTGCTTTTTGCATCATCTGTCTATTGATGGAGCTTATTATCTTTCTTTTACGAGAAGCAGCTTTTCGCCGCCTTTTAATGTATCTGCCGTCAGTCCGTTGAGTTCTTTGATCCTGGCAACGGGCATATAATATTTTTTGCCGATCTGCCACAGGCTGTCATCCGGCTTTGCCACATAAACCGCAATACCGGGAAGTGCCCTGAATTTTTCTTTGTCCAGCGGCAGAACCTCCACATCTCTGACAAGCTGCATGGTATACGGCTCCAGAAGGACTGCTGCCACGTCGATCGTCATGCGGATCTCGATCTCCTGTCCATCCAGCATTGTGACACTCAGTTGTTCCAGAGCAACCTGTAAGTTCACTTCACAGTCTTTTGCCTCTGCTTTGGCTTCCAGCAGATAGCTGAACGGAATATCATCCTCAAATGCCGCGTAAGGCATTCTGTCATCACTTGTCACATACAGCGATTTGATATGCACGATACCTTCCACTTCGATCCCGTTTTCCTGTACAGAAATACTTTCCGTATATACCTCGCCTTCGCTGTGGATGAGCTGCAGGATCGCGCCCGTGTGCTCTATCTTTCTCTTTTCCGTTACACGGCATTTGCCGCTGTTGCGCAGCAGCATATGACGGAAATTTCCATCCTTTACATCTGCCCGCACCTCATTACGTGTGCCATACACATCCTCAATAACGGAGATCTGCTGCTGTTCGTACAGCTTAATGCTCAGATCCAGTACAAGCTCCATGGAAAAGCAACGTTCTTCCCCATCCAGATCCGGTCTGATCTCTGCCTCACGGCTTGCGATCGTATAGTGGATATCCGGGATCATCATCTCCCTGCTGCCCTGACAATCCATCGTTCCGGAAAACGGCAGTGTTGTCTCATAATACTGATGATCTCCGTCCTGCATGCTTTCATACAAAAGGAACACCGACAGTTCGCCGCTGATCGCAATCTTTTCCTCCAGAGGGCGCATATCGATCGATGCGATCCGGATACTCTGCCAGATCACATGATAGAAATTAGGCATGCTTGCAGGTAGCTCCAGATCCTGTCTGATCCTGTAAATATCCCGCTTGCAGACTGCCAGTGAGGTAATATCCATCTGCTTTTTGTGAAATTCGATCCCTTCGGCTTCTGTCAGATCGACTGCCGCTTCTTCATCATAAAGCTGATCTGACTGCAGAGTCAGGGTGATCATGCTTCTGGCACTGATCTTGCGGGAATTGATCATGCTGACGGAAAGATCCTCGATCTTCCAAGTCACATCTACCGTATCGTTTGGCTGTATGCCTTCCAGATATACATTTTCTTCAAAGGTCAGCTTTCCCGTCGTCTTGGCAAGCTTTTCCTCCTCATCCTCGGACAGATACAGCACTGTCACCAGAAGCTGCCCTTTCACCAACACATGGTCGTTTGTCACAACCGTATCGGTCAGATTCAGCGTTCCTTCCCGAAATATGATTTTATCCAGATCAGGGTTATCCTGCGGCAGATTCATATCATCTTCCAGTGTCATCTGACTGACAGCCCGGCATTTTACCATATCCATATGAATGTTATTATGTATGATATTCATAAAAAACCTCCCAGCGCATACATCACTTTGTTTATTGTATGTCTGCCACCGGGAGGTTAGAACTATTCTGTTATTTTACACATCCGATCAGGCTGTTGATATCTTCGACCTGATTCTTCTTCATGAAGGATTCGATTCCTTCGATCGTCTCTACAGTTGTGTATGGGTTCACAAAATTCATGGCACCGATCGATACGGCTGTTGCACCTGCCATGATAAATTCAAGTGCATCCTCCGCATTTGCGATACCGCCCATTCCGATGATCGGGATCTTTACCGCGTTAGCTGCCTGATATACCATACGCACTGCAACCGGTTTGATCGCCGGACCGCTGAGTCCGCCGGTTTTGTTAGCCAATGCAAACTTTCTTCTGTTGATATCGATCTTCATGCCTGTGATCGTATTGATCAGTGAGATCGCATCCGCACCTGCTGCCTCTGCTGCCTTTGCCATTTCGGTGATATCCGTGACATTCGGGCTCAGCTTCATGATAACGGGCTGTTTTGCTTTTTTCTTGATCTCACTTGTGATATGCATGAGAGCATCTGCCTTCTGACCAAAGGCGATCGCACCTTCCTTAACGTTCGGACAGGATACATTGATCTCGAGCATTGCCACAGTATCCTGATCACCGAGTTTTTCCACCACTTCTATATAATCCTCAACGCTTTTTCCACAGACATTGACGATTACCTTGGTATCATAATTTTTCAAAAAGGCAAGATCTCTTTCTATAAAGACATCAATGCCCGGATTCTGCAGTCCGATCGCATTGAGCATTCCGCCATAGGTTTCTGCCACACGCGGCGTCGGATTTCCCGGCCACGGTACATTGGCAACACCCTTTGTCACCACTGCGCCTAATTTGTTCAGATCCACAAAATCGCTGTATTCCATACCGGATCCAAATGTACCGGAGGCTGTCATAACAGGATTTTTAAGTTCCACACCTGCGATTGTTACTTTTGTATTCATCAGATCTCTACCTCCTCTGCATTGTAAACCGGCCCGTCTGTACAGATCCGTGAGTTGTGTACATGGGAATGTGCATCCACATTTTTTGTCTTGCAGACACAGCCAAGGCAGGCACCTACACCACATGCCATATGCTCTTCCAGGGAAATATAGGCTTCCATATTATTAGCCGCAGCATACTCCTTGATGGCACGCAGCATTGGCATCGGTCCACAGGCAAAGATCACATCCCCGGATAATCCCTTTTCCTTTATGGCATCCAGTACCGTTCCTTTTGTACCGGTGCTTCCGTCCTCTGTTGCCACATAGACCTGGCTGTATTTCTCCAGATCCGTATTTAAAAACAGTTCATTCCGATAGCCCAGCACACTGAGTTCACAGTAAGCCTGTCCAGCCTTTTTGATTTCCTTGGAAAGCTGGAGCATCGGCGGAATACCGATCCCGCCACCGATCAGGAAAACACGCTTTCCCGCTGCTTTTTCCACCGGAAATCCGTTTCCGAGCGGTCCAAGCAGGGAGATCTCTGCTCCCGCATGATAAGTTGCAAATTCATTGGTACCTTTTCCGACTGTTCTGTATACAAGACGGAGCATTGTCTTTTCTTCATTTACCTCACAGATACTGATAGGACGCGGCAGAAGTGCTGCTGCATTTCTGGTGTAAACGCAGACGAACTGTCCCGGTCTTGCGCCCTGTGCCAGCTCTGTCTCGATCCACATATCATAGATCTGATCTGCGATCTCGTCCTGACGGAATACTCTTCCGATTACTTTTGTTTTGATCATTTTTGTATTTCCTTTCCCTCACAGATTGTCATTTCTATCCTGCCATAAAGCGTTTGTCCCGTAAACGGTGAGTTACTGCTCTTGGAAGCAAATTTCTCATAAACAACTTCCGCAGCATCATCGAATACGATCAGATCCGCAGGCATGCCTTCCCTGATCTGTCCTGCAGGCAGATGATACAGCTTTGCAGGTGCCAGACTCATTCTTTCAAATAGTTTTGGCAGATCGAGATAGCCAGGTCTGACCAGATTGGTAATGGCAAGTGAAAATGCGGTTTCCAGTCCGATAATACCGGATGGTGCTTCTGTCAGCGGCTTTGCTTTTTCTTCTGCGCTGTGCGGTGCGTGGTCGGTCGCGATCAGATCGATCGTTCCGTCTGCAAGCCCTTCTATGATCGCCATGCGGTCTGCTTCCTCCCGCAGCGGCGGATTCATCTTGGCAAGCGTTCCATACTGAATTGCCGCTTCCTCTGTCAGGCTGAAATGATGCGGCGTTGCTTCTGCATGGATATTGTCCATGCCTAACTCCCTTGCCTTCTTCTTGGCTTCCCTGACAAGTGCCACACTTTCTTTTGCACTGATATGCTGCACATCAAATGCTGCGCCTGTCGAAAGCGCAAGCTCCAGATCCCGTCTGACCAGAGAGATCTCTGCCATACGGTCGCTGCCACCGATCTGGTAATACGCGGATGCTTTTCCGTGATTGATTCCGTTATTTTCGATATAAGCCGGATCCTCTTCATGGAAACTGAGCGGTACATCCAGCTCCTTTGCCTGCTCCATGGCGGCTTTTACAAGTGCTTCGTCCATGATCGGGATACCATCATCCGTAAAGCCTGCTGCACCCGCCTCCCGGAGCGATTTCATATCGGTCAGTTCTTTACCCGCCAGTCCTTTTGTAATGCAGGCACAGCTTTCCACATGGATTCCTGTCTTTTTACCCTTTTCCAGCACATAAGCCAGCGTTTCCTTCGTATCAACTGCAGGCTTTGTATTTGCCATCAGCACGACCGTGGTAAAACCACCGGCCGCTGCTGCACGCGCGCCCGTTTCAATATCCTCTTTATGCGTAAAGCCCGGATCCCTGAAATGCACATGTACATCCACAAGACCCGGCCCTATCTTTTTGCCTGCTGCGTCTATGATACGCAACGGTTCTGCTTCTTCTTTTAATTCAGTCTGTTCTATTTTATGTGTGATCCGTGCGATCTTTCCGTCGCGGACCAGAATATCCCCTTTGTAGATTCCCTGCACAGGATCCACAATGGTTCCGTTTGTGATCAAAAGCATGCTGGTACCTCACTTGAATTCTTGTCTGTTATATGCTGCCTACGGTCTGCTCCGTATCTGGCAATATTTTATCATTTTCAGGAATTGAAGACAACCGTCTTCTCCTGATACTCGGTCTTTACAACGATATATGGGAACGAATCCGCAGGTGCATTCTGCTCCTCCGGCCCGATCAGAACTGCTGAAAAATAAATGGCATTTCCTGTTTCATACAGTTCATTTAACTGGATACTGAAACCGGCTGTCGGCTTCTGCCCATAGCCCTGCACGATATACAGATAGCCCTGATCCTCATATGTCATTTTAAAAGGCTCTGTCTTTTTGGTTTCGATCAGATCCTTCAGCTCCCCAGGCAGTTCATCTTCGCTGACAACCGTATATGCCAGATCCCTGCGGTCTTCCTCTTTCTCTGTGGCAAAACTGCATCCGCAAAGCAGACACAGAAGAAGTATCATAATGATTCCGTTCCTGATCTTTTTCATAGTACACTCCATTTATACGTTATATATGGAGTATATGTGTATACCGGAATAACTATTCTGAATTACAGCACATGATAATACGGACAGATATCCTCGTAGCTGCCATCCTTCATACGGAAACCGCCCGGGATTGTGCCAAGCTGTACAAATCCGAGTCTCTCATATAAATGTCTGGCATGTACATTGGAGGCTACGACCGCGTTAAACTGCAGCACACCAAAACCATGCTTTTTCCCTTCCAGAAGACAATCCGATACTAATTTCTCTCCGATATGCAGCCCTCTGCTGTTTCTTGAAACCGCATAGCTTGCATTACAGATATGGCCGCATCGTCCGACATTATTCGGATGCAGGATATAAAGCCCGTAAACCTCTCCTGTTTCGACGTCTTCTGCCACTGCACAGTAGGTCTGCGCCGCAAAAAACTCCCTGCCTGTTTCTGTGGTCAGTACTTCTTCCTGCGGAAAAGCCACGCCATCCTCCACAACCTCATTCCAGATGCGGATCATGGCAGAAAGATCTTTTTCTTCATAGCCTCTTACTTTGATATTCATTTATCTACCAGCTTTCTTTCTATAGTCTGTTCTCACAATGCGCGAAGTGATTTTTTCACTAACCGCATCACACGGATTTTCTCTTTACCGGAAGCTGCGCCAGTATGATCGCCGCAAAGATCAGTGCGCAGCCTACCAGCTGTCTTTTACTAAGTACTTCATGCAATATCACCCAGCCTGCCAGTACGGAAAATACAGATTCCAGACTCATGAGCATGGATGCCACAGTCGGGTTGAGTCCGTTCTGTCCGATGATCTGCAGCGTATAACCGACACCGCAGGAGAAAATACCGGCATATAAAATCGGAATCCATGCATTCAGACTGCCCAGTGCTGACAGCCATCCGGAAAATGTCTGCTGTCTCATATCGGAAAATACCATTGGGAAGCAGCCCCAGATCCCGCATACAAAAAACTGGATGCAGGACATTCTGACGCCGTCTACAAGCGGTGAAAAATGATCGACCACCAGAATGTGCAGCGCAAATAAAACCGCACAAAGCAGCACCATCAGATCGCTCGTCTGGAAGGAAATGGAATCCGTCATACAAAGCAGATAAAGCCCTGCGATCGCGATCACAATACCGATCCAGATGTTGATACCACATTTTTTCTTTAAAAACAGGCTGAAAACCGGAACAAGAAGAATATAACACGCTGTAAGAAAACCCGCTTTGCCTGCCGGTGTTCCGTAATAGATACCAAGCTGCTGGGTTGTTGATGCCAGAAACAAAACTGTTCCGCAGCAGAAGCCGCCCAGAAGCAGTGTCCTTTTTTCTTCTTTTGTCTTTGGTTTCTTCCCAGACGGATTGATCCTGTCCAGTAAAAAGATGACCGGTATCAGCACCAGACTGCCGATGATCGACCGGATACTGTTAAAGCTGTAAGGTCCGACCGCATCTCCTCCCGTGCTCTGTGCCACAAATGCGATGCCCCAGACAAGTGCTGTCAGCACCAGCAGAAACGAATTTCTGATCTGTTTACTTTTCATAAGTACTCCCTCTATTCTGTCATTTCTGATCTTGTCCTATGCTTTCGCGCTCCATTATAGCGCAATCCCGCCCGCTCTTACAATGTATTTTTGCCGCTTCTTGTTATTTTATCTTATTTCATATATAATGATGTCGTGATTTTCAAACATGACATGAAGAGAGGTACATTATGATACGTTTGATACTTGTTGCAACATTTGTCATTTTATTTTTGATCCTGAGTATTCCGCTTCTGCTGATCGAATGGATCATCGGAAAGTTTAATATGGATCTGAAGGACAGAAGCTCCCAGAAGATCGTCAACTGGGCATTCCGTGTCTGTCTTTTTCTGGCGGGCACCTCTGTTACCGTGATCGGGCAGGAAAAGGTACCGACCGACAGACCTGTGCTCTATGTCGGAAACCACAGAAGCTATTTCGACATTCTGATCACCAGCGTACGCACGCCACGCCCGACAGGCTATGTTGCCAAAATAGAAATGCTCCGCTATCCACTGCTCCGCAACTGGATGCGCAATATCCGCTGCACCTTCCTGGACCGCGGAGATCTGAAAAAGGGCATGAAAACAATCCTTGACAATATTGCCCTGTTAAAAAGCGGTATTTCCGTCTGTGTTTTCCCGGAAGGCACCAGAAACAGAACCTCTGCATCTTTACTGGAATTTCACGATGGCAGTCTGAAAATGGCTGAAAAGTCAGGTTGTCCGATCGTTCCGATGGCGATCAACAACTCCGGTGCGATCTTTGAGGATCATCTGCCGAAGATCGTCAAATCCCATGTTGTGATCGAATACTGTGATCCGATCTACATGGAAGATCTTACAAAAGAAGAAAAGAGATTTATCGGCAAACGGGTTGCGGATATTATCGTGACGCATTACGAAAAAAATAAGGAATTGGTCTAACCGGCCAATTCCTTTATTAATGTCTCAAAAGCCATTGCATGGGATGCTTTTAATAAAATCGTATCTCCTGCCTGCAGGAGCTTTTCTTTTTCCCGTAAAAAGCTTTCTTTATCTGTAAAATGATATACCTGTTCTACACCGGCTTCTTTTGCACCGTCATAGATGTGCTTTGCATTTTCACCGATACAGATCAGCAGATCGGTTTTCCCTTTTGCATAGCTGCCAACACCGCTGTGCAGCCTATCCGAATTTTCTCCAAGTTCAAACATATCACCCAAAATGGCAACCTTTCTCGTATCAGCGAGGGAAAGCAGATCAAGTGCCGCCTTCATGGAGACCGGATTGGCATTATAACAGTCATCGATCAGTGTGAAACCGCCTTCCTGTATGATGTGGTTTCTGCCTGCGATCGGTACAACGCTTGCAATCCCCCTTGTCATCTGCTCCATGTTAAGGCCAAGCAGCTTTGCCACTCTGACCGCTGCCAGTGTATTGGTTACCTGATGCTGACCCGGTACCTTGATCTCTGCCCGGATGAGTTCGCCATCCATATGGATCTCACAGCTCGTACCGAATATGCCATGGCTGACAATATGATCTGCATAGCAGCTCGGATCATTGAAATAATACGGTCTGTGACCCTTTACCAGTTTCACTGTCCGGAGCTTATCATCTCCGCCGTTTAAAACAGCCTTACCATCCTCATTCATACCCTCAAAAATCTCTGTTTTCGCTTTCAGGATACCATCCCTGCTCTTCAGATTTTCCAGATGGCACTGTCCGATATTGGTAATGACACTGATATCCGGTTTTGCCATCTGTGTCAGACGGCTCATTTCACCGAAATCACTGATTCCCATTTCCAGAACCGCTACCTCGTCTTCTTCCCGGATCCGCAGGATCGTAAGCGGAAGCCCGATCTCATTATTAAAATTACCCTCTGTCTTCATCACACGATATTTGGCAGAAAGTACACCTGCGATCATCTCTTTTGTGCTCGTTTTTCCAACACTTCCGGTAATACCTACCACACGTACGGAAAGCTGCCGACGATAAAAAGCGGCAATCTGTTTCAGCGCCGTAAAGCTGTCCTTTACCAGAATATACGGAAAATCCGCATCCGGCAGTTCCTGCTCCGATACAACCGCAAGCGCCCCTTTTTCTATTACCTGCCCGATAAAGGAATGACCGTCTACACGTTCTCCCTTTGTCGCAATAAACAGACCGCCCGGTTCTATCTTGCGGGAATCGATCACTATATTAGTTACCTCCTGCTTACTTTTTGCAGGATCTCCATGGTAAACACCGCAGACTGCTGCGATATTTTCCAGTGTCATATTTTTCATCATTCTGCCTTCTTCCCAATAGAAAATATTTCCCTTTTACTTGCGCAGCGATACTTCGATCAGCCATTCACAAAGCTGGTTGAAATTATAGCCGAGTACTGCTGCTTCCTGCGGAAGCAGAGAGGTTGGTGTCATGCCCGGTAATGTATTGGCTTCCAGACAGAACATCTCATTTTTCTCATTCATCATAAAATCCATGCGTGCATATGACGTGATATGTAATACCTCATACGCCAGTTCCGCATAATGCTGCATTTCTTTTGTCAGTGCCTCATCTAAAACTGCAGGACAGGTCTCTACGGTACTGCCCGCCTGGTATTTGTTTTTATAATCATAAAAGCCTTCGATCGGTGCGATCTCGATGATCGGCAGTGCTTTTCCCTCGATCACGCCCACAGAAAACTCCCTGCCTTTAATATATTGCTCAATGATAACTGCATCATCGTATGCATATGCCTGTTCCAGTGCTTTTTCACATTCTGCCCTGTCATTTACCATATAAACACCGACGCTTGAGCCACCGTTACATGCCTTTACAACCGCCGGGTAACTGATATCCTGCGGAAGAAGCTGTCCTTTCTTTAAGCTGATGCCATAAGGCGTCGGAACACCGCCCTCGCGGAACAGCTGCTTGGAAAGTGCTTTATCCATGCTGACTGCAGCACCGAGCGGGCCTGTTCCCGTATAGCGGATCCCTTCCAGATCCAGCGCAGCCTGTACCTTACCGTCTTCACCGTTAGCACCATGCAATCCCATGAACACAAGATCCGCCTGATGACAGATATCCAGTACATGTGGTCCAAAAAAGCCCTTACCGCCCCTTTTCTTCTTGATCGCTTCAATATCCGGATCTTTTTCCGTGATTCCACGGATCTGTTCACCGAAATCAATATCTGACGTAAACACCGTCTCATAATCTTCTCCCGGATATCCCATAAATACATCCAGAAGCACAACCTGATGTCCGTTCTCCCTGAGTGCCTTATATACCATCTTTCCTGTGATCAGCGAAACATCCCTTTCTGTGCTTGTTCCGCCTGCCAGTACTGCTATTTTCATTTTTTTACCTCACTTTCTGCAAGCTCTCCTTCTATAAAAAGCAATGCCGACTGCTCTCCGCAGTCCATTTCATCTCTGCTGTTACTGTCCAGCATATGGAGCAATGTCTTACATGCATTTCTGTACTCCAGACTGACCAGTGTATCATCCGCAACCGTCAGCTTCAGCATGGCAGCCAGGCTGTCATCCCTGTTTTCTATCGTATGCTGCGACAATACGCTGTCAGACAGCTCCCCGCATTCCTTCAGCAGGCTGTTCATCTGTTGCTCACAAAGCGTTGTATCCACACGCTGCAGGCTTGTCAGATACAACAGATCACCCCAGAAGCCTGCTGTTGTATCTTCTGTCATATCTTCTGCTGTCTCATGCTGCTTGATTACCTGATGATAACTATAGGAGCCCGTCGCCTTAAAAAGCGCCGCTGCCGCCATATACTGTTCCGGCGGTACCGCCATGTCCGTCCTTCTGCTTCTGGTCGCTGTCTGATAGGCAGTCTGCGCCTGTCTCAGATATGTCTGTGCTCCCGGCTCTGTTTTCAGAACCTGATAGCTTTGCGCCATTGCCGCCGCATAAGTATAAATCGTATCACAATCTGCTTCCGGATCCGATGACGATACACTCCCGGCATTTTCTGCATACGTCTGCATCAGATACGCCACATCTTTTTGCAGCTTTTCCATATTTTCTTCTTCCTGGCTACCATAAAACTCCTGCAGCAGGGCAAGTATGAAAAGAGCCCTGTAATTCGTCATATCATCCGCTTTGTAATAGGATTCCGGCTCCGTCTGCTGCCAGCTGTACAGATCCGTTTCATATTGCTTACGATATCTGCCTTCCTCTATCTGAAACGTATAAGATCTTCCGATCACGGCTGTCTGTATGTAATAGCTGCCCGGTTCGGTCAGCTGTGAAAAATCGCCCCGGGCGCTTCCTGTTTCACCAGCCGGCTGGATGGTTCCCCGATATACAATCTGTTTATCCTTCTGCCTGTATACAAAAAATTCATCCTCCAGATCCTGCCCTGAAAAATAAGCATATTTCAGATCTTCCGGCGCATATCCCTGTAAATCTATCGCAATATTGGAACTGACCGTCGGACGGTCAATACCGGACAATGTCTGTGCTGTCTGACGGTCTGTCACCATATCAGACGCTTCCTGTTCTTCTTCCGCTTCCACAACTTTGCTCTGTTCTCTGAATACAGCTGCCCCTGTCTGACACCCCATCAGCAGCAGGCAGAGGGAGACAGAAAAAAACGCAGCTATGCGTTTTTTGATTTCCCTTTTATCCTTCGTCAAAAAATTACCTCCTCGGGTGATTCACGTCATTTATTATAACGCATGCATCCTGACAGGTAAAGAGCATTTCTGATTTACGAAGTGCCTATTGCAGAAGCTGCAGCGGATCGACCGGTGTTCCGTCTTTTAAGATCTCCAGATAGACGTGGTCGCCTTCTACAGAGAAATATTTTGTTGTTTTTGCCACATTTCCGATCACCTGGCCTCTGGCAACCGTTGTGCCCTCCTCTACCTGCAGATCTGTCAGTTGTCCATAGATAACCTCATAGCCGCTTCCGAGTGATGTTACAACGTACTGTCCGAGCTGTGCATCCGTTCCGATCTCCTTTACCACACCTTTTGCGCAGGCACTGACCGGTGTTCCTTCCGTTGCACTGATATAAATCGCCGGATTGTATTTGTACTGCTCGAGCGTCTGGAAATAAACAGCCGCATCCATGCTGTAGTTTAGGATCACATCACCGCTGACCGGCCATGTCATGCCGTCCTCTGGTGAAAATGTCAGAACCGCTGCTGCAGTTTCTGTCGTTTCTTCTGCTGCGCTGCTCTGCTGCCCGCTTGTATCTTTCTGCTGCTCATCCGTATCATTTTGTGACTGTATTTTATCCTCTTCCGTGTTGTCCTGCTGCATCTGCTCTCCGTCCTGAGGCATCTGCTGCCCTGACTGATCTGTGTTTGATGACGTCTGCTGTTTCGTACCGTCCTGAGATTCAGTTATCTTCTGCTTACCATCTTTCACTGATTTTTCTTCCGTATCCGTTTCAGGCAGGCGCACAGGATTTTTTACATCATTTCCCGTTACCCTTGCAATTCCTGCCCCTTCCGTACGTATGTCCCCGGTCAGATCTTCCTGCTTCTGCTCCCCCGAAAGCTGTGAAAGATCCACTTCATACTCGCTTTTTGGCATTTCCCGGTTCACATAAAAGGCGGTCAGCAGACAGCCTGTGACCACAACAGCCGTGGAAAACAGAAGACTTCTCCTTTGTTTTTTGTCATTTTTGCGCATATTCATCACCTCAGTTGCAGTATTTCCGCTTTTACCGCAGACTATGCAGTGTTTATACGTAAAAAAGTTTCTTATTCCATGCGGTCAAATGTAATATCCCGATAAAAATAATCCAGTATTTCCTGATAATCCTGTCCCTGCTGTGCCAGAAGATTTCCGTAATACTGATCATATCCAAATCCATGACCGGTTCCTTTTGTCGTAAAAATATAGCTTCCGTTTTTTTCTTTCCATGTAAAATTAGAGGAAGGTAACTGCAGTTCTTCCCGCAGTGACTCGCCGCTTACGCTTTCCCCGTTCCGTACAAGCTCGAGTACATAGCCCTGCGCATCCTTCTTTACAGAGTCTGCAGCCAGATCTCCCACCTGCTCTTTTTTCCGTCCGGTTGTCTGCATATAGGAGTCAGCAGACAGATTTTTACTACAGTCCGCCTGCTTCAGATAGCCATATTCTCCGGAAAGTTCTGTTCCGTCTCTTGTCATCCCGGCGCTCATGCCATGGTAGCAGCCCATCACAGGTGTTCCTTCATACATGGCAACAACGCCTTTCGTCTGACTGACCGTCTCTAGCAGTTTTTTCTCTTTCTCTTCATAACTGTCTCCCCATTTTTTCTTCTGCTCCGCTACGGAAAGATAACTGCTGTCTGCACTTGTCAGTTTCAGAATTTTTGTATCTTCCTGCTGCATTTTGCGGTAAAGACTGCTCCTGAGCATCACTGCCTGTGCCTTCAGTGCCTCTGCCTCATATGTACTGTCGATACTGCCGGCGAGTGCGCCCACCAGGAAAAGCTCTGCCGGGATCTTTTTCTGTTCTTTTTCCCAATAGACAAAATAAGTTCCTTTTGAGAGCTGTTCCGTCAGCTCTACCGCATCCTGCTGCAGGCTGTCATTCTCCGGCGCTGCCTTCTCATGTTTCTGCTGCCAGAAGGACATTGCAAAATATGGGAATAAAAGCAAGAATAAGATAACCGCAAGAGCATCTTTCATGGTCTGTTTCATATGCATACACCTCTGAGCAGTATATGCAGCAGACGCAAAATAAAGAATACGACCTGTTTTTTCACGCAAAATCCCACCAACACAATGCTGTGCTGATGGGATTTTATTGTATGACGTTTATAGTGGATCTGCTCTGTCCATACTCGTCCTACTGTGCCAGATCCAGCTGCTGCATCGTTCCTGCTGTTCCGTTCTCATACAGGAAGATACCGGTGCTGCGGATCTGTCCGTTCTGCGTATTGTCTTTCTGTGAATTGAGCGAGAAATCTGTTGCTGCTTTTTGCAGGCAGATCGCGCCTACTCCCACTTCTTTGAGTGTGTACAGCTCATCTTTTCCGTTCTCATCCTTTGCCCAGATCCGAAGCTTGTCAAAGATCGGATCGTTTTCATCGATCCAGCCGTTTCCGTCTGCATCATATTCTGCAAGATCTGCAAAACCGTCGCCGCTTTTGGTCCCGAACAGCTC
>DJNY01000038.1 GCA_002441865.1 Lachnospiraceae bacterium UBA6452 | reverse complement strand
TTCCCGGCTCTGCCAGAGAAACCTCTTTTGTTTCCCCTGTTTCTTTATTTTGCATAGTCAGCGCAGCCTTTGTAAACTGCTCCTGCCCGCTGCCTGCAGACACATAGATTTTTTCTGCTGCAGGGCTTTTTATGTACATATTTTCCACATATAAATAGTTCAGCGGAAGATCTGCTTCTTTCACTTCTGCCGGTTGGTTTCCGGAAAGCGTCTCCTGCGCTGTCTGTGCAAAAGTATCAGTACCGGATACGGTTTCCGACACATCTGTCACAGTTACTTCATCTGTTCCTTCTGCCAGTACCGGAATCGCCGTCAGCGGCGTTTCCGCAAACAGACACAGTGCCAGCAGCATTGCCAGTATATGTTTCATTTTCTTTTTCATGTTTTTCACTCCTTGTTTTTGTCTTTTGACATCTGTTTTTATCTTACACGCCTTATTTTCAGATTGCAACGCACAACATATGGAAAAGCGCGAAATTATGAATATCTTAAGAAAATAAGGCCGCAGCATTACATTGCCACGACCTTATAGATATAGTTCTTTTTCTTTTTTCTTGTCTGATCTGTAAAGGAACATTTTCCGGATGCAGAAACGGATCCGATCTGCTTAAATACGCCATTCTTTTGTTTTCTGTATACCAGATATGTTTTGGCATTCCTGACACGTTTCCATGTAATAACTGCGCTTTTCTTTTTCCGCAGTACATGAATCTTTTGTATTTTTGCCTGCCGGCTGCTGCACCTGACATACTCTGACATATCACTGGCATATGCACCGTTCCTGCCGGCCGCTGCGACCTTATAATAATATGTCTGCCCGATCTTCGCCGTCCGATCCCGATACGATGTATTTTTTGTCTTTCCTATCAGTTCATAGCCGCTGTTTTTCCTTGTACTTCTGTAAATCCGATACCGGACTGCTCCGTTTACTCTTGTCCATGACAGCCTGTATCCGATCACATCCCCTTTTCTACTCCGGGGAAGCTTCTTTGCTGTACTGCACTGTATCTGTTGCGGCGCATGCAGCGTCACATAAAGTATGAAACTTGCCGTGCTGTCCGGATTGTTCAGATCTGTCACCCGGATCGTTGTTGTCCCCGGCTGTTTTGTATGGATCATGCCATCCGCATCCACTTCCGCCACCTTTGGATTGCTGCTCTTCCATTCCATCGCATCACTGCGGTATTCCGGCAGAATGCAGATATTGTCTCCCAGCCCTGCTTCATATTGTTTCCGTCCAAAAGACAACGGCTTTGTAACATATACTGTGCAGAACCCCTGTCTGCCATCTGCCGCCTGTGCCACAATCACAGCCGTGCCTTTTGAAACCGCTGTGATCTGCCCTTTACTGTTTACCGTTGCAACATCTTTATCCATTGAGCTGTATTTCACGGAAACCGTGCTGTCCAGCACCTGCATATTTGCGTTTTCTCCGACCAGCAGATATTCCTGCGGATCACAGCTTGTTGTCAGAACCGGATCTCTGACCAGCACCGCTATTCCCTTTTGCACATTCTGTGGCACATTTGCCGTCAGCTTTGATGCATCCAGATCCGGCAGATCCCCAAATATCTTCTGATAAAAACAACACGCCGCCACAAAATAACCAAGCTTTGACGGATGTTTTCCGTCCTTGCTCAAAAATTGCTGATCTGAACAGAATACACTTGCCCTCTGAAACTGCATACCGACCGGAACCACATCGATCCCATACTCACTTCCGATATGCAGATAGGCAGCCCCCACTCTTTTCTGCAGCTCATCCGTATGGATCGCCGCCCGGTTTTTATTTCCCGCAAATTCATATGCGTGCGTCATATAAAGCAGAAGCTTTGCCTGCGGACGCAGCTTACCGATCAGCTTCTGCAAGGAAGCAACCGCCGGTCCCATTTCCGCATCGGCCGAAAAGGCAGGTACGACACTCTGCTCCTGCAGCACGACATAATCCCAGTCTTCCCCCATCAGCATTGTCACAAGCTGCTGATAATATGTTTTGTATTTTGCAGACATACCAGCATAATAGCTCAGTTTGGCAGCTCCGTTCGTCACACAGTCCGCCATTACTTTTTTGCCCGTCAGGCTTGCCAGCTCCTGTAACTGGTTCGGTACGGAATATCTTACATCCGTCTTGTGATATCTGGTAAAACTGTTTCCCACAAACAGGATCTTTACCGTATCCGCATCATTCTCCGAAATACTGCCGCTTTCCGTATCCAGTTCCGTGTTCTCACTGACCACCGACCGGTTATCGCTGACACCTGCGTATTCATATGCCGCAGAAGACTCATATCCTATAGAAGAAGCGGAAACGCTAAGCGCCGTTTCCGCTCCGATTTCTTCTGCAAATATCTCTGCCGGCACAAGCAATGTGACAAATATACAGATCACAAGCCAGACTGCCAGATAACTTTTTATTTTTTTCATACAAGCTCCATTCATCCTTACGATTAAGAACTACAGTATCATACACGCATCACTTAAATGCCCATAATTTATTCATAATAAAATTAATCGGAACACTGAACAACAGATTGATCACCGGTGCTATAAACTTCGAGATACCCAGCTGCGTGATCCATACCCACGACAATACATTGCTGAGGATGATCCCTGTAAATCCATAAGATAAATAAGTCTTCAGAAGCGCTTTCCACATTGATCTGTGCTCGCCTTCCTTCACCGTGAATACAAGCCGGTTGTTCCAATAAAATGACCAGAGCACACTGAGCACAAATCCGACAATATTTCCTGCGAAAAAATCCCAGGATACGGAAAAAGGTGTCAGTATAAGAAGCACCGCGACATTCAGTATATAACTGAGCAGTGTATTGGACAGTCCTACCATGCCGAATTTCACAAACTGCATAAAACCTGTCCAGTTTTTTTCCAGAAAAGTAAGATGTAATACTTTCACAAATATGAAATACAACAGATGCTCCAGCCAGTCCCAGACTTTTTTTGCAAAATCCTGCATATGCACTCCTTATCGATACCGCCAGATGCAGTAAATTGCTCTTACACCGTCTTTAAAACCAATCTTCTTGCCTTCTTTTGTCGTGCGCGGATGGTAGGAGATCGGAACCTCATGGATCCGGATCCTCTTTTTGGAAATCTTTGCCGTGATCTCCGGTTCAAAACCAAAACGTTTCTCTTCAATATCAATACTCTGGATCACATCTCTGCGAAATGCCTTATAGCAGGTTTCCATGTCTGTCAGATGCTGCCTTGTAAACAGGTTGGAAAGACAGGTCAGGAATTTATTCGCCAGGCGGTTCGCCAGATAGCCTTTTGCCTGCTGGTTTAAAAATCG
>DJNY01000136.1 GCA_002441865.1 Lachnospiraceae bacterium UBA6452 | reverse complement strand
CGTGTGAAGTGTAACAAGGAAGATCAGGAAAAGAATGTGGCGATACCGGCAAAAATAGGGTATGATGGTCACAGAAGAGTGTGAAGATTTATCTGCATAGATGGAAATGAAAAGAAAGTGAGCAGTCATATGTGGAAAGAAGCATATCAAAAGTTAGCAGCAAATATAGAAGATGTGATGCTGGAGCAGCAGATCAAGCTGGGGTATCGCGATGAGCCGGTCAGACTGTATTATCCCTTGTCCTCTTTAAATCATTTCTTTGGAGATGAGATTTCGGCAGAAGAAATGCAGATAAGATTACAGGATTTTTTGACGACGGCGCAGCCTATATTTGGCGAGAGCAGGGTAACGCATAAGGGCGATCGTTTCTGCTTCTTTCTGACAGAGGAAGCATCGACTTACGTGCATACACATAAACAGGAAAATTCATTCATTGCAAGGCTGATAGAGCTGGTTAGTAAGCATGGGGTAACAAAACAGGATGTGATCGCATTATTTGAGGCGCAGGAAAAGCCATTTCTGATTCAGGAAATGCAGTCGGATGAGTTTGATTTCTATATCTGCTTTACAGAAGGAGAAGACAGGTATTATTACTGCTTTAAAGAGGAAGGCTGTCATATGATCTATCATAGATTCCTTCCACAGGATTATGCAGATCTGGGGTTATAAGCAGGGGCGGGATACGCTCTGATGAATGGTCGTTATAATAAAAAATTCCCAGCCATCCTCAGTTTCAAACTGGGGAAGGCTGGGCATTTGCCATAGGATCACAGGAAAATATATTTGGCAACAAATA
This sequence comes from Lachnospiraceae bacterium UBA6452, assembly GCA_002441865.1. Classification (GTDB taxonomy): domain Bacteria; phylum Bacillota; class Clostridia; order Lachnospirales; family Lachnospiraceae; genus CAG-194. The sequence continues at coordinate 1,989 of DJNY01000136.1, read as the reverse complement.
AGACTGCCAGTACATACATCAGCGGTGTGATCTTTTTCGCTTTTTTGGTAAACAGATTGATGATGACATAGGAGATCACGCCGATCGCAATGCCTTCTGAAATGCTGTACATCAGTGGCATAGCAAGCAGGCAGAGGTAAGCGGGAACAGCTTCCGTCAGATCATCAAAGCTGATGCCTGTCACTGCGGTTACCATCAGGAAACCAACGAAGATCAGAGCCGGAGCGGTAGCAAAGCCCGGAATGGCTGTGAAGATCGGGGCAAAGAAGATGGCAAGCAGGAACATCAGTCCGGTCACAACAGAGGCAAGCCCGGTTCTGGCACCTGCACCGACACCGGCGGAGCTTTCCACATAGGTGGTTGTTGTGGAAGTACCGAAGATAGCACCGACTAATGTAGCGATCGCATCCGCAAACAATGCCTGCTTGATGCGAGGCAGCTTTTCATCCTTGTCAAGCATATCTGCTTTTGTTGCAACGCCGACCAAAGTACCGATCGTATCAAACATATCAACAAAAAGAAAAGCAAATAAAATGGCTATGAAATTACTGATGCTGACGCCCGAAAAATCAGCTTTAAATACTTGTCCGAAGGTCAGGGAAAACTTGGAAAAATCAGTAATGGCAAGGGACGGATATAAGGAATAGAAGCCTTCTTCCGGCGTTACCTGATAGATACCGACTGCCTGACAGAGCATACCGAGAACCCATGTGGCGATAATACCGATCAGGATAGATCCCTTTACATTGCGGGCATATAAAATAGCGGTCAGGAAAAGACCGATCAGGGCAAGCAGTGCGCAGATGCCTTCTGTTCCGAACTTGGAACGGAAGCTGACATAAGTGATCAGGGTAGAGTCACTGTTGACGACGATATGAGCACCCTGCAGACCGATGAATGCGATGTAAAGACCGATACCTGCGCTGACGCCTTTTTTGAGCATGCTTGGGATCGCATTGAAAATAGCTTCGCGGACATTGGTAAGCGATAAAACAATAAAAATGATACCTTCTACCGCAACCGCTGCCAGTGCAACACGCCAGTCATAGCCCATGCCAAGGCAGACCGTGTAAGCAAAGTATGCATTCAGTCCCATGCCCGGAGCAAGTGCAAACGGATAGTTTGCAAACAGTGCCATACACATAGTGCCAAAGAAGGCGGATAAGCAGGTTGCGATCAGAACGGCTGTAGCGTCCATGCCTGCTGCGGAGAGCATATTCGGATTGATCGCCAGAATATACGCCATTGTCATAAAGGTGGTAATACCGGCAAGAACCTCTGTACGGACATCGGTTCCGTTTTCTTTGAGTTTGAAAAACTTTTCCATAGATGAGAAATCCTTTCTTCCATAAGGTTAGTACCGGGTAATAAAACCCTTACATATAGTATACTATCTGCCATATGAAATAAAAAGGGAAATTTGTGCCTTGACAGCAAAGAGAAGCAGAGGGGGTTAAGCCTGCATGGCAATATGCCGATTTATATGATATAAAAGGAAAAATACAGGGAAGTATATAACTTGATCAATAGCAACAGGGAGGTTGAAAAGATGAAGCTTAAGGACGCAATGCCCATTTATCAGAGATACAGACAGCAGCTTGTTGATCAGACACGCAGTCTGGTAAAGCAGAGAGATGCTGCGAAAGCCAAATTTGAGGCAACCAATGACAAAACATGGTCGGAGGAGGCTGCAACGCTGCAGCTTTCGATCGAAAAGACGCAGGAAGAATTTGATAAAAACCAGGAGGTACTGGACGGTCTGACGGAGCAGTGGTGCCTGGCAGCCAACGCGGAAAATGCAAAGGCACTGGCTGATCCCGAAACAGGTATGGCAGCGACTATGGCTAAGATCATGACAACAGTAGCCAGAATGTGTGCGGGAGACAAAGTGCCTTATACGGATGAAAAGAAGCTGATGGAATATGATTCGGATCTGTATGGCAAGGCAAAGCAGGCACAGATGATGATGGCTGCCATGAAAGAAAAGCA